>NZ_JBARMY010000493.1:0-1671 GCF_049802695.1 Mycobacterium sp.
CCGCACGGGCGGCGGCCAGGCTGACGAACCCGGTGCCCATGGCCGCCGACTTCGAATCGACCACCCGCACGGCGTCGCCGAATTCGGCGGCCGTCGTCTCCGCGGCGCTGACGGTTCCGGACAGTGCCGACGAAATGTGCACGGCCACTACCCCATCGCCGCCGCTGTCGGCCAGCGCCTGACGGTAGGCGGCGCACAGCTCGGCCGGCGCGACGGCGGCGGTGCTGGCTTCGCCGCGCTCGTAGATGTCGTCCGGTATCTCGTCCACACCGTCGCGCAGATCGGAGCCGTCGAGCAGGACGTGCAGCGGAACTTGGCGGATCACCCACCGCTCGCGCAGCTCGTTGGGCAGGCGCGACGAAGAGTCGGTGATGACGACGACCGGCATGGCTCAGTCGCGCGCTTTCTCGGTCGACACGCCGGTTTCATTGCGCAACTCCTCCTCATCGCTCTGTGCGTCCCCCTCGCCGCTGCGCGGCTGGGGGTACCCCCCCTGCATCGTCGCCACGCCGGTTTGATTGCGCGGCTCCTCCTCATCGCGCTGCGCGCTCTGCATCGTCGCCACGCCGGTTTGATTGCGCGGCTCCTCCTCATCGCGCTGCGCGCTCTGCATCGTCGCCACGCCGGCCTCCGCGAGCGCCTTGAGCATCAGCTCCGCGACCGCCTGATGTGCCTCGAAGTTCCAGTGGATGCCATCGGGATTGCCGCGACCGCTCATTATCTGTTCCCCGACAGCGGCTTTCAGGTCGACGAGCGGGACGTCGTGACGCTGAGCCCATTCCGTGATCGCCGTCACCGTGCCGGCCCGGCCGTGGTGGGCCTTGCCGTACGTCTCGGCGATGTGCACCGAGGGCAGCGAGGCCACAATCGGAATGCCCGGTCGATTGAAATCGATGGCGAACCTTGTCTGTTCGAGGTAGTCAGCGCTGAGATGCGGCGGCAGCGCCGCCCGGGCGACCGGTGACAGCCTCGGCTGCAGCCAGCCGTATCCGTCACGCACCCACCGTCGCAGCCGAGGCGGTCGCACATAGCGGATCAGTTCACGCAACGCGGTGGGTAACGGCGACGGCAGCGAATCCATCCCGCCGGTGGCGAAGATGACCGCACCCGCGCGGGGCAGCGCCGCCCACGCCCGCGGGTCCTGGGTAGCAGCCCACCACACATCTCGGCAGGTCCATCCGATACGGCCGATCAATTCGACATCCCAACCCAGCTGCCCGCCGACAATCATGGGCCAAATGCGGGGATCATCAGCGGGCAGGCCACCCGTCGGCCCGTAGTAGGCCAGCGAGTCTGCGAAGATCAGCAGCACCGGCCGCGCCGCGGCCTCAGAGGACATCGCCCGCGACCTGCGCCGAGGCATTCCACACATCGAGCCGCCACCGGATACGATCCAGCTCGCCGTAGCCGGCGTCATCGGCGGCATGCCCGCTCAGCTGCGTCCAACTGGCATTACCCATGCCGCCCAGCACCGGCCAGTTGACCACCGGCAGACGCAGCAGCGCCGCTGTCAGCGCGGCGATCCAACCGCCGTGCGTGACCAGCACCACCGGCCGCTCCGGCTCCTCAGGAGCGCCCCACTCCGGCTCCTCAGCCAGCAACTCGGCGATCAGCGGCAGGCCGGGGGCTGCCACGTCGACCCGGCTTTCCCCGCCGTGCGGTGCCCAGGTG
>NZ_JBARMY010000494.1:0-2861 GCF_049802695.1 Mycobacterium sp.
CGAAATACTGCAGATCCAGCGCGGCGATCGCCGGCGTAAAAGCGCCCAACACACTCGGGTTGGCCGCCTGATGAGCAGCCTCGGTCACCCGGTTAGCCACACACGCCTCCGCCGGATACATCGCCGACACCGCCGCCGGATGCGCCGCCGCCGCGGACGCCACGATCGGCGCCTTCGCCGCTGCTAGTGCCGCCAACGCCATCGTCTCTGCGTTGACCCCGGCATGCGCCACCGCCGCCGCACCCGCACCCGCCCCCTGCCACACACCACTGACATAGGTGCCCGCCGCATTAACCGTCGAAGACGCCGCCACCGACTCCAACACCGCCGCCAGCCGGGCAAACGCTTCCCCATAGGCCGCCGTCGACGCCGGGCCGGTCCCCGCACGCGCCAACGTCGTGTAATTGACCTCCGGGGTGAACACCGGCCACGGATGCGTCATACAGCAGCCCCCAACCCCGGCCAGCTCAGAGGGTGGCCGCCGCCGCCCGCACCGCCTCGGTCGCCACCGCGGTCACCGCCGCCAACGACTGCGCCCCAGAAAACTCAGCCCGAGCCGCCACATGCTGCCCGGCCACCCCCACAAACTCCCCGGCAATGGCCCGCAACACCTGCGCAAACACCACCGAATCCACATCACCGCCCATATGCATCACCGACAACAACGCCGGCGACACCGCAGCCACCCCAGCCGCCTTCTCCGCAGACAACCCCGCCTCCATCGCCGACGACCCCTGCACCCCTGCCGACACCATCTCAAAAGCCACGACTAAACCTCCACAGACCGCCACGGGCGACAAAAGCGGAGCATAACTCCTACCGCCCGATCGTGTTTACGCCAAAGACCAACACCACCTCTTTGAGCCCGTCGAGTGGCCACTCTCGTCACGCTTTTTCGCAATTCGCGCGCATTAAGTGGCTCAGCTGTTTGAAGACTGGCAGATCTTCCACTGGTCGTCGCGGAACTGCAGGTCGAAGCTGCGGCTCGACCGGGTTTGCGGCGCATAGGCCATGAACGCGGTGACGTTGGCCTCGGCGTGTCCTCCGTTGACGACGACCTGGTCGATGCTGGCGACGACGGGATACTGCTTGGCCGCCGCGACGCGGTGGTAGGTGTCAGCCCAACCCTGGTCGTCGTAGGAGACGTAGTCATCCCGGAAGCTGCCGCAGGTCAAGCTGCGCAGCACCGCCAGGTCGCCGTTCTGCACGGCGATGTCGAAGCTCTGGATGGTGCCGCGCACCTGATCTTCCTGCGACGCCTTCGGTTTCGACTTGTGGGTCAACAGCACGGTGGCCAGCACCGCGATTGCTGCCAGGGTCAGGATGATCAGAATCAGCGCCAGCACCCAGCCCCAACTGCGCTGGTTCGTCGGCCGCAATTTGGACCCGAGCCGAGGCGGGATGAGCTGCGGCATCGCTGTTCTCGTCGGCTCGCCGGTCGGCTCCTGGGCGCGTTGCGGGCCTGAACGCGGGCGGAAGGCTTCGGTCGCCGGGTCGGCAGTGGTTTGGATCACCGCAGTCTCCTTCGCGTCGAAACCCGGTGCGGTGAAGCGACGTTGCCGCGGGTCGTGCACCGGCGGCGCGACTTCACGCTCTTCTCGTGTCCCGCCCGTCGATATCACCTCGGTTGCCGAATCTAAGCCGGCGCTCTGCTCGCCGGCCGGGTCGGCGCCCTGGTGAAGTCCCTCGGTCACGCCGTCTTCGGTGGAGGAGTCCGAGTCGAACCCATCCGGTTCCGAAGTGTTGTCATGGTCAGGCCCTGTTGATTTCGGCATGAGACCTGGTGTCCTCCCGGCTCGGCGGTGGTAGTTCGAGCTTAAAGCGTGCGACGAACTCTTGTTGATTCCTCGCACAACGTTTCTCGGCGGTCTGGGGCCGGCCCCGCGGACGTCCCGGGTGCGCTGACCGGTTCTCCCCGGTGCAGGGACGACGAGCCCGGCACGGCAGAATAACAGCTATGCCGCCGATGGGTGATCTGCTGGGGCCGGATCCGGTTCTGCTTCCGGGTGACGTCGACGCCGAGGCCGAGCTGATGGCGGGCGAGAATCCCGCCATCGTCGCTGCTGCCCACCCGGCGGCGTCGGTGGTCTGGGCGACGCTGGCCGAGGATGCGCTGGCCGAAGACAAAGCCGTGACCGCCTACGCCTATGCCCGCACCGGTTATCACCGCGGACTGGACCAGCTGCGGCGCAACGGCTGGCGGGGCTTCGGTCCGGTGCCGTATTCCCATGAGCCCAATCGGGGTTTCCTGCGCTGTGTGGCGGCGCTGGGGCGGGCTGCCGACGCGATCGGGGAGACCGAGGAGTACGCGCGCTGCCTGGATCTGCTCGACGACTGCGACCCCAGTGCTCGCGCGGCCCTTGGCCTGAACTGACTGGGCCGACTCACCAGCTGGACGAGCATTCGCTTATTCCGTCGGGAGGCTCCACCTGGATGGTGGCGTGCTCCAGCCCGCGCGCCGACAGCGCCGCGCGCGCCGCGCCGAGCACCCGTGCCGAATCCGCGCTGCTGATCAGGTGTGCGGTGACGGCGTCCTTGCCGGGCACCAGGGTCCACACATGCAGATCGTGGACGCCGGTCACGCCGTCCACCGCGCACAGCGCCGCGCGCAGCTCCTCGACGTCGATGTGGCTCGGTGACGATTCGGAGAGGATTCGCAGTGCGGCGCGAGCCAGCGCGAACGCCCGCGGCAGCACCCACAACGCGACCAGGACCGCGACCACCACGTCGGCGTAGGGCCAGTGCGTCGTCACCGTCACCAGCCCGGCGATCAGCACACCGACGGTGCCCACGGTGTCGGCGATCACCTCCATGTAGGCGCCCCGCACGGCCAGGCTCTGCGCGGAATGCGAGCGCAGCAG
>NZ_JBARMY010000495.1:0-2769 GCF_049802695.1 Mycobacterium sp.
CGCCGATGCCGCCGCGCAGGCGCAGCGCGCTCAGTGAGACAGGTAGCGACGCAACATTTCCGCGGCGGCGGTGATCTGGTCGACGGGCACCTGCTCGTCGCGTCGATGGGCCAGATTTGGGTCACCGGGGCCGTAGTTCACCGCGGGAATACCGCGCGCAGCGAAACGCGACACATCGGTCCAGCCGTATTTCGCCCGCACCTGCCCGGCGGCGGCCTCGACCAGCGCCTTGGCAGCAGGCTTGGAGAGCCCGGGCAGCGCGCCGGCCGCGACATCGGTCTGCTCGATGCGCACGTCGAGCCCGTCGAACACGTCGTGCACGTGCTGCAGCGCCTTGGTGGTGGAGCGGTCGGGCGCGAAACGGTAGTTCACCGTTACCGACGCCGCATCGGGGATGACGTTGCCGGCGATGCCGCCGTCGATGCGCACTGCCGACAAGCCCTCGCGGTACAGGCAGCCGTCAATCTCGACCTCGCGTGCCTGGTAGCCCGCCAGCCGGTCGAGCACCGCGCCCAAGCGGTGAATTGCATTGTCGCCCAGCCACGAACGCGCGGAATGTGCGCGAGTTCCGCGGGCGTGCACGACGACGCGCAGCGTGCCCTGGCAGCCGGCCTCGATGTAGCCGGCAGTGGGTTCCCCGAGAACGGCAACGTCGGCGTTGAGCCAGTCCGGCAGTTCCTGCTCAATGCGGCCCAAACCGTTTAAAACCGCGTCGATTTCCTCGCAGTCGTAGAAGACGAGGGTCAAGTCGTGAACCGGTGCCGCGACCGTGGCGGCCACATGCAGGAAGACCGCGTCGCCGGATTTCATGTCTACGGTGCCGCAGCCGTGCAGCAGGTCGCCGTCTCGGCGGCTGGGCACGTTGTGGGCCGCCGGGACGGTGTCGAGATGCCCGGCGAGCAACACCCTTGCGGGGCGGCCCAGCTGGGTGCGGGCCAGCACAGCGTTGCCGTTGCGAATGATCTCGAAGCCGCTTGTCTGCTCGCGCAGCGCAGCCTCCACCTCGTCGGCGATCCTCGCCTCGGAACGTGATTCGCTGGGGATGTCGACCAGCGCCGCGGCCAGCTCGATCGGGTCGCCGTGAAGGTCCAGCACACGGTCAAGGGTAGTGCTTTGCGACCGTGTGGCCGCGGACAGTAGCGTGGGCCGGGTGACTGGAGCTTCGGGCATTGGGCTGGCAACGCTGGCGGCTGATGGGTCCGTCCTCGACACCTGGTTTCCCGCACCGGAACTGGTCGAGCCTGGCGAAACCGGCACAGTGCGGTTGTCGGTGGCAGAGGTGCCCGACGAGCTGGCCGAGCTGGCGGTCCGTGACGACGACCGTGCGACCGAGACGGTGGTGGTCCGCACGGTGATCGGCTCGCTGGACGACAAAGCCGTCGACGCCTACGACGCGTATCTGCGGCTGCACCTGCTGTCCCACCGGCTGGTCGCGCCACACGGCCTCAACGCCGACGGCTTCTTCGGCGTGTTGACCAACGTGGTGTGGACGAACTACGGGCCGTGTGCGATCGGCGGTTTCGAGGTGGTGCGTGCGCGGCTGCGCCGTCGCGGACCTGTGACGGTGTACGGCGTGGACAAATTTCCGCGGCTGGTCGACTACGTGATACCCACGGGCGTACGTGTCGCCGACGCCGACCGCGTCCGACTGGGCGCTCATCTCGCCGAGGGCACCACGGTCATGCATGAGGGGTTCGTCAACTACAACGCCGGGACGCTCGGCAAATCCATGGTGGAGGGTCGCATCTCAGCGGGCGTCGTGGTCGGCGACGGTTCGGACGTCGGCGGCGGCGCGTCGATCATGGGCACGCTGTCCGGCGGTGGCAGCGAAGTGATCTCGATCGGCAAACGCTGTCTATTGGGTGCGAATGCGGGACTGGGCATTTCGTTGGGCGACGACTGCGTCATCGAGGCGGGTCTGTATGTCACCGCGGGTACCAAAGTCGCGTTACCCGACGGCACCTCGGTCAAAGCCAGAGAACTTTCCGGTACGAGTAACATTCTGTTCCGGCGTAATTCGGTGACCGGTGCTGTCGAGGCGGTATCCCGTAACGGCCAGGGCATCGCGCTCAACGAGGACCTGCACGCCAACTAGCCGTCTGTCAGTAGCTTCTTTTTCAGCACCTTGCCCATCGCATTGCGCGGCAGTTCGTCCACGACACGCACCTCCCGCGGCCGCTTGTGCACCGAAAGCTGCTGCGCGACATAGTCGATCAGCAGCTCGGGCTCGACGTTGCCTGAGCCGACGACGAACGCGACGATCCGTTGACCCAGGTCCGGGTCGGGCAGCCCGACGACGGCAGCTTCGGTCACGTCCGGATGGCCCAGCAGCGCGGTCTCGATTTCCCCGGCGCCGACGCGGTATCCACCGGATTTGATCAAATCGACCGATTCACGCCCCACGATGCGGTGCATACCGTCGCCGTCAAGGACCGCGGCGTCGCCGGTGCGATACCAGCCGTCGGCATCGAGCACCTCGGCGGTGGCGTCCGGCCGGTTCAGGTAGCCGTCGAACAATGTGGCGCCCCGAACGTGCAGCCGTCCAATGGTTTCACCGTCGGCGGGAACGGGACCACCGCGCTCGTCGACCAGCCGGGTCTGCACGCCGGCCAGCGGCAGGCCCACCCAGCCCGCGCGGCGCTCGCCGTCGGCCCGCGTCGACAGCGTGATCAATGATTCGGTGGCCCCGTACCGTTCGACGGGCTGATGCCCGGCCAGCGCCGCTAACTGGTCGAACACCGGCACCGGCAGCGGGGCGCTGCCGGAGAC
>NZ_JBARMY010000496.1:0-22544 GCF_049802695.1 Mycobacterium sp.
CTGGGCCGGCTCAATCCCTACAAGAACATCGACGTGGTGCTGGCGGCGTGGCAGCAACACGTCGACGGCGGCGGCTGGCGCGGCGACAACTTAGTCTTCATCGGCGACGGCCGAATCTTGGACCGGCAGTTGCCTAAGCACACCTTGTGGCGTCGCGGCACCTACCGCTACCGCGACGTGGTCAGCACTCTGGCGGCCGCGAAGGGCTCGATCGCCCACTACCGGCGCGCCTCGCAGAGTGGGGTGCAGGTCGTTTCGATGCAGCTGGGCGTCATGCCGGTCGTTTCCACGGTCGGCGGCCTGCCCGAATACCAGCCGCCGGGCTGCCCACCGGTGGGTGTCGACGACGTGGCTGGGCTGGCCGGGGTGTTCGACCAACTGGCGGATCCGGCCACCGCGGCGCGGGGCGGCGCGGAGGCGGCGCACCACTACGCGCAGCGTTGCAATGTCGACCGGGTTGCAGATCGGTTGCTGGACATCATCGTCGACATCCGCCCCGAACTCGTCAGAAGGTTCTGAACTGATGCGCAGAGTTGTCCGGATCACCGGCATTGAAGTGGTGGATCAACAAATGGATGAGGCTGTTGCAGAGTTGCAGTCGATCATCCGTGGCCGCGCGGGCTGCCGGTCGCTGTTCTTTGCCAATGCCAACACACTGAATTTCGCGCTGGAGGACCAGGACTATGCGCGTGTCCTCAACCGGTCCGACCTGGTCTTCGGCGACGGCACCGGCGTGCGCTGGGCAGCGCGACTGCGCGGCTTGCGCCTACAGGCCAATCTCAACGGCAGCGACGTGGTGCCGGCCCTGCTCACCGCGACACCCGGGCTGCGTGTCTTTCTGCTGGGCGGTGTCGATGGCGTCAATGCCCGTGCGGCGGCCGGCGTCGCGCGACAATTCGACGTCGAGGTGGTCGGTCGTCATCACGGCTGGCTTGATATCGGCGAATACGCCGCGGTGATCGAGCAAATCAACGCTGCCGCACCGGATCTGCTATTGGTCGGGTTCGGCAATCCAGCGCAGGAGGAGTGGATCGCCCGCTATCGTGCGGCATTGCGGGTGCCCCTCGTTGCGGGAACCGGTGGGCTGTTTGGTTTTTGGGCCGGCAGCCGGGTGCGGGCCTCGACGTTCGCTCGACGTATCGGTATGGAGTGGGTGGACATCATGATTCGCGAACCCCACAAGACGGGTCGATACCTCTTGGGAAATCCGAAGTTCCTGTATCGCATGGTGCGCTGGATACCCGCCGACCGCGCGGACGGTAAGCACAGTCGAATCAGCGATCGTGTAGCCACGGCGCCGCGCATCTCGGCCTGAGCTGCCACGGCCGCGGTCAACGGCGTTATCTCGTCTAGTCGCAGCGCCCGGCAGACGGGTGGTTGCCGACTGGCGCTGCAGATGGTGATGTTGCCGCCGCCATCCGCGACAGTTCGTCGCCGTCACACTCCCCACTGCTCTCGTACCGGCGCTTGAGCTTTAAGAGCGGCGTCTCGAAAAAGCGAAAACTGAGGTAGGCGACGACGACCACCGTGCCGAGTGTCGCCACGAACACCCGGATGCCGAATTGCTCGTGGAGAACGGGTCGAACGATGTTCGCAGACAACATGTGCAGCAAGTACACCCCGTAGCTGATCACTCCAACGAACGCCATCGGCCGGCACTGCAATACCGGGGCCAGCGGTGTCCGCTCGACCAGACAGACACTGACTACAACGAGAACCATCAGCATCACCGTGATCGGCTGCGCTACGTTGGTTGCGATCGCGAGCACCAATACCACCGCTGCGACCGGCGCGGACCAAGCCCGTCCGAGAATCGGGCTCACCAATTCGAATCCACGTCGCCGGCTAACGATGAGCGCCGCCGCGGCACCGAGCAGGATCGGCAGTGCCAAGCTCGCTGGGATACGCCACGGCAATACCGCGGTATCCGCGGCCACGGAGAATGCCCGTGAGATCACAACCAATACCGCCAGCGCGGCCAACGAGGGCCAGATCCGTTTTCCCGTCGTGATGCTCAACGTGGCGACCAGCACCGGCGGCCACAACAGGTAGAACTGTTCCTCGGTTGCCAATGACCAGGCGAAATAGAACGGCACCGAATTGCCTTGGGCTAGATCGACGAACCAGTTGGACGTGTACGTCACGAACGCCGGCAGGTGGTGGAAGAATTGGATTCCTTCGGGGGTGTGGCGGCGAGTCGCCGCTACCAACGCGACATAGACTGCCAACGTCGCGTAATAGAGCGGAAAGATCCGCAGCGCCCGGCGCGCGTAAAACTTCCGCAACGAGACCGTCTTCGTCGCATGCTCACGCACCAGCAGGGTCGTGATCAAGAACCCGCTGATGGCGAAAAAGAAATCCACTCCCAGGTAGCCCTTGCCTGAGATCGCGGGACCTGGAGTGCCAGAGGTGTGATGCCATACGACCGCGATGACACTCAGAGCCCGTAAACCGTCCAGTGCGGCGAATCGGCGCATCGCCGCAAATCGGTGGAAGTCTGCTCTTGCAGGCTTTGACACCTCCAATGATTTAAACCGGAAATCCATAACACTGCTATTTTACATACTGATTGGATGTATAGAAAGACTGAAGATACTAGTAGTATTCTGATTCTTGTCCCATCGCCGACAATCAAGGAGGAGCTCCGTTGGCCGAGACCGAAGAGTACGCCCGACGCTACTTTGATGAGCAGCGCGACTCCAACAGGGAATATTGGCAGCGGTTTGGAGCCTCGCCGTATTGGGATGGCAAGCGTGTCCTCGAGGTCGGCTGTGGCCACGGAGCTCTGTCGATTGAAATCGCTCAAGCGGGAGCTACTGTGCGTGGCGTTGATCTGGACGAACTCCGTATCGACTTCGCCAACCGTAATCTCGCACAACGATTTCCCCACTTGGTCAGCCGCGTCACTTTCCAAGCCATCGATGCGACATCCCTTCCGCCGGGCCAATTGTTCGATGTAATCGTTTCCAAAGACACCTTCGAACACGTTGAAGACCTGGCGTCGTTGTTGAAGGGACTGGGCCGGCGATTGGCGCCGGGCGGGCAGATCTACGCCGGTTTCAGCCCGCTGTACTACAGCCCTTACGGCGACCATGGTCGCACCGGGCTTAGAGTGCCGTGGGCGCATGCAATCTTGCCAACGCGTGCTGTGTGTGCGGCCGCCGCCCGCCACAACGGCCACCCCGTGCACTCTTTGGTGGACATCGGGCTCAATGGCAATACTCCGGACCAGTTCCGGGCTGCCTTTGACAACAGCGGACTGCGGCTCCGTGACATCGCTTACAACCGGGGCGACAAGCGGCTGCTGGCCGTGCTCGAAAAGGCTCGCGGGCACTTCCGGCGATTCGACAGATTCACCACCGTCAGCATCTACGCCGTTTTTGAAGCCTGACCGCCGTGTACCCGGCATGCCGACGGTGCTGGTGCCCTCAAGCCGGCATGGGGAGGAACACGAAGTTGTTCACGTAGGTCCCGCGCGTTGCCTGGCCGTCGATGTTCCCCGGGTTCTGATGCTCGGCGAGGTCGAACTCCTCGAGGGGCCGGCGGATGCCGTCGACCTCGAAATACCCCATGTAGCCGAGCCCGGCCAAGAATTCAGCGATCGCGGCGACGGCGCGGGGGTGATGACGTTCCTCGGCCTCGATGAACAACGCCGGCCGGTTTCGTTTGAGGGTGTCGGCGGCGCCACGCAACACCGCGAGCTCGTGGCCCTCGACGTCGATCTTGACGAATCCGACCTGGTCCAGTTGTAGATCGTCGAGCCGCACCACCGGCACCTCGATGGTGCCGACCGGACTACCGCCGGCGTCGGTCAAAGCGTTGTGCCTGTCGATGGTGCTGCGGCCGGGCGCGGACTTAACCACCCGCATCGTCGTTATCCCGGATTGGTCCGACACCGCCACCGCCTCGACGCGCACGGCGGCGCCGACCGCGCCGAACATCGCCGCCAGTGATTTGGCCTGCGTCGGCCGCGGTTCGAATGCAATCACCGACCGCGACGATCCCAGCATCGCGATCGCGAATTCGCCGACATCGGCTCCGATATCCACCGACACCCGGTCCGGGGCGCAAAGCGAGCGCACGAGCCGCATCTCCGAATGGGATCTTCCGAGGACCTGCAGGATGCGGTATTTGCGCCGCCAGAACCAGCGTGGCGCAACGAGCTTCGCCAGCGGCGCGAGTTGACGCTTTGCAGATACGACCAGAGGAACGTCGTGATCCGCGGTCAGCCGGTATCCGCCGAGATCGATCCACAATCGGGCCAGCTGTTCATACCAACGATCCAACGCGAAATCGTAAGCGCGGCAACGCGCGGCGGCACCCAGCCGAACCCGCAGCGGCTCGTCATGGACCAGAGTGACCAGCGCCTCCGCTATCTGGTCGGGGCGGTTCGGCTGCACGAGCAGGCCGGTGACGCCGTCGCTGACCACCTCCCCGATGCTGCCCACCATCGTCGTCAGCGGCACCAGGCCGCTCGCCATCGCCTCCAACAGCGCCATCGGCAGGCCCTCGTCATGGCTGGGCAGCAGAAAAACATGCGCGGTCGACAACAGTGCGTCGCGTTCGACAGCATCAAGCCACCCCACCACGTCGACTGTCTGGCCCAGACCGGCCGCGGCGACGGCCGCGCGAACCTCATCGACCTCACCGTCGCCGGCCAGGGTCACCCGCAGTCCGGTGGGGACAGCTTCGTCGAGTGCGCCGACGGCGGCGATCACGTCGTAGCTGCCCTTGCGCACTCCCAGCCGGCCGAGTGCCACGGCGTGCAGCCGATCGACACCCGATAGGGTCACCGCGCAAGCAGGAATCTCGACGGCATTGTGCAGCACACCGATCCGGCCGTCGGCCAATCGCAGCCGGCTGGCGTATTCGTCGACATGACGTTTGCCCAGCACCACCCAGCGGTCGGCGACCAGTGTGCGGCGCACCAGCGCCTGGCCCAGCCGCGGTAGCCGGTCGAACCAGCCACCGAAGTCATAGCTGTGACCGTGTATCACGCTCGGCACCCCCGCCAGTCGCGCCGCCCACAACGGCAGTGCCTTGCGAACCACGCTGCCGCCGTGCGCCAAGTGAACGTGCAGGACGTCGGTGCGCCCACACAGGAGCAACCAGCTGGCCCGCAGCATCCCGCACACGCCCACCAGCAGCCAACGCCACACTGAGCTGTCCACGAATGTCGGCACTACGGTGACGCGGATTCGCGGGTCGGGATGCGCTGCCATCAAGGCGGCGACCGTTGCCATACCGCCTCGGCTTACCGGCCCGGCCGGTGCCGGCCCGACCACGAGCACCCGCAGCGGGCCTTCGGTCGGGCTCATGCCGGTATTGCCGCCGCGTGCGCGCCGGTGACGCCGGACGGGCTGGCGGGTTGCATCGCGTTGTCTTCGCACCGTGCGCGGCGGCTTACCACAGCAAACTGCAGCGCCGCTCCCAGCGCTATACCCAGCACCAAAGCGTCGGCCGGATCCTCCGGTATCGGGTCGACCGTGCAATTCACGAGTAGGGCCACGGCGAGTGCCGCGGCGATCTTCGCCGGCGCCGATGTACTAAGCAGCCCCCGCACGATCGGCGTCACCGCGAACAGCAGAAATGCCGTCATGCCGACCGCGCCGGCTTTGGCCAGCCACCACAGGTAGAAGTTGTGCGCGTAGGTGGTGCCAAGCGTCGCCGAGAACGAGTCGGGCTTACCGAACGGCAGCTGGTACGGGTACCCAAGCCCATGACCGAACACCGGGGCATCCTCGATCGCGCGGCGGAGGTTTGTGTTTTCGGCCTCTCTGGCCAGGATGGAGGGGTCCATGGCGAATCTGCTGCTTGAGACATTTTGGAGCACCCGGTTGTTGAACGCAGTGAATTGGTCGCCAAGCCAAGCGCCGGCCGACGAATGCGTTAGCAGGAACAGCGACCCAGATACTGTCACCGCCAAGATCGCCGCACTGGTCACGCTGGCAATTGCTGTCCGGCGTAGGGCTTGCCAGCCCGGGCTGGCAAGCAATGCGACGACCCCCGCCACCGCCATCAACAGCAGAGTGTGGCGGGCGAATGCCAGCAGCGTAATGACCAACGCGGGTGGGGCTAGCAGGAGATACGTTGCGGGTTTTACCCGCCCGACGA
This sequence comes from Mycobacterium sp., assembly GCF_049802695.1. Lineage (GTDB taxonomy): Bacteria > Actinomycetota > Actinomycetes > Mycobacteriales > Mycobacteriaceae > Mycobacterium. The sequence continues at coordinate 6,115 of NZ_JBARMY010000496.1, forward strand.
TCGAGGCGGCGACCAGGGCGGTCAGGATGGCAATGGCCATGTTTTGGGAATTGGTGACCAAGCGGGTGGCATCCGCCGCGCCCAGCCCCTTCTCCAATTGTTCTGTCCGACCAGCCAGCTGGACGAGATGGAACGAAGCGGCAACGAGCATGCCCGCCGAGAACCACAACGTCACGCCGATAGCTCGCATCGTCTCCTTGGCGTAGCCGGCGTCGATGATCAGCATGGCCAACACGTACCCGCTGACCAATTCAAACAGGATTGAGAATTCGCGCAACACTCGGTCGATGGGATTCCCGGCCGCGAATCCCACTACGGCGCAACACACCATCGTTGCCAGAAAAATCCCTGGCAGGATGTAAGAGGACCGCCGCAAGCGCGAGACCGGCTTCAGAAGGTAGATCGCTGCCAGCACTATAGCGACCTGGTAGAGGGAGATCGTCACCACGCCGAGATCTTTTCCGATGTGCAAGCTTTCGGGTAGCGACGCGAACGCCGAGAACAGCGCAAACCACACCATCGACTGCGGTTTGGTCAAATACACGACCAGGCAGAACAGCAGACAAATGAGCATCTGCCCCATGGTGGTGTCGCGGCAGGAGAAGACACCAATGGTGAAGCAGCCGGACAGGAACACCGCCGGCGAGGCACCAGCCACTGCGAAGCGCTGGCGGCCCGCAACGTAGTAGGTGTTCACACCGCCCCACCGAGTTTCGCCCGGTAGCTGCGGGCGGCGGCCTTTGTGCGCCGGGACACCTGGGCATCGGTCAGGACGGCGCCGACCACGTCGGCGCCGGCCGAGCGCACGGCATGCAGTGCATCTTTCACTTCCTCGGCCGTGGTACGCCCCGAACGCACCACCAACACTGTGGCTGGCACCGCGCCGGCCAGCAGGCCGGTTTCGGCGGTGGCCAGCACCGCTGGGGCATCGACCACCATGCGGTCGAAGCGGGCAGACAAGTTTTCCAGCACCTCGGGCAGGTCCGCGCTGCACGGCAACGTGGCGTTGCGGCGGCCCTGACGTGACGCCACGACGAAGAGATTCGGCACAGTTGTCGCCCACGCCGCCTCCGCGGCGACGCTACGGTCGGCCAGCACGTCGGCCAGCCCCAGTCCTGACTTGACCCCCATCAAGGGCGCGATCGCGGATCGACGGGGGTCGCCCTCGACAAGCAGCACCCTTTCGCCGAGCTCAGTGAAACAGTGTGCCAAGTTCACCGCCGTAGTGGTCGTTCCCTCGCCACCGAACGGCGCCGTCACCAACACGCTTTTCACCTCGGGTCCGATCGCTTGGAGCAGTCGGGTGCGGAGGGTGCGCATGGCATCATCGAATAGGGCGTTGGTCCCGAATCGCGGTGTGTCGCTGCGCCGCCCGGGCAACTCTGCCAACGTAGACAGATCCGTAAGTCGCCCCAGTGTCGCTGCATCGCGAACGGTGCGATCCGCGGCCTCGCGGATGAGGGCCGCCGCGATGCCGAGCAGCAAACCTGCGAGCAGCCCCATGGCCATGTTCCGCTCCGGGACGGGCTGGATCGGACCGTCGGGTGCGCGAGGCCGCTCCACCACCAGCCCGGTGGCCAACGGCAACGGTCGCTCCGTCGTGTTGGGTGGTTGCGCTCCCGGAGTAGGGATTTCCTCGACCGCTGTGGTCTGGGATAGCTGCGACGCTCCTTGGCTGTCTGGGTCCGGTGGCGGAGTCGTTGGTACTGGAGCCTTGCCGGGTGCCGGCGTTGCCGGACGCGCACCCACTCCCAGCGTGGGGATAACGGCAGTGAACTGATCGGCCATCGCAGCCGCGAGCGCGGCAACCCGCGTCGGGTCCGTGTCGTTGACCGTCAACTGGAAGACCGTGGAGTCCGGTGTATACACCACATTGGTTTTGCTCATCAGCTCGTCGGCGCTCATCCGGATGTGCAGCTGATCGACCGCACGCTGAGCCACCATCGGCCCGCCGGCGATCTGGGCGTAGGACGATAACCGCTGTTGCGAAGCCAGGGCGGCATACTCCACGTCGGAGAGGTTCGTCTGGCCGGTGAACGACATCAGAATGGTGGCCGATGACTGGTAGACCTTGGTCTGGACGGCGGTGATAAATCCCGCGCCAATCACGCAGGCCAGGATCGCGGGCACGGCGAATTTCCACCGAGTCACAAGAGTTCGGACGAAAGTACGGAAGTCCAACGACAAACCTCTCTGGGCCAGACGTATCGGCGTCGAGTTTGTTCAGCCTCGAAGTACAAACTTACAGTATCATTATCTCGCTGATGAATACTAGCAGTATGTAGGGCGAAAGCTCAGTACCGGTCCGCTGTCGGTCGTGGCACGTCGAACGTCGCGATCGGGTATCGGCCGTTGCCGTCGCGATCGTCGCGAGCCAACCGCATTGGCGGGTAGTCCATCGTGTGGGAAGCCGCGGGCTTGTGCTGCTGCCAGGCGACCGACGCCCGCAGCGTGTAGTGGCCCGGCGCTAACCCTGCCAAGTCGACGCGCACGGACTCGGTAGTCGACGCGGGCAACGGCGTGTCACCGGCGTCATCGCCGGAATCGACCAGGGTCTTCAGTGTCACCTTAGAGGGGATTGTCCGTACTACCGTGCCCATGAAGTCCACCACTTGATAGCCGGGAACCCATTTCTCGGTGGCCGCGGCCGAACCGTAGTTGGTCCATGTGACCTCGATGGTCGGGATCCCATCATGCTGCTCCTGCGACCCCTCCCTGGCCTGCACCGAATACCGGTAACCGGCGAAGACAGTGGCCCGGAGCCATAGTTCGTAGAGGCCGGGGTCCATGGGAGTCTTCGACTCCGCGTCCGGGAAATTCATGCTTGACGTCATCGACACGTGGTATTGGATGACGTCGTGCACCGCTTTCACGTAGTAGGCCCGCACGTTGGTTGTGTACTGGCACCACTCGGTGATCACCGGCACCGACTTGAGCCGCTGCCGAAATGCGGCGACCAGCGGATCCTTCGTCATCACGTACCGGGACCAGCTGTTCTCGGCCCAGTCCTGCAACGGCGAGTAGGTCCCGAGGCAGTCGGAACGGAAGCCCACCGGCGCGGCCAACTTTTTGGTCAAACTATCGGCCAGCAGCTCTCGCACGATCTCCGGGTTCTGCGGAGCGACCACCAGCTGGGTATCGGGGAACGCGTTGACGTTTGCCGCGACGAGGCGCGCTATCGACGCCTTGGTGATGTTCTGATTGCCCCACTGGCTGAAATACCCGAGGGTCGCCTCACTCTGCTCGGGCCCCGGACCGGGTGCGCCCAGCACCGTACTCAGGTAGGTGTTGTGGTTTTCGCTGAAGTCGCCGTACCCGGAGAACTCGAACACGCTGAGCCGCTCGTCGCGGTCGTAACGGCGACCAAGCGCCGCAAGCAGCTGCTCGAACGCGGCCAAGTAAGCGTCGTCGTTCCAATTCGGTACAACTTGCGTCACACCGGAAGTCGACGAGCCGGCCGGTGGTCCGGGATAACTAGTACTGGCGCCGGGCATCGCACGAACCCAGTCGGGAATCGCTATGTTCGTGTTGTCTGGGTAATCGCTCCCACAGCACGAGCCGTAGGCGACCACCCGGAGCGTCAGCCGCATGTTGCGATCGGCCGCTTTGGTCAACGCGTCGTCGATCACGCTGAAGTCGAACTTGCGGTCGTCGGTAGCATCCGGTCCCAGCGCGCGCGGATCGCTAGGTTGCAATTCACGCCACGAAACTCTCAAGGTCGCATCATCTGACTTAGGCCACGGCGAGTAACGCTGTTGCGCGGGATTGCTTTGCGGGAAAAGCGGTATCAACATGTCTTCGTACTGGCCGCGCAACGGATTAGATATCTCCTGCGTGATCGCCGGTATGGCTGGACTGGCGATAGCGCGTAACGGTCCATCATCACCTTGTCGACCGCAGCCACTCAGGGCTGCCAGCGTCGTACCCACGACGACGAGTCGATTAACTATCCGGGTTCCATGAACCATCGTTGGTAGCCCTATATCGTCGCGTCCGCCAACGCCTCGCTGACCGCGACGAGAGGCAGGGTCACCCGGCGGGCGACAACCGTGAGCGACACGGTATTCCTCCGATGCGGGTGCGGTGCACGGCTTTCGACTGGCTTATAACGTGTGATGACGTGCTGTCGAGTCACATTGCCTGGCGCGCCAACGGGGTTGATGCGGCCGAAAACGGCAATGGCATCCAACCTATGGACAGCAGGGCCGCCATCGCTTCACCTGCGAGCGGCCGCGAAAGCAGGAACCCCTGCGCCCGTCGACACCCGTGTCGCAGCAATGTCATCGCAGCGGCCTCGGTTTCGACTCCCTCCGCTACCAGCTGAAGGTTGAAGGCTTCGGCCAAGCCGATGATCGCGCGGACGATCGCCAGATCGCCCTGATTAGTACCTAATTCGCGCACAAAGCTGGTATCGATTTTCAGCACGTCGACTGGAAGCAGCTTCAGATGCGACAGGACCGCGTAGCCGGTACCGAAATCGTCGATGGCGATCTGAACTCCAACTTCCTTCAGCTCCGCCAGGGTTCGCTGGGTGCTGTCGATGTCATGAACCACTACGCGTTCGGTGATCTCCAGGCACACTGAGCCGGCATCGATGCCGAACTCATCGATGACGTCCGCAACGCTGCGGACAAATCCGTCGGTGACCAACTGGACAGGCGAGATATTGAGCCGCAAAGTGGCGTTTCGTCCCACGCCCCGGGACCGCCACTCGCTGAACTCCGAACAGGCCTTTCGCATCACCCATCTGCCGAGCTCGCCGGCGAGGTTGACCGATTCGGCTACGCCGATGAACGAATCGGGCAGCAGCAGGCCCCGAGTCGGGTGTTGCCAACGAATCAGCGCCTCGGCCGCCAAGACCTCGCCGGTCCGCATGTCGATCTCCGGTAGATAATGCAGCAGCAGGGAGTCACCGCCGATCACACGCTGGAGATGCAGTTCGATGTCGTTGTCGATAGCGCCTTCGACGTACATGTCGCTGGTGGCCACCGCGACCCGGTTGCCTCCGACGCGCTTCACCGTCAAAGTGGCCTGGTCGGCCCGACGAAGGATGTCGGAGGTGTTGTCGCGTCCCGGCATGCCTATCGCGACGCCGATGCTGACTGTGCGGGTGATCAGTTCCCCGGCGATCAACACACGGTTCTGCACCATCGTTTGGACCTGGCGTGCGAAGGCCTCGGCGGCATTGGCGGACATCGCCTCGTCGGGAACGACGACGAACTCGTCGCCGCCCAACCGGGCGATCATGCCGAGACATCCGATTCTCACCCGAAGTCGTTGGGCGAATAGCCGGATGAACCGATCTCCTGCGGTATGGCCAAGATAATCATTGATCGATTTCAGCCGGTCCAGGTCAAGATATAAGACCGCGACCGGCCCGGGCTTTCCCGGCGCGAGTCGCTCGGTCAGGTGAGAGATGAGTGCCCGACGATTGTGCAGACCGGTCAGGTCGTCATGCTCGGCCAGGTGGCGCAATTTCTCTTCAGCAGCGATCCGCGCTTGAAGCTGGGCGAACAACGAGGCGATTGCCTCGAGCGCATTGATCTCTGCCTGATCCCAGTCCCGGTCGCCGTATTTGACGAAGCCGAGTACACCGGTGGTCAGTGGCCCAGAGACCAGCGGTGCGGCGGCGACCGACGGCGAGGCGATGTGGCGCGCTCCTTCGGTGCGCCATCGGTAGTCGTGGTCCGCGGTTTCCGGTCGGATGACGGTGGGTTTCTTCAGGTGTTCGGAAAGGGCGTATACGGTGTCGCCGTCGGCGAAGTAGACCACTCCCATGGGGTCCGGGTCAGGTATGTCGGGCCGCGGCGGCCATTCCGCGATCAGGGTCGAGAACCGATCCTTTTCGTCGTGGTGGCGCAGGAAGCTGGCATCCACTCCGAACTGCTCAACGAGCTGCGCCAGCAAATGTTCACTGACTTTCGCGGCGTTGGATGCGGTCGCCTCCATCAGCTGCACGGCAACTGAGGTCACGACGAGATCCAAGCTGCGGGGCACGGCGTCCTCCGATACAGGTGCGGGCGTGGCTCCGGGCCGTCGCTTCTCGTTCAGTTTGGCGTGCTGGTTGTTCAGCGGTTGTCTGGGTTCGTCAAATGCGTATTTGAGAACAATTCGGAACAAAGCGGATCACAGATTGATCTCCGCCGGGAAACGAGAAGTATATACAGAATCCCGGCATCGGTGGAAGGTGTGGTTGTGCTGCTTCGGGCGCGCTAATCATAAGGTCGGTTCACGCGCTTTGCGACCTAGAGTGGGCCTCGCCGGCATTGGCGCCAGGTGTGAGTAAGCCCGACGAGCGCGGTTGTCGGGGCGGTATGCCTCGGCGAGTGGGCTCTCTTGAGAATGCGGTCAGTCGGTGCGACAGCCTTGCTGGCATAGGGTTTGCACCAAGCTCTGCGGAAGGAGAACTGTGGTCGGCACCGGCGACAAAAACAGATGATTACCGCTTCTAATCGGGCGCAGGTTCTCGACCCCGCAGAGCCTACAGACACGGCGCTGCTGGAGCAGCTGCGCGCCAATCCCGTCATCGAATTCGTCGACCATCACGGCGAGCAGCTCGAGGAGCTTCGCGCGCTTCGGCCACCGCCTGATGCGGAGCTGATCGCCGAACCCGGTAGGTGGGTGTACTACCCCTGGCGACGGACCGTCGTGGCAGTGCTCGGCCCCCGCGCGCTTCGGAAGGTGCGGTTGGACCGGAACAGGAACATGATCACCGCCGAGGAACAGGTGCGTTTCAGCGCGCTGCGCATCGGCGTCGTCGGCCTGAGCGTCGGCCATGTCATCGCGCACACCCTGGCCGCTGAGGGCTTGTGTGGCGAACTTCGGCTGACGGACTTCGATCAGATCGAGCTGTCGAACCTCAACCGGGTGCCGGCGACCGTACTGGACATCGGAGTCAACAAAGCCGAGGTAGCGGCGCGCCGGATCGCTGAGCTCGACCCGTACCTGCACGTGCGCGTCATGGACGCGGGGCTGACACCCGAAACCGTCGATGAGTTCCTGGACGGTCTGGACATCGTCATCGAGGAATGTGATTCGCTGGATATAAAAGCGGTTTTGCGGGAGTGCGCCCGAGCACGACGAATCCCGGTATTGATGGCGACCAGCGACCGGGGCTTGGTGGATGTGGAACGTTTCGATCTGGAGCCGCAGCGCCCGATTTTGCACGGCCTGCTCGGCGATCTGGACACCGCGCTCCTTGCCGGCATGACCAGCCGGGAGAAAATTCCGCACATGCTGCGGTTTCTGGAAGCCGAGCAATTGTCAGCCCGCATTTCGGCGTCTGCGGTGGAGGTCGACCGCATGCTGTCTACCTGGCCGCAGTTGGCCGGCGACGTCGTCCTAGGAGCTAGCGCGCTGGCCGAAGCCGTCCGAAGGATCGGGCTGGGAGAAGACCTGCGGTCCGGAAGGACCCGCATCGACGTCGGGTCTGCATTCGACAAACTCGACGAGCCGAAGGTCGTCGGGGGGTGCCTGCCACTGCCCGCCGACAATTCCTATCCCCCGCTCTCGGGGGCGTCGGGCGTCATTGCCGCGGCCGCTATTCGCGCGCCGTCTGGCGGCAATGCGCAGCCCTGGCGTATTGAGATCGGGCCGGATGTAATCACCATCCGGCTTGCACCCGAGTACACCTCGACGATGGACGTCGGGTACCGCGCCAGCGCAGTCGCACTCGGGGCGGCCCTCTTCAACGCCAAAGTAGCCGCCGCCCATCAACAGATGCTGGGACCGGTGAGCCTGTTGGAGGGCGTTGACGGCACGCCGTTGCAAGCAACGCTGAGTCTGCGCGCCGGGGCTGACCCCGACCTGGCCGGGCTGTACGAACCAATGCTGGCGCGCGAAACCAACCGACGCATCGGGACGGCCCGGCCGATCCCCGCCGAAACGGTCGAACTGCTCGGGTCCCTGGCCCGTCGACAAGGAGCTCGACTGCATCTCGTAACAGAACGCGATGACATCGATTGCGCCGCAACGATTCTCGCGGCAGCCGACCGGATCCGTTACCTGACTCCGGGACTGCACGCCGACATGGTTTCCGAGCTGCGTTGGCCGGATGATCATTTTGTCGACAGCGGTATCGATGTCAACAGCCTTGAGCTCGGCCCTGGCGAACTAGCCATACTCGACATTCTGCGGCGCCCAGACGTGATGATTCACCTGGCGCAGTGGGATGCTGGAATCGCCCTGGGCGAGGACACTCGCCGTCGTGTGTTGGCGTGCTCTGCCATAGCCGTCATTACGGTGACCAAAAGCACTCTGATCGATTACGCCCGAGGCGGAGCTGCCGTCGAGGCGGTATGGATCGTCGCGCAGCGGTGCGGACTGGCTGTTCAGCCCATCTCGCCAGCCTTCGTTTATGCCTGCGATGCCGGAGATCTCACCGAGTTGTCGGCGTCCTTCGCCGACGAGCTGGGCGAGCTGCAGCAGAAATTCCGGCAGCTCATTGGCATACCTGCCGACGCGCCGCCTGCCCTTGTTTTGCGATTCGCTGTAAGCGACCCCGCATCGGTGCGCAGCCGTCGCAGTCTTGACCGTATAAGTATGGTTTAACAACGCCGTAACATTAGCAGAGGCTACTGTTCAGACATGGCCCGCTCGCTGGACGACATGGTCACCGCGGCGGCTGCGGAGCTGATGGCGGCCACCGCTGATAACCACGTCGCGATCAGTGAACGCGTGATTGCCGATTTGATTAGTCACTTCCGCGTAGATTTCGGCTTTTTGCGTTACAACGACCACACGATCCATGCGACCGTCCTCGTCGCTGAATGGCCGCGACGCGAAAATGTTCCCGACCAGGACCCGCTCCGTGTGGTGTATTTCCGCGACGCCGATCCGGTCTTCGCGATGGCCGAAAACCTCAAGCAGCCCGGCGTTTTGCGTCCCGAGCCGGCGAACGCCGAATATCAACGCAACGTCGAGGAGGGCGCTGGCGTTCCGAGTAGTTCCATCGCCTGCGTGCCACTGCTGTCCGGGGATGTCACCACTGGCACCCTGGGTTTCGTCAAGGTCGGTGATCGGGAATGGCTGCAGGCAGAGCTGAATGCATTGCAGGCGATCGCCACCTTGTTCGCTCAGCTTCAGGCCCGCGTGGTCGCCGAAGAGCGACTTCACTATCTTGCCGAACACGATGACCTCACCGGGTTACTGAACCGCAGGGCGCTAATCGCCCACCTCGACGACAGACTCGCTGAGGGCCAGCCAGGTCCCGTCGCACTGTTGTTCTTCAATCTGGACCGTCTCAAGGCAGTCAACGACCACCTTGGTCATAAGGCAGGCGACCGTTTCATCGAGGTCTTCGCCCAGCTTTTGCGCGAAGCCGCAGGCGCTTCCTCGGTCATCGCGCGCTTCGGCGGTGATGAGTTCGTCATTGTGCCGACCGATCCCATGGATGCCGAAGCCGCTGAGGCGCTGGCTGAACAGCTGTTGACGCAAGTTCACAAGCAAGTGGCGGTCGACGGCGAGACGATCACCCGCACCGTCAGTATCGGCGTCGCCGTAGGCGCACCCGGGCGCGGCAACGCGTCGGACCTACTGCGCCAAGCCGATCAGGCGATCGTGTCAGCCAAGAGCGTCGGCGGAAACACGGTCGCAGCTTTCAACCCTGAGATGGCGGAAAGGTACGCCATCCGCAACGATATCGAGCTCCACCTGGAAGGGACGATCGAGAGCGATAGCGGCGCATTGGTCCTGCACTACCTCCCAGAGTTCGACATGCGCACCGGTGAGATTCTTGGAGCCGAGGCGCTTATCCGTTGGCGACACCCCACTCGAGGACTGCTGATGCCTGATTCGTTCATGGGCGTTGTCGAATCTATCAATCTGGCGGGAAAACTCGGACGTCTCGTAATGCGCTCAGCATTTGCGCAATTCAGCTGTTGGCATGACCGCGGCCTCGCGCGGGGTGTGGTGCTGAGCATCAACGTGTCGCCCGCTCAGCTCGTCACGGACGGCTTTGTCGCCATGGTTGCCGCAGCGCTCGACGAGTTCGTTCTCGACCCCAGCAGGGTGTGCCTGGAGATCACCGAACACGTCATAGTCAAGGATATCGACACCACCCATAAGACGCTGGCGGGGTTGAAGGAGGTCGGCGTGCAGGTCGCAATCGACGACTTCGGCACTGGCTACAGCGCGTTGACATATCTGAAGGCGCTTCCGGTCGACACGCTCAAGATTGACAAAGAATTTGTCCGCGACCTCGGCACAGACCTGGCTGATCAGGCGATCTTGCGGCAGGTTATTGCCCTGGCCGACGCGTTTGGACTTCACGTCATTGCTGAAGGCGTCGAGACCGCCGCGGCGGCCAAGGCGCTGCTTGATTTAGGTTGCCATCGGGCACAGGGCTTCCTGCTGTCCCGCCCGCTCGACCGCGTCGCGATGGAGTCGTTACTCGCCCGGCGACCCGTACGAATCGACTTTTCGAGTTAGCGACGATTGATCTACTGATCTACGTCGCACAATCTTCACCAGTTGCTACTCTCGTCCGCCGTTCGCGGTCGGCGGTCTTCTCCCCGGCTTTGAACGCTAAGGATCGACGCGCGGCCACCTACCCCACATTGCGCGAGACGAACTCCGTGTCACGGTGGCTATAGAACTCTCGGGTTAGTCGCTGCGTCTCCGCGAAAATCTTCGCGGCCTGCCGCGGTTCGGCGTGGCTTACGAAGTCGCGCCGGTCCCACCAGATCATCTTGGTTTGGTAGCGGTCGTCAGGGTAGGGCGCGGCCGGAATGGCCGCTACGACCCCGCCGGCCGTCCGCCAGCGGTTCAGCACGTGTGCCGCGGCGGTGGCCATCATGAACTGACAGTCGAGCAGAGCCGTGATATGGCAACCGCTTCGGGCTAAAGCGTTGATCAGAGAACGATTGCGATCCGGATCGTCTATTACCCAGCCTGCCTTCATCTCCAGGACGCCGAAGGGGATCCGGTCGGTGATCATGTCGCAGACCGCTTGCTGGCCGGGCTGCCCCGCCCATTCGACGACCGCATGCGAGTCCTCGGCCGACCGCAGCGGCCCCTTGGCTCGCAATCCCCCCACCATCCGTCCGGTGTCATCGATCATTGCGAAGAACATGATGGTATCGGCTCCGCTGCGGAGCGCGTCGATGTCGAGGGCGCACTCGACACCATGCTTGCGATAGCTGCGCTGCGCACGTAGTGAAAACTCGGCCCACAAGTCGGGGTCAACGTCAGGCTGCGACAGCACCAACGTGCAGCCGATGTCGGGATCATGCCAGCTGAGGCGCTGGCAGAGCTGGAACCGACCGAGAGTCATCGGATCGAAGGCGATAGCGCTTGTTGGTATCGAATTGAGCATCTAGTCCAACTCCAGTTTTGCGTCGCGCTCATATAAATACGCAGCGAATCTACTTGCACGTATTAACTAACCTGATTCCGGCTCAGTAATTGCAAGTATAAATCTTTTTGTGAGGGTCTGTTTCAGGGTAACGACAGTTCCTTGAGTTCGGGCAATCAGATCACCGACACTCACGAAGCAGGGCTACGGCATGGGCGGGCGGCGTGCGACTCAGGGGGGCTCGAACTGCGCCAATGAGCCGTCTCACCACTGCAACATGCGACACGGATTTGCCGACTAGCGAGTAGGAAGCTTCTACTTTAAGAATATAACCAAATCTAAGAGCAAAGGAAATGCAGCTCAGGCCGACGTTCAGCTGCGGTTAAGAAACAAAACAGCATTGGGCTTTCAAGCCGCGCTCCGGCAATTGTTAGCCGTCGCCGTTGGCCACGTAACGCGCGAGTTGCTCGATCGTCGGATGTGCGTATGGCAGAAAGGCGGATAACGGACGGCCAACGAAATCCTCCAGGACGCCCATCAGCGTGATCGCATCCGCCGAGTCGAGGCCAAGGTTATCGAAGCGGCGTGCTCGATCGATCTGATTGGCTGAAGTTCGAGTTCGGTGCGCGACGTGCGCGGCCAGCATCGCTTCGATCTCCTCGCAGCTCCGTGGCCCAGCCTGCCCCTGCGGGTCCACCGCTACCACCGTCCCGGCAGGTCGGTCCGGCGCATGGTCAGACGCAGCAGGGTGAATGCGCCGAGCTCCATCGAGTAGGCGAACGTGCGCAGGTAACGTTCGCAGCGCGCGACCACCTCCTCGGTGGACACTGCGACCGCGTCCGCTCGCTGCGCGCGCAAGCGGTCGAACCATGCGCGCAGCGTTTTGACGTAGTCGCTGCGATCATTTCTCACCGTTTCGATCTCGAGCTCCATTTCTGCTGCACGTGCGATGTCTGCGAGCCGTGGCAGCTCCGACTCCGGGAAGACATCGTCGACGATGAAGCGATCACGCAGCGGTTGACCACGCGGTATGTCGCCGTATGCGATCGTCTGGAGCGAGAGGCGCCCGCCCGGCTTGAGCCAATTGCGGCACGAACGGAAGAATCTGCGGTAGGCCTCAATTTGCTCCTCCGGCGGCAGGCCTTGACGCGCAAAATGCTCGAACGCACCCACCGAGATGATGGCGTCGAACGGCGCAGTCGGTTCGTAGTCACTCCAGTTGCGGACCCAGACCTCGACGTTGTTCGGCGCGATTGCGCGCAGGTAATCGGACTGCGCGTCGGAGAGCGTGAGCCCCACAGCATGTTGCACGCCATAAGAGCCCACCAGATGCATCAGCATGGCGCCCCAACCGCAGCCGACGTCGAGGACACGCGCCGCGCCGGCCGCGCGCGCCTGAGCGACGTGAAAGTCAAGCTTGCGACGCTGTGCGCGCTCGAGATCGTCGTCGGGATCCTCCCACATTGCGCACGAGTAGCTCATCGTAGAATCCAGCCAGATCTGCCAGAATTCGTTGCCGACGTCATAGTGATGGCGAATCGCGGCCGACCCGGCGCCCAAGTACGTCTCGCTCATTCACGACTCCGTCTTGGTCAGCTTGGGCTGTTTGAGATCACTGACCAGCCCGCACAGCGACAACCCCCGTAACAACGCGCCGCCGGGATCGATCTGCCACCAGCCCACTCGGGTGGTGTAGGCGCGCGGCGCGTCGTGATGGTTGGCGTGGTAACCGCCACCGAAGCCGGGTAGCGCAAGCCACACGCTATTGCGCGCCTGCCCCGAGTGTGGCAACCGCGCGCGGCCGCCGCGCGCATGGCCGAACGAGTTGACCGCCCAGGTGAGGTGACTCACCACGAACACGCGAATCATCCCGCCCCACAGGAAACCGGTGAGCGCGCCGCGCGCGCCGCCGGCCGCCAAGCCGATCAGTGTCGGGATCACCAGTCCCAACGCGCCCCACGCGAGGTAGCTGCGGTGGATAGCGAGTGTGCGCGGGCTTTGCCACAGGTCCTTCACCTCGCCCGCGGAAATCGTCATCGCGGTGTACTCGGGACTGAAGAGCCAACCGACGTGCGCGTGCACCAGCCCTTGCATGCCGCTGACCGGCCAGTGCGGCGAGTGCGGGTCACCCTCGCGGTCGGTGAGCGCATGGTGGCGGCGATGCGTCGCGACCCACCACATCACCGGCCCGAGGAATGCGCTCGATCCGAGCGCACCGAGCACCCAGACCAGTGCCGGCCGAGCGGTAAACGAGCGGTGCGTGAAATAACGGTGGAAGCCGAGCTCGACACCGAATAGCGTCGCCGGCGCGCCGACTGCTAACACGATCAGGTCGGTTCGCGACGGTGTAACTCCGACCAGCCATAAGGCCGCGGCCGCAATCACGGCGCTGGCCGGTGCAAAGACTGTGAACGCCGCGAGCGCGTAGCCGCGTGTCATGTGCGCCGCTCCGTCACGTGACGATAAACCTCGACGAGCTCGCAGCGCGCGTATTGAGCGCGGCACTCGCTGCGCCGGGTCTTGCCGCTCGTCGTTCGCGGGATACTGCCACGGTGGACGAATACCACCGTGTCAGCCGGCGTCCCGTGTGCGGCAGCAACGGCAGCGACGATCTGGTCCGCCACCTCGCGCCACACCGCGACTGCGTCGCGCGCAATCTCGTTGACGATCACGAGTCGCTCGCGCACGCTGTCATCGTGGCCGAATGCCGCGCATCCGTTCGGATGCAGCGATTCAAGGCGCAGCTGTTCGACGGTGGTCTCGATATCTTCGGCAGCATACTTGACGCCGTTTTTGACGACCACGTCTTTGTCGCGGCCGGTGATGTACAGCTCGCCGGCGACGATGCAGCCGAGATCGCCGGTTCGCAGCCATTTGGGGTGGTCGGGGGTGTCGTCGAGTGCGGCGGCGAACGTCTGACGCGAGGCCTGCTCGTCGCCGAAATACCCGCGCGCGACGCTCGCACCGCGTACCCAGATCTCGCCCTCGACGCCGTCGTCGCAGCGAGCACCGCGCGCGACGTCAACGATCGCGAGCTCGGTGCCGATGCACGCACCACCACAGCTCACACGTGTAGGGCCGCTGGGGTCGCTCCACACGGCCGGCGGCTCATCGCGCCGCCCGCCCGACACGATGAGGGTCGCCTCGGCGAGCCCATAGCACGGGTAGAACGCCTCGCGGCGAAGCCCGACTTTGGCAAATGTCGCCTCGAAGCGGTCGAGGGTCGCGGCGCGCACCGGTTCGGCGCCCACGAATGCGAGGTCCCAGCTCGACAAATCGAGTCCGACGAGGCTCTCTTCGCCGTGGCGCTCCGCGGCAGCGACGCACATGTCGTAGGCAAAGTTCGGCCCGCCACTCCGGGTAGCGCGGTGTTGCGTAATCTCGTGCAGCCAGCGCAGCGGGTGCTTGAGGAACTGCAGCGGCGACATGATCACGCATTCGAAACCCACGTACACCGGTTGGATCACGTAGCCGATAAGGCCCATGTCGTGCTGAAACGGCAGCCAACCTAGGGCCACCGTCGACGAAGTGTGCCCGAACGCGGCCTCGATCATCGCTTCATTGGCCATCAGGTTCCCGTGGCTGACCATCACGCCGCGCGGCGCGCCGCTGGAGCCCGAGGAGTACTGCAGGATAGCCAGATCTTCGAGATTGACGGTTGACTCGCGCGCCGGTGCGTCGGTGAGGGCAAGATCGTCGACTGCGATGCACGGGATCTCGGCGAGGGCGGGGACAAGCGCTCGCGCGGGGAGTATCTCGCGCGTGGTGAGCACCACGTCGGGTCGTGCGTCGGCAACGATCGCGCACAGCCGGGGCAACGTCTGCTCGAGCCGCGACGGGATTGGGACGTGCGCCGGAACCGCGCATACGCCGGCGTAAAAGCAGCCGAACAACGCGTCGAGAAACGTTGCGTCGTGGGGCAAGAGCAGCAACGCGCGCGGCTGCTCCTGGGTACGTGGGAGCTCGCTCAACACGGCGGCCACGGCGCGTGCACCCCTGGCGACCTCGGCCCAAGTGCGGGTATTCACGCCGTTCCCGTCCTGGAGGAACGAGAAGGCACGACGATCCGGGTGGGTTCGCGCGTGGTGCTCTAACCGCTGCGTGATCGTCATGCCGACCGTGTCAGCATCCCGTTGGACCAGGCAGGTTGAATCGGTCATCGCTCTCCGTCTAACCCTCGGACGTCCACGCTCAAGAGCAGCTTCTCGGCTATCTTCAAACGCTTTCGAGCGAGTCGGTTGAAGCCCTCGCTCAGCTAACTTTCGCATCTAGCGCTCCATGCCGTCCCTACCTCGGAAACGGGCGCCGTACAGGTGCGGTGAAACCGCAGTATATCCAGAATATGTGTTTCGCAAACGAAACTTGCGCACCGCCCGAAACATTGGCCGCCAACCATACTGCGGATGCGTGCCGATATGGACATCGCCCCTGGGCCTCGGTCTTGTCTTGCTTCCCGGACGCGCGTGTTATTGGGCCGTTGCTCCGTCGCCAGGACTCGAACCTGAACTCTCAGAACCAAAATCTGATGTGCTGCCGATTACACCACGACGGATAGGTATAGGGAGCGGTCAGACGGGGTGAAAGACCGCGTCCACTGTAATGCAGCCGATACGCTGGTGGTCGTGGCAGCGCCGGATAAAGAGGTGCGGGCGCCGCGGGCCAGGATGACCGGCAGCGAGCGCCGCCTTCAGCTCATCGGCATCGCGCGATCGCTGTTCGCTGAACGCGGTTACGAAGGCACCTCGATCGAGGAAATCGCGCTGCGTGCCAACGTGTCAAAACCGGTTGTCTATGAGCATTTCGGCGGCAAGGAAGGGTTGTACGCGGTTGTCGTCGACCGCGAGATGTCGGCGCTGCTGGACGGCATAACCTCGTCGCTGACGAACAACCGGTCCCGGGTACGCGTTGAGCGTGTCGCGCTGGCCTTGCTGACCTACGTCGAGGAACGCACGGACGGGTTCCGGATCATGATCCGCGACTCGCCAGCCTCGATCAGCTCGGGCACGTACTCCAGTCTGCTCAACGACGCCGTCGGTCAAGTGAGCTCCATCCTGGCCGGGGACTTCTCTCGCCGGGGGCTGGACCCGGAGTTGGCCCCGTTGTATGCCCAGGCGCTGGTGGGCTCGGTGTCGATGAC
>NZ_JBARMY010000497.1:0-2266 GCF_049802695.1 Mycobacterium sp.
GGTCGTTGTGGGCCAGTGCGCCGCTGTCGGCGGTGACGATCTCGGCCAGCGCTGACGTCCGGGACAAGACGACCGGTGTCCCGCAGGCCAGCGATTCCAGGGCCGCCAGCCCGAAGGTCTCGTGCGGACCCGGTGCCAACGCGACGTCGGCGGAGGCGAGCATGCCGGCGACGGTGTGCCGGTCAGAGATGAAACCGGTGAAATCGACGGGTAGTCCAGCGGCCTGTCGCTGCAGCCGTGCCCGCAACGGACCCTCACCCATGACGACCAGCCGCGCGTCCACCCCGGCCTCCCGCAGTGCGGCGACTGCGTCGATGCTGCGGTCGGCACGCTTCTCCACCGACAGCCGCCCACAGTGCACCAGCAGGATCTGCCCAGGCGCAGCCCACCTCCGCCGCACCGCGGCCGAGTATCGACGCGGGTGAAACATCGCCAGGTCCACCCCCAGCGGGACGGTGACGGTGTTCACCGCGCCCACGCGGTCGAATTCCTCGCGGGCAAACGCCGTCGTGCACACCACGGTGTCGTAGTGCGCGGCGGTGCGGGCGTTGGCGAAGTCGGCGAACCGGCGCGCGCGGCGACGTGGAAGGATCTGAGCCGCAAGGCGATCCAGTCGCTCGTGGGAGATCATGACCGTCCGGGCGCCGTGTGCGCGGCCCCACCGGCCCAACGACCGCAGCGTGAGCCGGTCGGAGACTTCAAGCGCGTCGGGCCGCAACGCTTCCAGAAGGGTGCGCACCGACGCCGGCATCACCGCGCGGTAGCCGCCGGTGAACGGAATCAGTCTGGCCGGCACGGTGATTCGCACCACGCCGGTGGGCAGTCGGGTTCGCTCGGCATGGCTGCCGGGGACGATCAGGTATACATCGTGGCCCCTGGCACAGTACTCGGCGCCCAGGCGGTCAACCGCAGTGCGGAGGCCGCCGGAACGGGGTCCGTAGAAGTTGGCGACCTGCACGACACGCATACATCCGAGAACAACCGTTACGTGTGTGCGCTCAACAATGTGCAGCCGACGGTGCGCTGAACAGTCTGTGAACGGCTCACAACGGGTTTGGCGCCTGCGACAGGTCGGCTTCGGCGTTGCGGCGCTCGATGAGCAGCCGGTCCTTGCTGCGCAACATGCGCAGCAAGGAAATCAGCACCAGCCCGCCGATCATGTTGCCGACAACGGTATAGCCGAACCAGTACAGCCAGTCCAGGTAGCCGAACGGTGCCTGGTTGGTGACCAGGGCACCGAAGATGAGCAGGGAGTCGAGGATCGAGTGGAACAGCTGCAGCCCCGCAAGCAGGAAGGCTCCGGCAGCGGCCGCCGCGATCTTGCCGAACACCGAGTCGGTGCCGTTCTGCATCCGGGTCATCAACGTGATGACCATCCCGGCGAGGATCGCCAGCGCAAAGCTCTGCGCGGACAGCGGCGCTGTCGCGAACCGGCCGGCAGTCTCCACCGCCTGCGTATGCAGATTGGGAAACGCCACCATGATGAGCCACATGAGCAGCCAACCGCCAGCCAGGTTGGCGGCCATGGTGCCGACCCAGAGCTTGATGAGCTGGCCGAAGGTGGCCCGCTTGGCGGCCACCGCGGCCACCGGGACGAGGAAACCTTCAGTGAACAGTTCGCTGCGGCCGAGCAGGAGAGCAAGAAAACCGATCGAAAATGCCACGCCGCCCAGCAGGACATTGTGGGTCTGATGGAGCACCGACAGGTAGGCGAGAATGCCCATCGCGACCTCGGTGCCGCCGAAGAAGCCGGTAACCAACAGTCCATGCCAGCTGCGTTGCAGACGCTGCGTGCCTTCATGGACCAACCTGGTGAAGGCGTCTTCGAGTTCGTCTTCGATGGGGCTGTCGGCCTTGCCGACCCGGGGTCGGCTCATCTGACTCACGGTGGCTTCCTCGGTGCTGGACGACATGTGCACCCCGAATACTAGGCAGACCAGCGGCGGTGACGGCCGTCAACCCAGACGAGCGCAGTCACATCCGCCACAGCTGTCACCGGTAGCGGGGACCGTCGTTGTGCCCAGCTCGTAGCGACAAATTCGTCCCGGCCCGGTCAGTTGTCGCTCGAAGGTGGGCAAACATGCTTACCTTCTCGCCCGGTACTCAAGTGAAGGTTGATGTCGACCAATTCACTGAGCGAGCAGATTGACCGCCGTCGCGAAGACCGAGGGCAGCGCGCGGGCGACGGGCACAATACTCGCCCGCAGCGGCGGGTGTGCACTCACCTGAAGGAGGGCCGCAGTAAGCAGTCGGTAACGCCGCGTCA
>NZ_JBARMY010000498.1:0-2048 GCF_049802695.1 Mycobacterium sp.
GCCCATCCCGAGACCGCCACCGAGTTCGCCCGCCGCGGCCGCCGCGCCACCGGCCTCGGCCGCCGCTCCCCCTGCTTCGCCTATGCCCGACAAGGCAAGGTAATCGACCAAGTTTCCTACGTAGTTACCCGGCATATAGAACCCCGACGAAAAAATGGTGTTCCAAAGGTTGGAGTTCAAGAAGCTCCCAATGGCACTCCCATTCGTCCCGCCTATCGTGCTCAAGATCCCTGATAGCCCCGTCGTGGACGACCCAGAGGAGGCAGACATCAGATCGCCGCCCGTTAGCGAACTCAGTATTCCGGAGAGCCCTGGGCTCGACGATGTAGACGAGGTCGACGACGTCGAGGAGGCCCCCGACGCCGACGCCGTGGATGCCATGGACCCGCCGATCCCCGCGGTGGACCCGGTCATTCCCAGGGCGCTCAGGATTCCAGTGGACGTCCCCGATGTGGACAACGTGGACGAAGTGGTGGATCCCGTGAGGCCCAGCGAGCTCAGGAATCCGCTGAGCCCGGATGTGGGCGAGGTGGATGCTCCGGTGGGCGACGCCAGGCTTTGCAGCGTGGTGGGAACCGAGGACAGCATTTGTGACAACGTTGTCTGCGTGTTGCTGGTAGCAGCCGTGCCGGTGGCTTGGGCCACCGCGGCGGCCTGTCCGGTCTGGGCGGCCGGATTGGTGGTGGGCGCCGGCGCGGTGAACGAAGTGAGGGTCGTTGCGGCCGCCGACTCCCCGGCGTAGCCGTACATGGCGGCGGCATCTTGGGCCCACATCTCGGCGTACTGGGCCTCGGTGGCCGCGATCGCCGGGGTGTTTTGTCCGAGGAAATTGGTCGCGACCAGCGACGTCAAAAGGCTACGGTTAGCGGCGATCACCGGCGGGGGCACTGTCATCGCGAACGCGGTGTGGTATGCGGCGGCGGCGGCTTTGGCCTGGCCGGCTGCCTGCTCAGCCTGGGTGGCGGTGGTGGTCATCCACGCCGCGTAGGGTGCGGCAGCGGTCGCCATCGACGTCGATGCCGGCCCCTGCCAGGGCCCGCTTGTCAACCCGTTGATCAGCGACGAGTAGGAGCCCGCCGCCGTGTCCAGCTCGCTGGCCAGCTCGTCCCAGGCCGCGGAGGCGGCCAGCATCGGCTCTGAGCCGGGGCCGGAATACATGAGGCCGGAGTTGATCTCCGGCGCTAACGCCCCGAAATCCATCACGGCACCCTTCAGCCCGCCGCGATCGCGTTGGCGGCCTCGGTGGCCGCATAGGAGCCGGCGCTGGCCTGCATGATGGCCACGAAGGTTTGGTGTATCGCGGCAGCTTGGGCGCTGACCGCCTGGTAGATCTGCGCATGCGCGGCGAATTGGGCCGCGGTTAGCGCCGAGACCGGATCGGCGGCGGCGGGAATCACTCCGGTGGTCGGTGCGGCCGCGGCCGCATTCTGAGTGGCCACCGCAGTGCCGACCCCTTCCAAGTTGGCGGCCACCGCGGCCAGCATCTCCGGTTGTGCGGTAACGAAAGACATCGACTTCTCTCCTTCCGGATGACATCTGTTGCTTGCCGCCGTCAAGCGGCAGGAAAATGATGCGTTACCGTTGAGATGCTCGCTATCCACCTAAGACACCAACTATCCACATTTCGCTAATAACAGGTGATTTGGCACGCCGGAACTGCACGCCGCTGGCGAGCATTGAAGAGTGTTTCAGCCGAGTGGCCTTCGCCTCACAAGCAAACGGGATGCCATGCAGTGTCAAAAACCTGGTGAGCGAACGCGATTCCCCGTGCGGAGCGCAGCATCATCTAATCGATGTGAGAAATGCGTTGTGCAGCAATGGGTTTAGCCCGCACGAAGCGCGACCTCAATCAGTCAGTTGGTCGCCAGCGCGCGGCGCAGTGATTCCGATGGCAGCTCACCGAAACGGCGCGAGTACTCCCGGGAGAAACGGCCGAGGTGAGAAAAGCCAGCTGCCAGAGCCACATTCGTGACGGATGTTCCGTCACTCGGTTGAGTGAGCATGCGGCGCGCGGAGTCGAGCCGCACGTTGCGCAAGTGGGTCACCGG
>NZ_JBARMY010000499.1:0-5867 GCF_049802695.1 Mycobacterium sp.
ACCAGCCTATCGGCCGGCAGAATCCGGGTCAGAACGACGTGAGGGCACCCGCCGCCATCGCCGCCAGCTCCCCCGGCAAGGCTCCCGCCAAATCCGTCCCGATGTTGGGCAGCAGGTTGCCAAGGTCTGACAGGCTGCCCAGGCTGTCGCCGCCGAGCGCGTTTACGATGTCGTCGAGAACCGCGACCGGGAATTGCGCTGTCGCCGTGCCTACTTCGCTGAGTGCGGCCGGAACCGCATCAGCGATCGTCGTCAGATTACCGGTGAGCAACGCCTCGTAAACGTTGTAGGCCGCGAACTGAGGGGCCTCAACCAGGTTGCGTAGGTCCACAAACAGCTCCGTCGGCAGGGAAGCCGGCGGGACGGGCTGCCCGTCGAAGCTGACCAGCGTCCACCCCGCCTGCGGATCGCCGTCGACCACGACCTGAGCACCGTTGGGCAAGAACTGGCCCGTTGTGAGCAGCTCCTTGAGAACGAGCGCGAAATCCGGATTGTTGACGTTCATCAGAGCCCACGTGGTGATCGCCCCTTCGCTCGACACTGCCACATCGCTCGGTGGGCTGCCCGTCGCCAAATCGGTGTTGTCGTAGATCGTTTGAACGGCGTTGCTGAAGCTTTCGTCGAAGGCGATCCCGTTGGGGGTTGTGGACCCGGGGATAGGCACGAACTCTGCTCCGAGCACCCACGCAACCGGGGTCAGTAAGTACAGGAGGCCGGGCAGGCTATCAACCGGGGAGCCATCGTAAATGCCGGCGTTGATCTCATCGAGCCCGGGTAGGTCCTGGACGGACAGACCTTGCAAGTGATTCTGTAGTACATCAGAGATGATGTTTGCGGTCTCCTGAGTTCTTAACAACTCTGACGCATAGAGCCCGGCGTACGGGCCGTGTTGCGAGAGTGCCTCGCCTACGTTCGTCGCCTGAGTCAGCCCGTCCGCAGTGAGTGCATCTCCGGGCGGCGTCGTCTCGATTACGCCCGCCGCATTGGCTGCATCTTGCCCGTGCCGCACGAAGTCGATAACGACCGACTCCTCGGCCCACGCCGTGGCCGATCCGAACAACAGGGGAACCGTCGACAGCAGCCCGGCCGCAACGTAGCGGAATCGGTGCCGATTTGAGTAAAGCGTCACCATCTCCACCCCCAAAGACACGCGTCAGCTTGACGACAGGTGCGCGTCAGCTTAAGGAATCAGGTTCGCCGGCGGAGCATAATCGCTCAAGTCCGCGGGCCTATCGGTCGTCAAGGTCGGCGCGGTAATCACCGCTGACAGCGAACACCTCGACGTATCGCCGGCGTGCTGCGGCGACCCGCTCGGCCGGTGTCTTCGCGAAGACGTCGTCGACGCCGGCCTTCGCGGCGGCCAGCGCGCGCGCAGGTGCGTCGACGAAGCGACTCGCCCATGCCACGGCCGCCTCGTACACATGGTCCGGCGCCACCATGTCGTCGACCACTCCCAGCGCCAGCGCCTCCCTGGCGTCGAAGAACCGCCCGCTGTACACCAGCTCCTTGGCCCGACCGGCGCCTACCGCCTGTGTCAGCCACGCCAGCCCGGCATCGTCGGGAATCAGCCCGGCCAGGATCTCGGTCGCACCGAACTTCGCGTTGTCGCCGCTCACCCGCCAGTCGGCGGACAACGCCAGCGTCAGCCCGGCTCCCAGCGCGTAACCGGTGACAGCGGCGACGGTGGGCTTTGGGATCGCTGCGACGGCCTCGACGGCGGCCCGACGGACATCGACCCAGCTGTGGACTTCGTCCGTGGTCAGGCTGCGCAGCGCAGACATGTCGTCACCGGCGGAGAAGATCTCATGGCCACCGAACACCACCACCGCGGCGACATCATCACGATCTGCCAGCCCGGCGGTCGCTGCCGCCACCTCCCGGTAGAGCTGGCGGGTCAACGCATTCGTAGGCGGCCGCGACAACACCATTGTGGCGACACCGGGCCGTTGTGCGTCGGTGTGGATGCTGACGAACTCGCTCACATCCATCGCTTGCCGCGCGCCTGGTTGTAGCGGTCGGAGTCGAAGAATTCGAGCACGAATTTGTCGCCTTTGACGGCCAGATCCGGCTGCACGGGCACGATCTGGCGCTGCACCGTCAGGACGTCGCTCACGGTGTGACCGTCCAGTGAGTCCAGTTGGGTCCAGGTGGGTGGCAACAGGAATGTCCGGCCGGCGGCAAAGTCGTCGATCGCGTCGTGCGGCGTGCTCCATCCGGCGCGGTCGGATTCGGTGTTTTCCCCGTCGGCCCGCTGACCTTCGGGTAAGGCGCCGACGAAGAAGTAGGTGTCGTAGCGTCGAGTGCGTTCGGCTTCCGGCGTCACCCAGTTGGCCCATGGGCGCAGCAGATCCGCACGCAGCACCAGGTTTTCGCGGCGCAGGAATTCGGCGAACGACAGTGTCCGGTCGGCCAGGGCGGCGCGGGATTCCCGGTACACCGAAGCGTCGCCGACAATGCCCTGCGGATCGTCGGCGGGCCCGGCGAACAGCACCCCGGTTTCCTCGAAGGTCTCACGCGCAGCGGCACAGACCAAGGCTTCGGCCAAGTCGGGTTGGACGCCGAACCGCTCTGCCCACCACGCCGGTTCGGGCCCGGTCCAAGATATGTCGGCGTTGCGGTCGCGATCGTCGACGCCACCACCGGGGAACACCATCACCCCGGCGGCGAACTGCATTCCCGAGTGCCGTCGCATCAGGAAGACCGCGATGCCGTCGACGGTGTCACGGACCAGCATCACCGTCGCCGCCGGTCGCGTGGGCAGCGGGATGAACGGCTCGTCGTCCGGCGGGCTCACCCCCGCCTCCGGTGGGCGGGGCGGGATCGCACCCGGCGGGCGAAGTAGCGTCCGTCGATCGAGTCCACCGCCATGGACTGCCCGAACGCCGAGGACAGGTTCTCGGCGGTGAGCACGTCGGGCAGCAGACCCGCGGCCACGATGCCGCCTGCAGTTAGCAGCATGCAGTGGCTGAAGCCGACCGGTATCTCCTCGACGTGGTGGGTGACCAGCACGATGGCGGGCGCGTCGGGGTCGGCGGCCAGGTCGGTCAGCAGGGCGACCAGTTCTTCGCGCCCGCCGAGGTCCAGTCCGGCGGCGGGTTCGTCGAGTAACAGCAATTCCGGGTCGGTCATCAGCGCGCGGGCAATCAGCACTCGTTTGCGCTCACCTTCCGACAACGTCTCGTAGGTACGGTCTGCCAGGTGCTCGGCGCCGAGGTTCTCCAGCATGTCGATCGCCTGGTGGTAATCGACCTCGTCATAGTTTTCCCGCCACCGGCCCAGCACGGCGTATCCGGCTGATACGACAAGGTCGCGCACCACTTCGTTGCCGGGTATCCGCTGCGCAAGCGACGAAGAGCTCAGCCCGACCCGGGCGCGCAGCTCGGCCATGTCGACGCGGCCCAACCGCTCACCGAGTACGTAGGCGATTCCTGACGACGGATGTTCGGTCGCCGCGGCCATCCGCAGCAGCGACGTCTTGCCCGCCCCGTTGGGTCCGATGATCACCCAGCGTTCGTCGAGTTCAACAGCCCAGGTCAGGGGACCGACCAGGATGCGGCCACCGCGGCGCAGCGAAACGTCGTGGAAGTCGATGAGCAGGTCAGGGTCGACTGCCTCGCTTCCGGCTTCGGGCATCTGACTATCGTGCCGTACCGCGGCGCCGGAACGGCTTGCGGGTGTTCCGACAGCGGTGCTTCGCCGGGCCTCGCCCGGTCACTCGGGCGGAATCTCGACGCGGCGCAACATACCGTCGACCGCGTCGGCGGCTTCGATCTCACCGCGGGTGATGCCGAGCACGAACAGCACAGTGTCCAGGTACGGATAACTCAACGACGCGTCGGCGATCTCGCGCAGCGCCGGTTTGGCGTTGAACGCCACACCGAGACCGGCTGCGGTCAGCATGTCGATGTCGTTGGCGCCGTCGCCCACCGCGACGGTCTGCTCCAGCGGAACCCCTGCCTTTTCGGCGAAGTCGCGCAGCGCCCGCGCCTTGCCGGCGCGATCGATGACTGTGCCGACCAGCCGGCCGGTGAGTTTGCCGTCGACGATCTCCAATTCGTTGGCCGCGACGAAGTCCAGCATCAGTTCGTCCGCGAGCGGTTGAACGACCTGACGGAACCCGCCGGAAACCACCCCGCAGTGGTATCCGAGCCGGCGCAGGGTGCGCAGCGTGGTTCGAGCGCCCCGGGTCAGCTCCAGTTCGTCAGCGACCTCTTGCAGCACCTCAGCGGGTAGCCCGGCCAGGGTTTCGACGCGTTGCCGCAGCGACGCGGCGAAATCCAACTCGCCGCGCATCGCCGCTTCGGTGATCGCCGCGACCTCGTCCTGGGCTCCGGCGCGCGCGGCCAGCATCTCGATGACCTCACCCTGGATCAGCGTGGAGTCGACGTCGAAAACGATCAGCCGTTTGGCGCGCCGCGACAGGCTGTAATCCTCCACCGCCACGTCAACGCGCTGATCGGCGGCCACCCGCGTCAGCGCGGCCTGCAGCCGGCTGCCGACGCCCGGCGGCACCGAGACCCGCAGCTCCAGGCCGGTCACCGGGTAGTCGGATACACCGCGGATGACGTCGATGTTGACGCCGAGCGCCGCGACCTCGCGGGCCACCGCACCGAACGCTTCGGCGGTGATCGGCCGGCCCAACACCACGATGGTGTGCGTCGACGGTTCCCTGATGATCGGCACGTCGTCGCTGCGCTCGATCGTGACGTCCAGGCCCATCCCGTGGATGGCCGTTTCGACTTCCTGACGCAGCGCTTTGCCCTCGGTGACCTGTAGCGCAGCCGTGACCAGTACGCCCAGGGTGAGTCGGCCCCGGATCACCACCTGCTCGACGTTCAGCAACTCGACTCTGTGACCGGACAGCACTTCGAAAAGTGCGGAGGTCACACCCGGCTTGTCGACACCGGTGACGGTGATCAACACCGACACCTTGGGCGACTTACTCACCTAAGACTTCCGCCTCACCCAGGACCGCCGCGTGCCCGAGCATCAACCGGCGTCGCGATCCGGCTCCGTCCGTGGGCCGAAGCCCTCTCCGGACTCGCCCGCGGTCGGGTGCCGGCCGATATGCGCTTCCGCACGCAGCCTTTCCACCATGTGCGGGTAATGCAGCTCGAACGCCGGACGCTCTGAGCGGATGCGGGGCAGCTCGGTGAAGTTGTGCCGCGGTGGCGGGCAGCTGGTCGCCCACTCCAGCGAGTTGCCGTAGCCCCACGGATCGTCGACGGTGACCACCTCGCCGTAGCGCCAGCTCTTGAACACGTTCCACACGAACGGCAGCATCGACGCGCCGAGGATGAACGCCCCCACTGTGGAGACCACGTGCATCCAGGTGAAGTTGTCGCTGGGCAGGTAGTCCGCGTAGCGGCGGGGCATACCGGCGTCGCCCAGCCAGTGCTGGATGAGGAATGTGGTGTGGAAACCGATGAAGGTCAGCCAGAAGTGCAGCTTGCCCAGCCGCTCGTCGAGCAACCGGCCGGTCATCTTCGGGAACCAGAAATACACCCCGGCGTAGGTCGCGAACACGATGGTGCCGAACAGCACGTAGTGGAAGTGAGCGACCACGAAGTAGCTGTCGGTGACGTGGAAGTCCAGCGGCGGGCTGGCCAGCAGCACACCGGTCAGGCCGCCCAGCAGGAAGGTGAGCAGGAAGCCGACGGAGAACAGCATCGGCGTCTCGAACGTCAACTGTCCCTTCCACATCGTGCCGATCCAGTTGAAGAACTTGATCCCGGTCGGCACCGCGATCAGGTAGGTCATGAACGAGAAGAACGGCAGCAGCACCGCACCGGTGGCGAACATGTGGTGCGCCCACACCGCCACCGACAGCGCCGCGATCGACAGGGTGGCGTACACCAGCGTGGTGT
>NZ_JBARMY010000500.1:0-5464 GCF_049802695.1 Mycobacterium sp.
ATCACGTAGACCAGCGCGAAGATGACGACCCAGAGCAGGTCCACCATGTGCCAATAGGTGGCGCCGGTCTCGACCGTCGATATTCGGCGGTTCTTCGGGTCGCCGAGGTTGACGAAGACAACACCCAGAAAGACGAGACCGAGGGCCACGTGAAACACGTGTACACCGGTCAGCAGGTAATAGAACATGAAGAATTCGTTGTGCGAAAAGGTCAGGCCCGCGGTAATTTTCGTGGACCACTCATAGATCTTCAGTAGCAGGAACAGCGCACCGCAGAGACCACCGGATACGGTCAGCCGCACCGCTCGGTCGTAGTCACGCACCCGAGATGCCTGCACGCCTCGTGCGATGAACCACGAACTCGTCAGCAGCAGCAGCGTGTTGATGACGCCGACCGTGAGGTTGAGTTGCCGTTGCGAGTCCAGGAACAGCGCGTGGTGTTGATGTCGGTAGACCATGAAGATGAGGAAGTAGCTTCCGAAAATAATCAAGTCGCCGAGCACGAAGACCCACATGTCTTTGTCACCCGGGAGATGTGTTGTGCTGCCGCCTGAATCGGCTACCGCGGCGTGATCAAGCGCGGCCGCGGTTTGCTCTGCGTTTGTCATCGCCGTTCTCAGTCCTGGATCTGTTCGGCCGCCGGCTGGCGTGTGATCGCCCGGTAGAGCAGCCAGATGATGCACATTTCCCAAGCCACGAACACGGCTGTGCCAACCCAGAAGCTGATCGAACCGTTCCACGCCACCGGGCCGGACTTGAAGATAAATACGGGTGCGGCGAGTAGCTCCGTCACGATCATCCAGATGGACATGTACGCCAACCACTTCGGCAGGATGTCGTTGCGATCGAGGAAGATGGCGAGCGCCAGAACCATGTTCTGTGTGCAGAAACAGCCCAGCGATCCGACATAGGACAGCAGGCACCAGTCGTACAGCATGACCATGATCTGTGGGTCACGATCCGGCCGGAACGCGGCCGCTACGAACGCGAACCCTGGCAGCACACACCCAGGGATGGCGCCGACGGTGAGGGATGCGATGTAGCCGTAGGCGAATACCGGCGCCACCGACATCCGCTTGATCTGCAACGCGATCAGGCCGTTGGCCACGCCGGTGAATCCCACAACGACCATCAGAATGGCGAACCCGATTCGAATAGTCAGCGAATGTGCGTGGAAGAACTCGACGATTTGCCCGGGCCCGACGTCTGGCCGCGGTGGCGGCATCACCCGGGTGAGCACGACGAAGATGAGCCCGAAGAGGATGTAGAAGATCGGGATCGTCCACCAGGCGATCCGCTGATCGATCTTGGGAATTCGCTTCCAATGCAGAGTGTTGCCGGTCGGCGTGGTGACCGGCGCCGCGGTCGCAATCGCTTCGCTCACCGCGTCACCGTCTCGGCCAGCGTGCCTTGTGACCGCTCGTCCTCGGCGGGTTCTTCGGCTGCTTGCCGTTTGATCGCTCTGCGCAGGACGAAGAACATCACGGCGATGTTTACGCTGAAGGCGCCGAGCCGCAGCCAGAAGGACACGGCACCATCCCAGGCCAGCGGTCCGGTACGGAAGATCACGGCGCACGCGGCCGGTGTCATTGCTGCGGCTGTCGCGACACTGAAGTAGGCGACCCACCGCGGGAATATCGGTTGGGCCCGCGCATCGAGCAACACTGCCAGGGCCAGGCTGAGATTCGCGACGACGACCATGCCGACCGGGGCGGTGAAGATGAGCCATGCCATGTCGTTCAGCAGCAAGATGAGTTGCGGATTGCGGTCCGGCCGGAATGCCGCGACGAGCCAGAAGATGTCGGCGATGGCGAAAAACGTTGCAGCGCCCGCGATGCAACACAGATAGCTATAGGCGAGCAGTTGGCTCGGCAGCGCCATCCGCTTGATCTGAAGGACGATCGTCATGAAGAACGGAATCAGCATGATCGCGCAGAGATTGAACGTAATCATGCTGAAGCGGATCAGCGCCGTGTGCTGTGCGTAGAAGGCGGCGACCTGGTCGGCAGGCATGTCCGGGGACATCGGTGGGAAGAACCCAGGGAAAGCGAAGAATGCCAGCAGCAGAATCGCCGCGAAGAACGGCGTGATCCACAGACTTATCCACTGCGCCCTGACGTTCATCGTCACCTACGCTCTCTCGGCCTAGCCGGTCGGTTAGCCGAACCCACAGTAGCCGATCGGCTAGCCGGGATCAATGGGGCCGGGATCGGCATGGAGGAGCGTTCGTGGGCCGCCTATGGCTAGTCGAGCGGCTACTGTGGACGCGTGTCTTCCGCCGATGCTGGGATCCCGGCGCGGCTGAATGCGGTGCCTAGGTCGGCCGCGCAGATCCGCACCATGAAGGCCGCTCTGGAGCTGTTTTCCGAACATGGTGTCAGCGCGACGTCGTTGCAGATGATCGCCAATGCCCTCGGCGTGACAAAAGCGGCGGTATATCACCAGTTCAACACCAAGGATGAGATCGTCCTCGCCGTCACCGAAGCCGAGATGCTGAAAATCGAGGCAGCCTTGGACGCCGCCGAAGCAGAGCACGACCGCCTTCGCGCCCGCGAGATGCTGCTGGTGTGGGTGATCGACCTGGCGATTCAGCGCCGCCGCCTGGTGAGCGTGTTGCAGTTCGACCCCGTCATCATCCGGCTGCTGGCGTCCCACGAGCCGTTCGTGGCGGTGATCAATCGTCTCTACGGCGTGCTGATGGGCGATGACGCCGGCCCGAAGTCACTGGTTCAGGCAGCGATGTTGTCCGCGGCCATCGGGGGCACCGTCGCAAATCCGCTCGTCGACGGGCTCGACGAGCAGACACTGCGTGAGCAGCTCATCTTCCTGACCCGGCGCATCGTCGGAATCGCATAGTTGCTCTGCGCTAGCTGGCGGGCGAGCAATACCGGGGCGTTCCGAGCCGTGCCCCGTTATATCGATCCACCTCGAGCGCCGAGCTTCTAATCCGGCGGCTCATTCTCCGAGCCGCGGGTAGGGGCATCTTCCCTGTCGCTGGGTTTGCCCGGAACGCCTTCCGCTTCCCGTTCATCGGCAACCTTCTCATCGAGCTCATCGACCATGCTCTCCAGCTCCTGAGCGCGACTCAGTGGGTCTTCTTTGTCGGGTTCCGTCATATCGCTTCCATTGACTTGAGATCATCGGCCGGCGGACCTTACGCGATTCCGCCACAGCGCATACCCTGCCGTGCGCGTTGGTAACCCGTTGCCGACGTCCTCAACGACGTTGCTGTCACCTATCGACGGGTCGCCGAGCCGCTTCGCTCGCTGTTGCTGCATGACCACCTTCGCGGGCGAGGCGTCCGGCGGTTGCGGCACGAAACAGCATCTTCGGGTACAGCAGCCGGGCGGGCTTGTCGACGAGGGCCACAACCTTCGCCAACTGCTCAGCGACAACAATGTCGGACTCGGCGGCGGTCTGAAGCCGGTCGACGTATCTGTTGGTCAGGCGCAACGACAGTGGCCTGGGGCCTTCGACCTCGGGCAGGTTGAGATCACCCCCAACGGCGAATCGCCAGGCCACGCCGATCGGTTTGGTCGAGGCTCGAAAGTAGTTATGCGCCAAACCACTTGCGCCACGAGATAGACAACGCTGGAGTGCCAACGCTTCAAGTGCGGCCACCGTCATGCCCTGACCGTAAATCGGATTGAAGCTGCAAATCGCGTCGCCCAACACCAACAGGCCGGCCGGGAACCGCCGCATCTGGTCGTAGCGCCGCCAGCGGCTCGCGGGATAATGGAACCGGCAGACCTCGGTGAGGGGCTTCGCGGCACCAAGCGCCTTCAGCACGTGACCGGGGGCGAAGTTCTCGGCGAAGGCCAGCATCTCGGCCGGCTCAGTCGGCGGTTCGTGGCCCGCCATTCCGAAGACAGTGAACATCCAACCGTCGTTTTCGTATCTGAACAACGCCATCCCGGTAGGTCGGCCCGGAACCGGACCGACGAGGACGATCAGTTCTCTCAGCGCGTCGGGCGGAATCCGCAGCAGCTGACTGGAATACACCACCCGCACGCCGATTTTGTTCTCGGTGGGACGGCCATAACCCAAAGAATCCAAGACAGCAGGCGTTCGCGCACCGCGGCCGGTGGCGTCGGCAACGAGATCCGACGTCAACACCCGTTCTTCACCGGCACCGTCACGGGAACGAATCCGCGCGCCGGTGACGCGATCGCGCTCGGTGGTCGACGTCAGATCGACAACGTCATAGCCTTCCAAAAGCGTGACGTTCGCCATCGCACGCAAACGTCGCCGAACAAGACCCTCCAACAACATTCTGCTCGGGATGAACAGCGGCGGAATGTCTTTGAACCCACCGCTGCGCATGGAGTGATGCCCCGCAATAGAGAAGAACCCTTTGGACAGATCGGTGTAGTCCAGTATGGGGGCTCCGGCCTCAACGAGTTCATTGAGGAACCCAGGGAACAGCTCAGCCAAGACTTGGGAGCCACGTCCCAGCAGGGCGTGCACGTGACGGCCCTGCGGCACGCCACGCCGGTTCGCCGGCTCGTCAGGCAGCACATCGCGTTCGACGATCGTGACACGGTCGTAGAAGTCAGCCAACACTCTGGCGGCGAATAGGCCGCCCATACTCGCACCGAGAACTACTGCATGCTCACCAAGCTTGGCCATCAGCCGCTCCGGACCCCGATGTGGTTAGGACATTATGTCCGAGTCGGTTCCCACTGTCTGCGGAATGCGACTTCGGCTTTGCCATGTGAGTCAGCACCGTTTGGCCAATGCATTGCAGAGTTTGCGACGGCGCAGCACTTTGGCCGGTATGGCTTCTGCGGCAACGGTGGTGAAGGGTACCGCTAGTGGGAAATCCCCTCTGAGGGAACGAATGTCAGTCCGTCGGAGGATGGTGGCCAGGGCCAGGGTGATCTCCAGCATCGCGAAGTGGTCTCCGATGCACGACCGTGGGCCGGCGCCGAACGGCAGGTATTGCCAGCGGTTCCGCGTTGCTGAGTTTGGCGCGCTGAACCGGTCGGGGTCGAACCTCAGCGGGTTTTCCCACAGTCGAGGGTCGCGGTGAACGGCATAGACCCCGGCGATCAGCGTGGTGCCACGCGCAATGCGGTAGCCGTCGACGGCGATATCTTGCATCGCTTGCCTGCCGATCGCGGCACCCGGCGGGCACAGACGGAGCGCCTCCTGCACTACGGCAACGGTATAGCCCAGGCGGGGAACATCGTCGGGGGTGAGGTCGCCGTCGCCCAAGTCGGTGACTTCGGCGACCACGCGTTGTTGTAATTCGCGATAACGGCCCAACGACCACAACGCATAAGTCAGAGTCGTGGCGGTGGTGTCGTGGCCGGCGACCAGGAACACGATCAGCTCAGCGCAGATCTCGTCATCAGAGAGCCCTTGTCCGGTCGCCGGGTCGGTCGCCGCGATCAAGGCATGCACCAGCGGCGCCCGGACGGTGGGATCGGCGCGGCACGCCTGCAGAATGTCGGCGGCAAGC
>NZ_JBARMY010000501.1:0-5066 GCF_049802695.1 Mycobacterium sp.
TCCATCAACACGCCGATGCCGATGTACTGACCGGGTTGATAGTCAAAGGTGAAGCCCCAACCCGGTTTGATGACCAGCGTGGCCGAATCTTCGGTTTCGCGGCGCACGTCAAGCACCCGGCCCCGCAGCTCACGCGCAGTCCACAACGGGTTGGCCAGATGTAAGTAGTCGTCCGGCAGCAGCGGGGTGGTGATCCGCGCGGCGGCCCTGCGCAGCAGGTGCCAGCCGGGGTGCTTGTCCGCGCCGGCGACCGTCGGCCGTCGAGTGTCGACGACGTCGGCGGTGATCTTCGCGATTTTCTTGCTCAAGGGAAGCTCCTGGGCAGGTTTGCGGTGACGGTGAAGCCACGGATCGCCGTCAACCTACGGTATCGTAGGTTACTGCCGCGTAGCTACCCGCTGTTTAGAGCAACTCGAGCAGGAACGGTAGCTCCTGGGTCGCATACCAGGCCAGGTCGTGGTCCTGGGCGTCGCCGACGAGCAGTTCGGCGTCCTCGTCTCCCAGATCAGCGGCATCCACCACCTCGATGGCCGCCGTCACCGCCGGTTCGGCTGCGGCGTTGTCCACGAATGCGGCGACGACCTGGTCGGCCGTTACCGCCCCGCCGAGCCGAACCACCGCGTCGTCGAGGTCGGGACGCAGGGTCACCTCCTCGGCGTCGACGACGAGCACCGCGCGCCGCGGCAGCAAGTCTCCGGCGGCCTCGTCGCCGGCAGCAGCCAGCAGCCGCAACGACGCCAGCGCGGCATCGCGCAGCGCCACCTCGCCCAATTCTTCGTCGTCGCCTTCGGCGTAGGCCTCCCGCAATCTCGGTGTCACCGCGAACGCGGTGCCGTTGACGGGCCATAGCGAACCGCCGGCGACCAGCTGCTGCAGCATGGCCAGGGTCGCCGGAATGTAGACCCGCATCAAGAATCGGTAGTCCTATCGCTTTCGCTCACCGACCGGGATCGCGACGTGGTCGCCGACATAGGTCGACAACTCGCGGGGCGGTCGCTGATAGCTGCCACTGACGATGGGACGTGCGGGCAGCTTGACATTCGGCTTTTTCACTTCGTCGTAGTCGATGGTGGACGGCAGAGGGGCAATCATATTCAACCGGGCGTGAAACGACCCTTAACGCGCGGCTTCGAGCAGCTCGTCGAGCGATTCCTGCAGCAACGCCGGCATTACGTGGACGTCGCTCATCGCTTTCCGGTCGGCGTTGATCGCGAAATAAAGCATGCCGTTGTAGGACGTAACGCCGATGGCCAGTGCCTGGTTTTGCAGCAGTGGGGGCACCGTGTAACCCTCCAGCAGCTTGGCGCCGGCGATGTACAGCTGCGACTGCGCACCCGGTGCGTTGGTGATCAACAGATTGAACAGCCGCGCGGAGAAATCGGTGGCGACCCGCACCGCCATGGCATGCAACGTCGGTGGCGCGAAGCCGGACAGCGTGACGATGGTTTGGGCGTCGACCCGACTGGCGGCAGTGGGATGTGATTCGGTGGCGTGCGCGATCTGGGACAACCGCACCACGGCGTTGCCCTCCCCCACCGGCAGGTCAACCAAAAACGGCGTCACCTGGCCGATCGCCTGGCCGGGACTGAACGACTGAGCGTGGTCTTCCGAGTGAACCGACAGCGGCGCCATTGCCCGGACCGTCGTGGTCGGCGCCACTGCCTCACCGCGCGACAGCAACCAATTCCGCAGGGCACCGGTGACCACTGTCAACACCACGTCGTTGACATCGCAGTCGTAGCGCGCCCGCACTGTCCGGTAGTCCTCCAGCCGTCCGCGCGCGACCGTGAACAACCGGTTGCGGGACACGGTGGCGTTCAACGGGCTGCTCGGCGCCGTGCCGCGCGTTAACGCCCGTGCGTTGTCAAGGAATCGACGACCCGCTTCAGCGAATAATCCCGAGGTGGTACGTCCGGCGACTACGGAGCTGACGGCCTGCAGTTGCGTCCGAGGAGCAGACACCCAGTCCCCGACCGCCTTGATGAGCAGCTGGGGGGTGCTGGGTTCGCGGCCGGGCACCCAAATGTCCTCGGCGAAGGTCGGCGGCCGTCGCGTCCGGTCGGCGATGACATGCCCGAGTGCAAGAGCTGTCACCCCGTTGACCAGCGCCTGATGGGACTTCGTGTAGATCGCCAGGCGGCCCTTGGCCAGGCCCTCGACCAGATACATCTCCCACAGCGGCCGGGCCTTGTCCAGTGGCCGCTCGGCCAGCCGAGCGATCAGCTCGTGCAGCTGCTCGTCGCTGCCCGGCGACGGCAGCGCCGACCGCCGGATGTGGTAGGTGATGTCGAAGTCGCGATCATCGATCCACACCGGCCGGGCCAAGCCCAGCGTGATCTCGCGGACCTTTTGCCGGTAGCGCGGGATCTGGGGAAGTCGCCGTTCGACGGTGGACAGCAAGGTCTCGTAGCTCAACCCCGCGCGCGGCTTGCGCAAGATCAGCAATGTCCCGACGTACATCGGGGTGTCGGTGTTCTCCAGGTGATAGAAGGACGCGTCCGCAGTGGATAACCGCGCCACTTCCTGTCTCCCTCGCTCGTCGTTCAGCTACCGATAATGCCGCTCACCGTAACCGCCAACGCAGCTGTGTGCCGCCCGAGTACCCAGATGCGCCGACTATGCCATGATGCTCGCAGCCGTCTGCCACTCTCCAGCAGGCTTGCCCCCGTTTCGACCGACCGCTGGAGAGTGTCCCGTTGACTGTCGATTTCCCTGACCAACCAATACACGTCGTCCGGCGCGTCGTCGACTACGAGCCGCCGGTTCGAGAGGTCCGGCGATGCCAGCGGCTACCCTCTGCCGCCTTGCGGCGTCCCGTTGCGCGCATCCCCGATGGTCGCGGTTGCGGGAAGCCGGCGGACAGCATGTCGGCTGCGCTGCGGCCGGCGGCGGCGTTCGCCGAGGGCGCACTGCGCCGAGTGCTCGAGGTGATCGACCGCCGCCGATCGCCGGCTCAGCTTCGTCCGCTGCTGGCGGCTACTCTGGTCGACTCCGTTCTGGCGGCGAACCAGTTGACGGCGGCCCGTCAAGCCGTGGCGGTATTGCGACGGGTGCGGTTGCAAGCCGCGGGCGGTGACCGCGCCGCTGGGGCCGCCACTGCGGCCGAAGTATTCGGCACCTACAGCCGCGGGCGTCGCGTTCACGCCATCGCCTGCCGAGTCGAGCAACTTCCCGCGACCGACGGACCGCGATGGCAGGTGGTCGCCTTACACATCGGTTGACGACTTGATAAGACGGGGCCTGCGCCGCGCCTACCTCGCACGCGCGCTGCGCGGCAGTGGGCCACCGGTGAAGCGGGTTAACACCGGACCGACTGTCGCGACGATGAACACGTACGACATCGCCAGCGGCGCCAAGCCCGGGATCGTATCGCCGATCAAACCGATGATGATCAACGAGAATTCGGCCCTGGCGATGAGCGTGGTGCCGGCGCGCCACTGGCCGCGCCGCCCCACTCCGTCGCGCCGGGCGGCGAACACACCGGTGGCTACTTTCGTCAAGCTGGTGGCGACGGCCAGGGCGATCGCGACCGGCAGCGCCGGAATCAGACTCTGCGGATCAACCGCAACGCCGACGCCGACGAAGAACACCGCAGCGAACAGATCGCGCAGCGGCCCCAGCACTCGCCTGGCCCGATCCGCGGTTTCTCCGGTCAACGTCAACCCAACCAGGAATGCACCGACCGCAGCCGAGGCGTGCAAGTACTCGGCCAGCGCCGCGACGATCAACGTCAGGCCCAGCACCCGCAGCAGCAGCTGCTCGGAATCGGGGTGCCCGACCAGCCGGCCGACATGATGACCCCAGCGATACGACGCGGCGAAGGCCAACCAGAACGCGGTGACCGCGAGGACCATCCCGCCCAGCGCGAGCAGCCACGTTCCACCGGAGGCCAGCACGGCGAACACCGGCAGGTATGCCGCCATCGCGAAGTCTTCGAGCACCAATACCGCCAGTACTGACGGCGTCTCGCGGTTACCGAGCCGGTGCAGGTCTTCGAGCAGGCGCGCAATGAGGCCGGAGGACGACACGTAGGTGACACCGGCCAGCGCGAGGATGCCGAGGCCGTTGAGTCCCAGCAACCATCCGGCGACCGCCCCGGGTGTCGCGTTGAGCACGATATCGACCGAAGCGGAAGGTAAATGGTGGCGCAGGCTGCTGGCGAATTCGGGGGCGGAGAATTCCAGGCCCAACGTGAGCAGTAGCAGAACTACACCGATGGGCGCGCCGGTGGAAATGAATTCGCTTGCCGCAGCGACGGGGTCGATTCCGCCGTTGCCCAGCGCGAGTCCTGCCAGCAAATAGACCGGTATCGGCGACAACGCGAATCGGCGTGCGACAGCGGCTAGCAGAGCAAGTGCGGTGAGAACGGCGCCCAGTTGCAAGAGCAACGGCACCGCAACTTCCAAAAATTCAACCCTTTTCGATGAGGCGTTCGACGCCGACGATACCGTCATCGGTGCCGATCACGATCAGTACATCGTCTGCGTGCAGTTCCTCGGCAGGTGTCGGCGAGGGAATCACCTTGTCGTGACGGACAATCGCCACGATCGACGCGCCGGTGCGCGCACGTGCTTGCGTCTCGCCGAGCGGCCGGTCGACGAAGGGGCTGCCCGCCCCGACGCGGATCTGTCGAGAATCGATGCCCGGTAATTTCTTGGTCAGTTCGGTGAACTTCTCGGCAATCCTGGGCGCACCCAGGATTTGAGCGAAAGCGTCGGCCTCGTCGTCGGTCAGGTGCAGCAGCAATCGGGCCTGGTCGGGGTCGTCAGGCGCGTATTGGACGATTTCGAAGTCACCGTCGCGCCGCCTGATGACGCCGACCAAGTCGCCGTCCTGACTTTTGAATTCGTAGCGCACACCGATGCCGGGCAGCAGAGTTTCGTTGACGTCCATGTCCCAGATACTCGTTGGGGTTTTATCGTCGTTTCGCCGATTTGGGAGCTTTGGCTCCGCGGCCCTGCCGACGTGCGGCTTCACGCCGCTCCCGCCGGGTGGTGCCGCCCTGCACGCCAGCCGCTGTCTTGTGCCCGTCGCCGCCGTTGCGCTGCAGTTGCGCCGAGCCGTCC
>NZ_JBARMY010000502.1:0-2941 GCF_049802695.1 Mycobacterium sp.
AGCAGCCGCTTGCGGCCGAACAGGTCACCGAGCACCCCGAAGGTCAGCTCCAGCAGGCACACCGGGACCAGGAACGCATCCGAGATCCAGGTGAGCTCCGATGAGGTGGGCCCCAGGTCCTGCTGGAACAGGCCGTTCAGCACGGCCGGGATGGCCAGTGCCACCTGAGCCACGCAGACCGCGACCGCCGCGGCGATCAGGGTCCCGGAATCGAGCACATACCGTCCGGAAGCGGTGTCGGTCCCACGTCCAGGAGCTTCGAGATTGGCCACGGGGATGCCTCCCTGCATTCAGGGACAAGCCGGTCCAACTGGATGTGAATCGCGTCACACCGCCGATTCGATGTACAGGTTTCTTGATGGTTTTTCTTCAAGAATCCTGGCCAAAATGACACCGCGCGACTCGGTGGTCCGGCTGATGCGTGGGTGGGCCTATGCGCTCACCGGCAGCGACAGACGGGGTCTGCCGGTAACGGCCCCCCAGCCTGCCATCACGTCCCGCCAGAACCACCGCGTGGAGCCGACCGCTGAGGCTCAGGCGGCCGAAGAACTCGTGTGCGGCCCAGGTCGAGCGGCTGGCGGGCACGCTCACGGACCGGACCAACTCGCCCGGCGCCGCGGCCGGCGGGTGAGCTGCTGATAGCCCTGAGGGCCGTCCGCACGAGCGGGCTGACCGCCTCGACTTCTCCCGGGCCAGCCGGTTTCTGCGAGGCTACGCCAGCATCTCCCGGATCTCACCGGACCAGGCCGCAGTCATTCCCGTCTACTTGCGGGGACGCGGGCTCCAGACGATCGCCAAGCGGGTCCGGGCCGGACGGAACGAGACTGGCGTGCTGGCCCAGGTGCAATGGGCTCGCGCCAACGCGGACGCGGTCGCCGAAACGCTCGCGGCGGCTCTCCCCTGACAGCACGGATCTGCCCCCGCCACATGCTCCCGGCGCTCAGGCCTCGGCGGCCAAATGTAGTCCACAATCCGGCGCCGCCACCCACGTCTGACGGCCGCCTATCCAGTTACAGCAGAACATGATTGGTTACGAATCAGCGAGACTGGATAACATAGTCCTTTGCCCAGAGCACACCGTCGTTCTGATTGTTGCGTCGCGCCTCCACTCTCAGGTTAGCGGCACGATCCGGACACCCTCAACCGGCACGAGATAGACCCGCGGTGCATCAGGGCAATAGACTCCGAAATAATTGATGTCGCCTCGGTAAGAGCGGTACTTGCTGTTGCGCCACCGGATCGATGTCGGGAAGCACACTGCGCCCTTGATCAGCCTCCCAGTCTTGCACTGGACCGGCTTAAGCCTGCCGCCGTCGTCGAAGGCGATATCGTAAGGGTGCCCATCGCCGAAAGGGAGCAAAGGACGCTGGCCCGCCTGGAGCAGCGCGACGAGCACAATCCCTGCGGTCTTGCTGCCGATTGCGGTTGTGTCCCGCATGTTCTCTATTCTAGAGAATTCTGAAGACCAAGCAACGAAAATAAGTGGAGCTGAGGGGATTCGAACCCCTGACCCGCTCCATGCCATCCACAACTCTCCAGGTTCACTGCCCCACAAGCGCCTCCGCAAGGGCAGCAGCAGGACTCCCGGACTCTCCCGCTGGCCGATTACCAGACCGCCGCGCTGGACGCCGCGCGACTGACGTGGCCGGTTCAGGCGAGAAGCTTGACGATCGCGGCAATCCCGACGACCACGATCACGCCCCGCAAAACTGCCTGCGGCAGTCTCCGTCCAACCCGAGCCCCCACGATGCCGCCGATGATCGAGCCGACGACCAGCAGACCGGCTGCTGCCCAATCGACATGCGCCGTCAACACGAATACCACCGCGGCAACCATGTTCACCAGACCAGCCAGCACGTTCTTCAACGCGTTCTGCCGCTGCAGCGTCTCAGTAAGCATCAGCCCGAAGAACCCCATCAGCAGCACACCTTGTGCCGCCCCGAAATATCCGCCGTACACACCGGCGAACATCGTCAAACCCCACAGCGCCGGCGTCACCTCCGATTTCTTCGCGTGGCCCTTCGACTTCATCCAAGCCGACAGCCGCGGCCCGACCAGCACGAGTATCAACGCCAGAACGATCAACACCGGCACGATCGCCTTGAACGCCCCGGCCGGCAGCACCAGCAGCAGCACCGCCCCGGTGACGCCACCGACAATCGACGCCGTCCCGAGACGCACCGCGCGCCCGACCTGATCAGCCAGCTCACGGCGATACCCATACGCCCCGACAAACGCGCCCGGAAAAAGCCCCACCGTATTCGACACGTTTGCCGTCACCGGCGGCAGACCAATAGCCAGCAGGACCGGAAACGTAACCAGCGTCCCCGAGCCGACAACCGCATTGATCGCCCCCGCGGCAATACCTGCCGCAAGGACCAGCAACGCCTGGAGCACGTTCACGTCAGAGCGCCAATAGCGTCGGTGTTATTTCGCGATGACATCGCGCCAGGGCACCCTGTCCACGATCGCTTGCCGGTAGCGCACGAGCTTGCGGGGCGCGTTCACGCACAGCGCGCCCCGGAGCAGGCCGTCCCGGCCGAAAAGGGCGACGAGGACGTCAGGGCCGACTTCGTCGATGTGAATATCCTGGGCGGCGTTGGCGACGCCGACGAAACGCATCTTGGCGTCGAACTGATCCGACCAGAAGTACGGCACGGAGGCATAGGGCTCCTCCGCGATCCCGAGCAACGAGTCGGCGGCATACCGGCCCTGCTCCACGGCATTGGTCCACTGCTCGACGCGCAAATCCTCATCGAAGAGCGTGTTGTGCCACCGGGCGATGTCACCGGCAGCAACCACGTTCGGAGCCGACGTGCGCAGGAACGGGTCGCAGGCGACCCCGTCCGACAGCCGCAGCCCGCTGTCGCGAAGCCATCCGATCGCGGGCTGCGCGCCGACGCCCGCGACGAGCACGTCGGCTGCGAGCACGGTCCCGTCC
>NZ_JBARMY010000503.1:0-23278 GCF_049802695.1 Mycobacterium sp.
GCGCGGACCTACGCCGTCGACCGCGACGCCGCGATCCGCGTCATCGACGCCGCCGCGCAGGCCGGTGCACAGCGATTCGTGATGGTGTCGTATTTCGGTGCCGGCCCGGACCACAGAGTACCTCCCGACGATCCGTTCTTCGCCTACGCCGAGGGGAAAGCGGCCGCCGACGCCCACCTTCGCGACAGCGACCTGGACTGGACTGTGCTCGGACCCGGCCGGCTCACGCTTGACCCGGCGACCGGCCGCGTCGCGGTGGGCGCGGAGGCGCGTGACGGTCAGGTGTCACGGGAGGATGTCGCGCTGGTCGCGGCCGCGGTGTTGGCAGACGACTCGACCATCGGCCGCACGATCGAATTCAACAACGGCGATCTTCGGATTGATGAGGCATTGGCCGGCGCATAGTCAGGCCGGGGCCACGCGCGAAGAACCGCGGAGTAACCTCTTCTGCGCAGCTGGTCTGCCGTCGTCGTGAGGCGTCGGCATCGAGCGGGGCATGTTAATCACGCTTCGCGAGAGGGAACCCGGTGGGAGTCCGGGACTGTCCCGCAGCGGTAAGCAGGAACGACCGCCGTCATCAGCACTGGACGCATCACCCGCGACTGGGAAGCGACGGCCATTAGGAGCACTAGCTGTGCGTGCCTGCGAGTCCGAAGACCTGCCGGCTGCGCCGGGCGCGCCGCGCCTGGCGGCTCATCGCCTCGTGGAATGGGCGGCAAGCCGTGCAGGTTGTGGTGTTTTGCTGGCAGCGCACCGCGACCCTCTCGGCTGCGCGTCCGCTGGCGGTGACTAATGCTTTTTGGACCCGTCGAGCGAATGGATCAA
Organism: Mycobacterium sp.; assembly: GCF_049802695.1. GTDB lineage: Bacteria > Actinomycetota > Actinomycetes > Mycobacteriales > Mycobacteriaceae > Mycobacterium. The sequence continues at coordinate 826 of NZ_JBARMY010000503.1, forward strand.
CTTGTGACCGCTAAACCGTTTACCGCCACCGTCACCGGCTCACCCCGCATCGGGCCGCGCCGCGAACTCAAACGCGCCACCGAAGGCTACTGGGCGGGCCGGACCAGCCGATCCGAGCTGGAAAACGTTGCCGCAACTCTGCGCCGCGACACCTGGTCGCAGCTGGCCGCAGCGGGCCTGGATTCGATACCGGTGAACACCTTCTCCTACTACGACCAGATGCTCGACACCGCCGTACTGCTGGGCGCACTGCCGGACCGCGTACAGCAGCTCTCCGACGACCTGGACCGGTACTTCGCGGCCGCCCGCGGCAACGAGGACGTCACGCCGCTGGAAATGACCAAGTGGTTCGACACCAACTACCACTACATCGTCCCGGAGATCGGTCCGGACACCAAGTTCACGCTGCACCCCGAGAAGGTGCTCGCTGAGCTGAAAGAAGCTCAGGATCAAGGAATCCCGGCGCGCCCGGTGATCATCGGCCCGATCACCTTCCTGCTGCTGAGCAAGGCGGTCAACGGTGCCGGCGCACCGGTCGAGCGCGTCGACGAGCTCATCCCGTTGTACTCCGAGCTACTCCGGCTGCTCGCCGAGAACGGCGCCGCCTGGGTCCAGTTCGACGAGCCGGTGCTGGTCACCGACATCTACGCCGACGCGGCCGCGCTGGCCGAGCGGGTCTACACCGCGCTGGGTTCGGTGGACACGCGACCCGCAATCAGCGTTGTTACCTACTTCGGCGACGCCGGCGCTGCCCTGCCCGCGCTGGCGCGCACACCCATCGAGGCGATCGGCGTCGACCTGGTGCGCAGCTCTGAGGACTCGATCGCCTCGATTCCGGAGCTGGCCAATAAGACGCTGGTGGCAGGCATCGTCAACGGACGCAACATCTGGCGCACCGACCTCGAGGCCGCGCTGGGCCGGCTGGCCAGCCTGCTCGGCTCGGTGGGCTCGCTGGCGGTGTCGACCTCCTGCTCCACGCTGCACGTGCCCTACTCGCTGGAGCCGGAAACCGACCTCGACGATGCGCTGCGCAGCTGGCTGGCCTTCGGTGTCGAAAAGGTACACGAGGTAGCCGTTCTCGCGCAGGCACTGCGCGACGGCCGTGACGCGGTCGCCGGTGACATTGCGGCGTCCAACGCGGCGGTGCAATCTCGTCGCTCGGATCCCCGTCTGCACAACGATCAGGTCCGCGCCCGCATCGATTCGATCGCCAAGTCGGGAGGTACCGAGCGCGGCCCGGCAGCACAGCGTCGCGATGCGCAGAACGAGCGGCTGCACCTGCCGCCGCTGCCGACCACGACGATCGGCTCCTACCCGCAGACCTCGGCGATCCGTAAGGCGCGCGCGGCTTTTCGGTCCGGCGAGATCGACCAAGCCGAGTACGAGAACCGGATGAAGAAGGAGATCGCCGACGTCATCACGCTGCAGGAGGACCTCGGCCTCGATGTGCTGGTGCACGGCGAGCCGGAGCGTAACGACATGGTGCAGTACTTCGCCGAGCAGCTGGATGGCTTCTTCGCCACCCAGGACGGCTGGGTGCAGTCCTACGGCAGCCGCTGCGTACGCCCGCCGATCCTCTACGGTGACGTCTTGCGGACTCACCCGATGACGGTCGAGTGGATCACCTACGCGCAGTCGCTGACCGACAAGCCGGTCAAAGGCATGCTCACCGGTCCGGTCACGATCCTGGCCTGGTCATTCGTTCGCGACGACCAGGCGCTGGCCGACACCGCCAATCAGGTGGCGCTTGCGATCCGCGACGAGACGGTGGACCTGCAGTCGGCCGGGATCGCGGTCATCCAGGTCGACGAGCCGGCCCTGCGCGAACTGCTGCCGCTGCGCGACGCCGACAAGCGGGCCTACCTGGACTGGGCGGTCGGCGCGTTCCGGCTGGCGACGTCCGGTGTCTCGGACTCGACGCAGATCCACACCCACCTGTGCTACTCGGAGTTCGGTGAGGTGATCGGCGCGATCGCCGACCTGGACGCCGACGTCACCTCCATCGAGGCGGCCCGCTCGCACATGGAGGTGCTTGACGACCTGAACTCGGTGGGCTTCGCCAACAGTGTGGGCCCCGGCGTGTACGACATCCACTCGCCACGGGTGCCGAGCACCGACGAGATCGCCAAGTCGCTGCGTGCGGCGCTGAATGCCGTTCCGGCGGAACGGCTCTGGGTTAATCCTGACTGCGGGCTTAAAACCCGCAGCCCCGACGAGGTCGCCGCATCGCTGACCAACCTGGTCGCGGCGGCCCAAGAAGTCCGCGCCGGCGGCTAGTTTCGCGCGAGCGTAACGCCACTGTGAATTCTGAACCGCTAACTCGCGGTGGCGTTACGCTCGCTGAAACTTGCTCGACGCCACGTGCACCGGCACGTCGTCGGCCCACGGCTGGCGGGTGACCATGTCGGCCACCCGGACGTAGCCGCGTTCGAATTCACCGGTGGCCGCGTCCACCAGCCGGTATTGCTGCGTCTGGCGGTGGATGGGTTGCGCGTCGAGCAGCACGACCCGCACTTCCCCCGGCTCGAAATGGCAGCGTTTCTGCAGGGCCGCGATCAGCTGCTCGTTGCTGAAGTGCCCGTCGCCGAAATTCCATCCGAGCGCGGTACTGCTGATCCGCTCACCGTCGGTGACAACGTAGTCGTCCTCGTTGTGACCGGCCACAGCACGGTGCGCCAAGGTGAAAAGCGCCCGCCCGTGAGTGTTGAAGGCGCGGAACGCGTATCCCATGTACATCGGGATCTGCGCAGCTTCCTTGCTGCCGTAAAACTTCTCCAGCTGGGCGGCGGGCATGTTCGCGATCGCCACGATGTTCTTGGCGATCTTGCCGTCGGCGGAGGGTTTGATGCACCACAGGGTGGTGTCCCAGTTGCCCGCGTAGTAGCGCATGCCCGGCAAGAAGGAAACCTTGCGCGGGAACAGGTTTCCCAGCGCCACGGTTCCCCCGACGGCGCCGAACAGCACTATTGGTAGCGGCGTGGTCAGGTCACCCAGCCCGACGGAGGCGTGACCGACGAACAATGCCAGGACGCTGAACATCATGAACACGTTCCACTCCAGCGGCACTCCCATCGGGATCGACGACAGGATGCCGAAGTGGAAGCACAGCATGACGAACGCGGCGATCGCGGTGGGCCAACCGCCATGGCTGAAGAACAGCACCAGAGGGACCAGCCCCTCGATCGTCGTGCTGAAGTGTGCCAGCCAGCGTGAGGCCCGGCCCGGACGCAGGTCGTCCGGAAAGTGTTCGAAGAACGCGCGTTTGATGGACCGCGGCCGAAACACCGGGTTGTTGCTCATCATCGTCGAGATGACGAAGGGGAAGTGCTTGTTGAGCTTGGACGTCGCGGCGCCCATCCAAATGACGAGGCACACCAGCTTGGCGCCCAGGATCATGTCCACACCGAAGCCGGCGAACAGGAAGGCGACGGTGAACGAGGCGTAGACCTCACCACGGGCGGCCAGGAAGATGACCTTGTCGCGAACCCCGAGCACCGCCAGCAGGCCCAGCACCGCCCAGATCTGCCAGGACGGCAGCACCCCGACCGTCGTCCCCAACGCAGGAGCCGGCCCGGTGCCGTCGGAGAAGATCGCGATGACGAGCAACACCAAAAGTGCGCCGTACAGTATCGCGTCGACGGGGGTGCGGCTGTCTCCCTTCGTGAGGGGTATTCGGTTCGGCCACGGCGGCAGCCGGATGGTGCCGGGCCGCAGCCAGTACAGGATGGAGCCCATCGGCGGAAGGAACCGGTTGTTCAGCGGCCCGAAGCCGCAGCCCAGACCGACCACCTCGAACAGCATGGTGAATAGCACCACTTTTTCGAACACGATTGGCTCGGCGTACCAGTGCGCGACATCGGTGAAGCCAGAAAGCCCTCCCGTGCCGGTAGTTGTCAGCGCCAGCAGCCACCCCGCCAGGATGTAGAGGCCGATTTTGACGACGTAGAACAGGTGCAGCAGCACCGGGGTGCCGAAGCCGGTTTCGGCCCAGTGCCGGGCCATCGGAACTATCTTCTCAGCGCGGGTGCCCTTGCTCCACTCCTCGAAATCGATCTGCGGAGTGTCCTGTTTGACGAATCCCATGGCGGCAAGATTAGAACGTGTTCTAGCCGATATGAGCCGGTTTGAAGCATCGGTTGCACCATTGACTACTACTTGATGTAGTAGTAGAACTTAGTGGTATGCGGCGGACACCGTGGTCCGCTGGCATCGAAAGTGGTGATCCGCGATGAGCGACCAACATCAGAACCCGCCACGCCGGTTCCTGCGATGGGCCGCAGCGGCGTTCGCCGTTGGTTTCGGTATCCATGCTTTGGATCATCTGCGCCGCGGCATGTCGGCATCTCCGCCGTTCATCATGGCTGTCGGGCAGATCCAAGGCGCCCTCGTGGCGGCCGCCGTGCTGATGGCGCTGACGTATCGCAGCCGCGCTCCACTGGTGGCCGTGGTGGTCGGGTTCGGCAGCGCAGCGGGGTTCACATACGCCCACCTGCTACCGACCTTCTTGCCCGGTTACCAGGACAGCTTCATCTCGGCGCCGCACATCAACGTGACTTGGTTCTCCTGGCTCTCGGCCCTGACGGAGATCGGCACCGGCCTGATGTTCGGCTTCGCCGGCGTCGAGGCGGTGAGGAATCGTTTCATGACCGGAACTCTGTTCTTCGACGGTGAGTGTGGCATGTGCACGCGCTCGCACGACTTGCTGCTGAAGTGGAATCGCTCCGGCGGACTGCGCACCGAAGCGCTGCAAAGCCCCGATGCTGCCCGACGACTCGGTATCTCGCCGTCGCACCTGCTCGATGCGGTGCGCTGGCTGGACTCCTCGGGACGGGTTTACTCCGGCGCGGAAGCCGCCAACGCGGCGCTGTCAAGTGCAATCGGCACCAGGTTGCCGCTGGTGCTGTACCGCATCCCCGGCATCCGATTCGTCGAAGACGTCGTCTACCGGTGGGTGGCCGCCAATCGCCGCCGCTTCCCGGGGACGACGCCCTACTGCCGATCTCACCCCGCCGCCTGCTGAGGGCGAGCGGCGGAAAACGGACGACCGCACCGCGGTGTGCGGCGACTGCGTTCTGCGTTGAGTCAACCAGACGGCGAATTGTCGGCGCGCTCGTCGAGCCAATCGGCCAGCGAGCGACCAGCCTCGAGTACGTGACGCTCGGCGATCGACCGCGCCCCTTCGGCGTCCCTCTTGCCAAGCGCCACAAGAAGTTCTTCGTGCTCGCTGAGCGAATGCTTCTCGTGCTCGGGAAACACGGTGAGGAAGTTTGTTGGCACGACGCGCGCCGCCTGCTTGATCTGGGCCAGCACCCGCGGGGAGTGCGCGGCGCGGTGAATCTCTTGGTGAAACAACCAGTTTGCTTCCCCGATGCTCGCGTCACCAGCGCGCGACGCCACGTCGGCCGCCAGTTCGCCAAGCGTGTCGAGTTCCTCAGCTGTCGCCCGCTCGGCGGCCCAGGCAGCAGCCTGCCCCGTCAACACACCAAGGATGGTGAAGCTGTCCAGAACGTCACGGGAGTTGATGCCGACGACGGTGATGCCGCTGCGAGGGGCGACGCGCACCAGCCCCTCGAAGGACAACTCCAGCAACGCTTCGCGCACCGGGGTGCGACTGGTGGAGAACTCCTCGGTGATGGCGTCGAGGTCCACCCGGGATCCGGCGGGCAGCGCGCCGGTGAGGATGCGGTCGCGCAACTCGCGCGCCGCGCGCTCGCGCACGGTGCCCGAGATGTCGTTGACCGTTGCCATGGCCCTGACTGTAGCAGCCCGCGTATCTGACATTTGAAATCTGGCATATCAGATGTTAGCTTGCAGGCATGACGCAGCGACGCTCAGACAAGATGGCCCTGGTCGCATTCATGCAGGCCGGCAGCACCTCGGTGTACGCGGGATCATGGCGGCACCCGGCGACCGAACACCGGTACCTGGACGCGTCCTATTACGCGAAGATCGGGCGCCAGCTTGAAGAAGGCTGCTTCGACCTGATGTTCTTCGACGACCGTCTGGCGATGCCAGGGGTCTACGGCGGATCGGTGGCCGAAGCGGTGTCCTACGGCGCGCGACCGGTCAAGCTGGACCTCAGCATCGTGCTGGGTGTGCTGGCACAAGCCACCTCGCGAATCGGATTGGGCGCCACCTACTCGACCACCTATTACCAGCCGTTCCACGTCGCAAGAACGTTCGCCACGCTGGACCACCTGTCGGGTGGTCGTGCCGCCTGGAACGTCGTCACCTCCGTGAACGACAGTGAGGCGCAGAACTTCGGTGTCAACGCGCACCTCGGCCACGACGAACGCTACGACCGCGCCGACGAGTTCATGGACGTCGTCGCCGGCTTGTGGGACACCTGGGAAGACGACGCGATCCTGCACGACCGCGCATCCGGCCAGTACGGTGACCCCGCCAAGGTGCACGAACTCGGCCACGTCGGCCAGTACTTCTCGTCGCGCGGCCCGCTGACCGTGCCGCGCAGCCCGCAGGGCCGGCCGGTGATCATCCAGGCCGGATCGTCAGGTCGGGGACGCGATTTCGCCTCTCGCTGGGCTGAATTGATCTTCACCGGCGACCCGGGACTCGAAGTCGCGCGGGACCACTACGCCGACCAGAAGGCACGTATCGCGGATGCCGGGCGCGATCCCGGTGCGGTTCGCATCTGCCCGATGGCCTACGCTGTGGTCGGCGAATCCGAGGCGCATGCCAAGGAGCGCGAAGCTTTGTTCCTCAACGATCTGGTGCACCCCATGGCATCGCTGACACTGTTGTCCGAACTGATGAATTATGACTTCGCCCAACATGATCTGGACGACCCGGTGACTGACGAGCTGATCGCGTCGGTCTCCGGCATCCGCGGGCTGGTGCAGAATTTGCGCAAACACATTTCTTCCCAGGGCGGAGGCCGCCCTGTTACCGTGCGCGACCTGGCCGTGCACCGCGCCACCCTGCTGCAGGGTCCCCGCTTCGTGGGCACCGGTCAGCAGGTCGCCGATCAGATGGCGGACTGGTTCGAAAGCGGCGCCTGCGACGGTTTCGTCCTGGCGGCAACGCACCTGCCCGGCGCGTTCGAAGATGTCGTGCGGATGGTGGTCCCGGAACTGCAACGCCGCGGACTGTTTCGCACTGACTACGGGTCGTCGACGTTGCGCGGACACCTCGGGTTGGACCGGCCGTCGAACAGCCGCGCCCACGCGGGGGCCAGCGCCTAGATGAGTTCAGCAGCGACCTCAAGAACCACGGCGTCGATGCTCGACGGTGTACGAGTGCTCGACCTGGCCACCTTGGCGGCCGCTCCGCTCGTCGCAACCTACCTCGGTGAGTTCGGCGCCGACGTGATCAAAGTGGAGGAACCGCGTCACGGTGATCCGATCCGCGGCTGGGGCAACCAGCGCGACGGTGTCGGCTTGATGTGGAAGTCAATCTCGCGCAACAAGAAATCGATCACGCTGAATCTTCGCTGCGCCGAGGGTCAGGAGTTGGTCCGCCGACTGGTCGAGCACGCCGATGTCGCGATCTTCAACACCCGGCCACAGACCCTGCGCAAGTGGGGTCTGGATTACGACAGCCTGCGGGCGGTCAATGAGCGCATCGTCATGCTGCACATCACCGGATACGGCTTGACCGGGCCCAAAAGCGAGCGCCCGGGTTTCGGCACATTGGGTGAAGCGATGAGCGGGTTCGCCCACATCACCGGACCGGCCGACGGACCGCCCACCCTGCCGCCGTTCATGCTGGCCGACGGTGTCGCCTCGCTGAACGCCGCCTATGCGGTGATGCTGGCGCTGTATCACCGAGACGTGCACGGCGGGCTGGGTCAACTGATCGACATCAATTTGATCGACCCGCTGGCCCGGTTGCTGGAGCAGACATTGCTGGCCTACGACCAATTGGGTGTGGTGCCTGAGCGGTCCGGCAACCGCTGGGATATCTCGGCGCCGCGCAACACCTACCGCACCGCTGACGGGCGGTGGCTGGCCATGTCCGGCAGCTCACCGGCGTTGGCGCTGCGGGTATTCCGTGCGATAGGACGCACCGACCTGTTGCAGGATTCCGACTTCCTAGATCCGCAGCGACGCTTGGCGCGCGCCCGTGAGGTAGACGCTGTGGTGGCCGATTGGGTTGCCACCAAGACACTTTCAGAGGCAATGACGGTGTTCGAAGCCGAGGAGGTTGCCGCCGCCCCGGTCTACGACATCGCCGATCTGGTCAGCGACGAGCAGCTCAAGCATCGCGAAGTATTCATCTCCGTCGACGACGAGCAGCTCGGTCCGATGACGGTGCAGGCCCCGGTGCCGCGGTTCTCGTCGGCGCCAGGCACGGTCGACCACCTGGGTCCGCGCCTCGGTGAACACAACGGCGAAGTTTACGGCGAGGTCCTGGGTCTGACCGCAGCAGACATCGACGATCTGCGCGCCCGCGGTGTGCTGTGAGACAGAGGAATCCGCTGAAATGACCAACCTGCTCCGTCGCTCCGAGCTGGCAGTGCCGGCGAGCAACGACCACATGTTCGCCAAGGCCGCTTCGGTCGGCGCGGACCTGGTGTTCCTCGACCTCGAGGACGCGGTGCCGCCGGCCTACAAAGAGGAGTCGCGAGCCAAGGCGGTCACCGCGCTGAACGACATCGACTGGGGGAACACCTCTCGTGCGGTGCGGATCAACGGCCTGGACACCCAGTGGTGCCATGACGACGTCATCGAGGTGGTGACCAAGGCCGGCCAGAACCTGGACACGATCATCATCCCGAAAGCCAAGACTGCGCGCGACGTGTGGTGGGTCGATGTGCTGCTCACCCAACTGGAGCTGAAACTCGGTGTGGGCAGGCAGATTCGGCTCGAAGTGCTGATCGAGGAGGTCGAGGGCCTGGCCAACGCCGAAGCGATTGCGGTGGCCAGCCCCCGGTTGGACGCGCTGATCTTCGGGGTGGGTGACTTCTCGCTGTCTCAGGGGGCGCGCGTGGACACCAACTTCGTCCCGCTCGGCGAATACCCAGGTGACTTCTGGCATTACGCCCGGAACAAAGTGATCGTGGCAGCCCGCATCGCCGGCATCGACGCGATCGACGCGCCCTACCCCGACTACAAAGACACTCAGGGCTACGAACGGGATGCCCGCCGCGCGTCGCTGCTCGGCTACACCGGCAAGTGGGCGATCCATCCTGATCAGGTGCCGATCGCCAACGCCGTCTACTCCCCCACCGCCGACGAGATCGCCCTGGCGCAGCGCAACGTCGCCGCCTACCGCGAAGCGGAGGCCAACGGCCGCGGCGCAGTAGGTGTTGCCGGCGTGCTGGTCGACGCGGCACACGTCAAGATGGCGCAGGAAACGCTGGCGCGCGCCGCACTGATCAACGGGAGCGGTTAGAACGCAGGTTCCTTTCCGGCGACCATCGCGTGGCGTTCGCCGACAGTCGGCGCCGCAGGCGTGCGCAACGGTCGGGTTCGTACCAGTTGCGGCCACCAGAACCAGCGGCCCATCAGCGCGGCGATCGACGGTGTCATGAACGAGCGCACGACCAGTGTGTCGAAAAGCAGGCCCATTCCGATGGTGCTGCCGACCTGGGCGAGGATGAGCAGCGCACTTGCTGCCAGGGTGATCATGGTGAAGGCGAACACCAGGCCGGCTGAGGTGACGACGGCGCCGGTTCCGGCCATGGATCTGATGATGCCGGTCTTGATGCCGGCGTCGATCTCTTCTTTGAACCGCGACACCAGCAGCAGGTTGTAATCCGATCCGACTGCCAGCAGGATGATCACCGACATCGCCAGGACCATCCAGTGCAACTGGATGCCCAGGATGTACTGCCAGAGCAGCACCGACAGTCCGAACGACGCCCCGAGGGAAAGCAGCACCGTGCCGACGATGACCGCTGCAGCCATCACAGCGCGGGTCAGAATCAGCATGACGACGAAGATCAGAATCAGTGCACCGACCCCCGCGATCAGCAGGTCGTAGGTGGCTCCTTCTTTCATGTCCTTCGCGGTGGCCGCAGTGCCGGCGATGTAGATGCGTGAGCTTTCCAGCGGGGTGCCTTTGATGGCCTCGAAGGTGGCGTTGCGGATCGCATCGATGTGGGCGATGCCTTCAGGCGTGGCGGGGTCACCGAGGTGAGAGATGATGAAACGCACCGCTTTTCCGTCCGGTGAGACGAACATCTTCATGCCGCGCTTGAAGTCGGGATTGTCGAACACCTCCGGAGGCAGATAGAACGAGTCGTCGTTCTTGGACCGATCGAAGGCCTGGCCCATGGGGTTGCCAGTGCTTTGCATGGCAGCGCCCTGGTCTTGTATGCCGCCCATCGTGCTGTGCATCGAGAGCATCATGGTGTGCATCGACTTCATCATCCCGACCATCGGTGTCAGCAGTTTGAGCATGTCAGGCATGAGCGCGTCGAGCTTGTCCATCTGAGGCATCAGGTCACCGATCGCATCGGTGAGGGTGTCCACACCGTCCAGGGTGTCGAACACCGACCGCAACGCTTGGCAAACGGGGATGTCGAAGCAGTGCTTCTCCCAGTAGAAATAACTGCGGATCGGGCGGAAGAAATCGTCGAAATCCGAGATGTGATCGCGTAACTCGTTCATTTCGCCAACCATCGATTTCATCTGCTCGACCATGTTGTGAGTGACGCCGGTGAGCTCTTTCATGATCGCCATCATGGTTTCCATGGTGGCGATCATGGTGTCCATCTGGTTGGCCATCACCAGCATCTGGTCCATCTGTCGCTGCATGTAGTCCCGCGTCAACTGCTGCCCCACCCCTTGCATGCCCATCTGGTACGGAATGGAAGCGTGGTCGAGCGGGGTGCCCAGTGGACGGGTGATGGTCTGTACCCGGGCGATACCCGGGGTGTGAAAGACGTTGCGGGCGATATGTTCGACGATCAGCATGTCGGCGGAATTGCGCAGATCCTGATCTGCTTCGACCATCAAGACTTCGGGGTTCATCCGGGCCTGGGAAAAATGCCGGTCCGCAGCGGCGAACCCCTGCATCGCCGGAATATTGGTCGGCATGTACTTACGGTCGTTGTAACTGGTCTTGTAGCCGGGCAACGCAACCAGCCCGACCAGCGCCAGCGCACAGGCCGCCGCCAGGATGGGCCCCGGCCACCGCACCACAGCGGTCCCCACGCGTCGCCAACCACGGGTTCCTGCAACCCGTTTAGGTTCCAAGAGGCCGAACCGGCTCCCGATGACCAGGATCGCCGGCGCCATGGTCAATGATGCCAGCACCGCAACCGTGATGCCGATCGCCAGCGGAACACCCAGCGTCTGGAAATAGGGCAGCCGGGTGAAGTGCAGGCAAAAGGTCGCACCGGCGATCGTCAGGCCCGACCCGAGGATGACATGAGCGGTGCCGCGATACATGGTGTAAAAAGCAGTCTCGCGATCCTCGCCGGCACTGCGGGCCTCGTGGTAGCGGCCGAGAACGAAGATCGCATAGTCGGTACCCGCCGCGATGCCCAACATCGTCAGCAGATTCACCGAAAACGTCGACAGCCCGATCAGGTTGTAATGCCCCAGTGCGGCCACCACCCCGCGCGCAGCCATGATCTCCAGGACGACCATCCCCAGAACCAGCACCACGGTGATCACAGACCGGTAGACGATGAACAAGCTGACGACAATGACCAGCATCGTGATGGCCGTCACGAGCTTCAGGCTTTTATCGCCCACGTTGTGCTGGTCGGCCATCAGCGCCGTGGAACCGGTGACGTAGACGTGGACACCGCGCGGGGGTGGTGTGCCGGCAATGATCTGGCGGACCGCGGCGATGGAATCGTTGGCCAGGGCCTGCCCTTGGTTGCCGGCCAGGTTGAGCTGGACGTAAGTTGCTTTGCCGTCACCGCTTTGAGCGCCCGCCGCCGTCAGTGGGTCACCCCAAAAATCCTGCACGTGTGTGATGTGCGCCGGGTCAGCCCGGAACTTCTTGATCAAACCGGCGTAATACTGATGGGCATCGTCGCCCAGCGGCTGGTCTCCCTCCAGCACGATCATTGCCGAGCTGTCGGAGTCGGACTCCTGGAACACGTGCCCGATGTGTTTCATCGCCTGCATCGACGGGGCACCGGCCGGGCTGAGTGACACCGACTGGTCCTCGCCCACCTTCTCCAGTGAGGGCATAGCCGCGTTGAGCAACACGGTCAGCGCCACCCACCCCAGCAGGATCGGCACCGCGAAGATGTGAATGGACCGGGGGATGATCGGTTGGCGGTGCTTGAGGTGATTGGTCATGCCGATTTCACCTGGCAGAAGGTGAATGCGTCGACGCCGTCGGCGGACTTCTCGTCCTTGACTTTGCCGTCGACGGTGATCCGACAACCGATCGTCGAGGCGTTGCCCTGCGCCAGCAGGATCGGGCTGGTGGCCGGTGAGGTGGTAGTCAGCGTGAGTGTCCAGGGCAGCGGCACCTGCTTGAGGCTCTGCGGGTTGGCCGACAGGTCGAGATAATCGATGGTCGCGACCGCACCCGTCGATCCGAACACCTCGTAGGTCACGCGCTTGGGGTTGAACGGCTTGGCGTCTTTCGCGATCCCGGAGCCTTCCCGGGTGATCTCGTTGTCCGAGCCGAAGACCCCGTGCATCCGGTGAATCACGAATCCGCCAAAAGCGATCGCTATCAAAACCAACAGCGGCAGCCAGTACCGGCGCACTGTCTTGAACATGCAACCCCTGTCCATAGTCGGCCCGCCAGGCAACCCACCGCATCCGACGGCCGGCACCGTGGCGGTTCGGCTGTCACTCTGGCGCGAGGATGTGGTCGTGCCACAAATGCGAATTTTGGTTCTGATAGTAGGGCCGTGCTCACTCTCATGTCCACAGGTACCGGGTGCGGCCCTGAACGCTCTCCACTGCTGCGGTATTCGCTCTGTCGACCCGTGGGACTCCTGTCGACCCTGTTGAAGCATCACTTCCTTCGGCCTACTATCGGAATCGCGATTCGCATCTAGCAAAGAAGGGCTCGACATCAGCGGCACATCGGCGGGCGGTCGGCCAGTAAGCTCAACGCTCGTGGATCCCGGGCCGATCAAGTCGGGAGTGCGTCCGCCCCAGCAGGCGCGCAGCCGCGCAGCGCTGCAACGCTTACTGGCCTCAGCCGAACATGTCCTGGTCAGCGACGGCCCCGACGAGTTCACGATTGCCCGCGTCGCCGAACACGCCGGCATCTCCGTGGGCGGGGTATACCGCCGCTTCGCCAGTAAAGAACAACTCATCGACGCCGTTCGACAGGACTTCGTGGCGCGGCTCGAGAATGCCGTCACCGAAGCACTCCAGACCACCAGCCCGTCACTGGCCGGGGTCGTCGACGCATTGACCACGGCACTGGGCGAGACCTTGGCGGAAAGTGGCCGCATCATCCCCGCCGTCTTGGGCGGCGGGCGCAGCGCCGACACCCCCGAGCAGGGGATGCGGACCGCAACCGTCTTGCAGCAGCGGTTTTTCGACGCCGCAGCGCCTCATCGGGAGCAGATCCGCCATAAGCAGCCGGCCACCGCGCTGACCGTGGCTTTTCGCAGCGTGATCGCCGCCGGGGTCCACCGCGCGGCCTCGGCACCATGGTGGCCCGATGGCCTGACGTGGCAGCAGTGGTCCCGAGAAATCGCCGACATGACTACCGCATACCTCACCGCTGAGTTCGAAGACGACTGCGCCGCATGCTGATCGTTGTCACGTCGGCCCCCGAAGACGAACAGGAAGAAACGGGATGACCGCCGCGGATGTGGTGATTGCCGGGGGCGGACCGACCGGGTTGATGCTGGCAGGTGAGCTCGCACTGGGCGGAGTCACACCCATTGTGCTCGACTCGTCGCCCGGCCCGAATCCCGAGCCGCGCGCGAACGGGGTGTCCGGGACCGCGGTGCGTTTCCTCGATCACCGCGGGCTCTACGAAGAGTTGACCGGCTCGTCGGAACCTCCCCGCCCCTCGCCCGTGGGAATGTTCTCGGGGTTAAGGCTCGACCTGAGCGGGACGCCCTCGTCGCAATACCTGTTGCCGGTGCAGCAGCCCCGCCTCGCGCGAACCCTGGCTGAGCGGGCCGGGCACATCGGGGTGGAAATGCGCTGGGGTCACAGCTTGCGCGGATTCACCCCACAACAGCATGGCGTCGTTGTTGAGGTCGACGGGCCCGACGGCCCATACCAGATCAACGCCGACTATCTGGTCGGCGCCGACGGGGGCCACAGTGCAACCCGCAAACTCGCCGGCATCGCCTTTCCCGGAATGTCTTCCAACGACGCGGTTTTTCGCGTCGGGCGTGGGCTGATGCCGCCGGCGGAATGGCGCGATCCAGCTACCGGTGCACTGAATATTCCCGGCCACGGACCCATGCCGGCGATGACCTTTCTGCGCGCCGGAACCGGAATGTTCCTGTGGGGTCAGTGGGAGGGGCTTTCCCTTCTCGGCACCCTGGAGCTGGCTGCGACACCCGACAACACTCGCACCGACTCCGAACACGCCGGCTTCGGTGACCCGCTGACAACCGCGGAATTGGAGGACAGCCTGAGTCGCGTCCTGGGCGTTCGCGTACCGGTTCAACCGGCTCCATCCGGCGGTGAGGTGGTGCTGCGCCGTTTCTCCGGCATCAACTCACGCGCGGCTGAGCGATATCGTCAGGACCGAGTTTTTCTGGTCGGCGACGCCGCCCACGTGCACTCCCCGCTGGGCGGGCCCGGACTGAACCTTTGCCTTCAGGACGCGGCGAACCTCGGATGGAAACTCGCGGCCGTCGTGCGCGGCCGGGTGGATCCGAAGCTGCTGGGTACCTACGAACCCGAGCGCAAACTCGCGGCGAAGCAGGTCCTGATCCACAGCCGGGCGCAGCTTGCGCTCATGCGCCCCGGACCCGAAATCACGGCATTACGCGAGCTGTTAGGCGATCTCCTCCAGGAGGCCGCAGTCACACGACAACTGGCTGACACCCTTTCTGGCACCGCCGTTCGCTATCCGACCCAGCCCGACGACCACCCCGCGGTAGGACACTGGGTTCCCGACATCACCGTTGGTACCCCCGCGCACGGTGACCGGAGCATCGCTCAGCTCGCCCGCGACGGGCGGCCGCTGCTCCTCGACTTCACCAAGCGCAGCACCGTCGCCGAGACGCTGGACGGCACCGGTGAAGCGATCGCTGTCGTACCAGGCAGACCCACAGAACCAGTTGAGCTCACCGCCGTCCTGGTCCGCCCCGACGGTTACGTCGCGTGGGCCTCATCCGAGGACGACCCCGACACCGACACCCTGAATCGCGCGCTTGAATACTGGTTCGGCGTGACCGTGAGAGAAGCGACAGCCAGGGGCAATTGACCTCGAGTGCAACGACGCAGCGCCATGAAAGAAGCGAGCAGCACCGCCCGTCGAGTTCCAGCGCCGGTACGTCATTGCCGCCGGTGATGCGACTATCAGCTGAGCACGACCAGTAGATCGCCGCCTTCGACCTGCGTGGTGGCCGAGACGACGACGCGTTGCACCGTGCCGGCTTCCGGTGCGGTGATGGCGGCCTCCATCTTCATCGCTTCGATAGTGGCGATGGTCTGGCCGGCCTCGACCTTGTCAGCCGCGTCGACGGTCACGGTGACGACCCCGGCGAACGGCGCTGCGATGTGGCCGGGATTGCCGCGATCGGCCTTCTCGGCTGCGGGTACGTCGGCGGCGATGTTCCGGTCGCGCACCAGCACGGGGCGCAATTGGCCGTTCAGAATGCACATCACGGTGCGCATCCCGCGTTCGTCGGCGTCGGAGATCGCCTCGAGCCCGATGATCAGTTCGACGCCCTTCTCCAGCTGCACCCGGTGTTCGTCGCCGTGGCGAAGGCCGTAGAAGAACTGGTTGGCGCTCAAGCGTGACGTATCGCCGAACTCCTCACTGTGGGCGAGGAATTCTTTCGTCGGCCCGGGAAACAGCAGTTGGTTGAGCGTGGCCTGACGCACCGTGCCGGGTTCCGCCAAGGCGGCCTCGTCGTCTGGACTGAGCTGCTGTTCGGGCTTCCCGGGACGACGGCCCTCAAGGGCCTTGGTGCGGAACGGTTCCGGCCAGCCACCCGGCGGATCACCGAGCTCGCCCCGCAGGAAGCCGATCACCGAGTCGGGAATGTCGTAACGTCCCGGATCGGCGGCGAATTCCTCGGCGGAGACACCCGTTCCGACCAAGGCCAGTGCGAGATCACCGACCACTTTGCTGGACGGCGTCACCTTGACCAGCCGGCCCAGCATCCGGTCAGCCGCAGCGTAATTGGCTTCGACGTCTTCGAACCGGTCGCCCAGACCCAGCGCGATCGCCTGCTGGCGCAGATTCGACAATTGTCCGCCCGGGATTTCGTGCGTGTAGACGCGGCCGGTCGGCGCGGGAAGTCCAGTTTCGAAGGGCCGGTACACCTTTCGCAGCGCCTCCCAGTATGGCTCGAGATCGCACACCGCCGGCAAAGACAACCCGGTGTCGTATTCGGTGTGCGCGGCCGCGGCCACGATCGAACTCAGCGCCGGCTGGCTGGTGGTGCCCGCCATCGGCGCGGCAGCACCGTCGACGGCGTCGGCACCGGCGTGCCAGGCGGCCACATAGGTGGCCAGCTGACCACCCGGCGTGTCGTGAGTGTGCACATGCACCGGCAGGTCGAACCGCGACTTCAGCGCGCTCACCAGAGTCGCGGCGGCAGGCGCCCGCAGCAGACCGGCCATGTCCTTGATCGCCAGGACGTGTGCGCCCGCCTCGACGATCTGGTCGGCCAGCTTCAGGTAATAGTCGAGCGTGTAGAGGTTTTCGGCCGGATCGCTCAGATCACCGGTGTAGGACATCGCGACTTCGGCGACGGCGGTGCCCGTTTCGGCGACCGCGTCGATGGCCGGACGCATCGAGTCGACGTTGTTCAGCGCGTCGAAAATCCGGAAGATGTCGACGCCGGTGGCCGCGGCCTCCTGGACGAACGCCGACGTGACGGTCTCCGGGTAAGGCGTGTAGCCGACGGTGTTGCGTCCGCGCAGCAGCATCTGCAGGCAGATGTTGGGCAGTGCTTCGCGCAACGCAGCCAGCCGCTCCCACGGGTCCTCTTTCAAGAAGCGAAGCGCCACATCGTAAGTCGCACCGCCCCAGCATTCGATGGACAACAACTGCGGCGTCATCCGGGCGATGTGCGGCGCCACCATCAGCAGGCCGGTGGTGCGCAGCCGGGTCGCCAGCAGAGATTGGTGCGCGTCACGGAAGGTGGTGTCGGTGACGCCGACGGCGCGCGACTCACGCAGCCAGGCTGCGAATCGCTGTGGTCCGAGTTCGGTCAGCCGCTGCTTCGATCCCGCCGGCGGGTCGGACGATAAGTCCGAGAGATCTATGTCGGGCAGCTTGTCCTGCGGGTACACCGCCGAGGGGCGTTCCCCGTGGGGCTTGTTGACCGTGACATCGGCCAGGTAGTTCAAGATCTTGGTGCCGCGGTCGGCCGAGCTGCGCGCGGTCAGTAGCTGCGGCCGTTGGTCGATGAACGACGTGGTGACACGCGCGGCTTGGAAATCTGGGTCTTCGAGGACGGCTTGCAGGAACGGGATGTTCGTGGAGACGCCACGGATGCGGAACTCCGCCAGCGCGCGACGCGCACGACGGACGGCTGCGTCGAAATCACGGCCCCGGCAGGTCAGTTTGATCAGCATCGAGTCGAAGTAGGCGCTGACCTCCGCTCCGAGAGTGGTGCCCCCGTCCAGTCGGATACCCGCGCCGCCCGGGCTGCGGTAGGCGGTGACGCGACCGGTGTCCGGGCGGAAATTGTTCGCCGGGTCCTCGGTAGTGATCCGGCACTGCAACGCCGCGCCGCGCGCAACCACCGAATCTTGGCTCAAGCCAAGCTCGTCGAGAGTCTGCCCGGCGGCGATCCGCAGTTGGGATGACACCAGGTCGACGTCGGTGATCTCCTCGGTGACGGTGTGTTCAACCTGGATGCGGGGGTTCATCTCGATGAATACGTGGCGGCCGTTCCCGTCGAGCAGAAACTCCACGGTGCCCGCACAGCTGTATCCGATCCGGCGGGCGAACGCGACCGCGTCGGCGCAGATCCTTTCGCGCACCGCAAGATTCAAGTTCTGTGCGGGAGCGATCTCGATCACCTTCTGGTGTCGGCGTTGCACGCTGCAATCCCGCTCAAAGAGGTGGATCACATTACCGCCGCTGTCGGCGAGGATTTGCACCTCGATGTGCCGCGGGTGGAGCACCGCCTGCTCGAGAAACACTGTCGGATCGCCGAACGCCGATTCCGCTTCGCGGCTGGCCGCCTCGATGGCCTCCGGAAGCGCCGCAGCGTCGGCGACCCGGCGCATACCGCGGCCGCCACCACCGGCGACCGCCTTGACGAACAACGGGAACGGTATCGACTCGGCGGCTACCACCAGTTCGTTTACCGACGCCGAGGGTGCCGACGACATCAGCACCGGAAGGTCCGCGGCCCGCGCCGCCGCGATCGCCCGGGACTTGTTGCCGGTAAGTTCCAGGACCTCTGCGCTCGGGCCGACGAAAGTGATGTTGGCCGCCTCGCAAGCGGCCGCCAGGTCGGGATTCTCCGATAAGAAGCCGTAGCCGGGGTAGATCGCGTCGGCACCGCACGCCAGCGCCGTCTCGACGATCTCGTCAACCGAAAGATAGGCCCGGACGGGATGGCCTTCTTCGCCGATCTGGTAAGACTCGTCGGCCTTCAGCCGGTGCAGCGAATTACGGTCCTCATACGGATACACCGCAACAGTCGCCACACCGAGTTCGTAGGCCGCACGAAAAGCGCGGATCGCGATCTCCCCGCGATTGGCGACCAGAACCTTGGAGAACACGGTCCTTACGTTAGTTGCTCTGGTGATCCCGTCGCTCCGGACAAGCGGATCATCAAAAGATGCCCGACGGAATTGTGGGCGCCTTCTCCAGCACCCGCGTTCCAACCTCGATGTTGAGTCCGCCGACCTCCCCGGATTTCAGCCCACTCCGGGGCATAGTCGCCGGAAACGCCGAACACCTTCGCGCCTTGCCCGGCGACACGGTGCGCCTGCGCCCGGGCACGTGCGACGGCGACCGGCCGCCGGAGGACTGTGGCGGCCGACACGGCGGCGTTGTCCATGACCCGGTTGATGATCATCGCCTCGGCGTCAGCGGGGACGTCGACCCGGTCCGCAGCGACCTCGGCGATCTTTCATGCAGGTGTTCGTTGCGCGGAAAGTTTTCGGCGCTGCGGTGAGTCCGGACATGGTGAGTCTGCATACTCGCACCCTACGCAGAGCGACGATCGCAGCAAATACCCTACTGATCCGTTAATTCACGCCCTCACCGCAGCTGATCAGCAGATCCTACCCAACTAATGCGCACGTCGTTTTCGCCACGGCTAAGGCAAGTCGACTAATGAGCCTGCTTAACCGGCGGCCGGTAGAAGAAGAGCAACAAACCCAGGGCACCGGCCAGACCCAATAGCACCGACACCAGCAGACCGCCCCAGCCGTAGAGCCAGTCAGGCCAGTGCGAACCGAAAAGCACCCGGTCCAGGCTGAACCTGCCCGCACCCATCGTCGCCACCGCGACGGCGGCCACCGCGAGCACCAGGTTGTACTCCCAGCCTTCCTTGACGATGAAGAACCCGTTGGCGCGGTGCACCGTCCACGCGGCAACCAGCATCAGGGAGACGAAGCCGGCGGCTGGGATCGGGGTGAGCAGGCCGGCAGCCAGACCCAACCCGGCCGACACCTCGGTGGTGGCGGCGACCGCCGCGTGAAACTTCCCGGGCCTCATACCGATGCTTTCGAACCAGCGCGCGGTCCCCGGTATCCGCCCGCCGCCGAAGAATTTGTTGAAGCCGTGGGCCGCCAGCGTCAGCCCCAGCACGAGCCGCAGGATCAATAGCCCCACGTCGAAGGCAGTGTTATAGGCAGTCATACCCGCAAACCTAGAACACCGTGCGCCCGGGCGTGGCCGCGGCTACACCGGGGCAGGCCGCTGCGGCACGCCCCGCAGGCAACCGTTGAGGCGTAGGCCCGACGGGTAATCTCAGGGCGTGTCAGGACACGCCTCCACCGGGTCATCGTGCGAATGCACCGTGCCTCTGCTGGACGGCACTGCCGGGCTGCCGCGGGAGACGCTCGGCAACAAGGGCTACGGCATCGACGCGATGCGCAGCCACGGCCTTCCGGTGCCTCCAGCGTTCTGCATCACCACCGAGGTGGGCGTCCGGTATCTCGCCGACCCTGCCGCGACAATGGAAGCCGTCTGGCAAGACGTGCTGGACCGGACCAAGTGGTTGGAGACCGAGACCTCGCGCACCTTCGGGCGCGGCTCTTGCCCGTTGCTGGTCAGCGTGCGCTCCAGTGCCGCGCGGTCAATGCCCGGGATGATGGACACGGTCCTCGACCTCGGCATCGACGACGCTGTCGAACAGGCGCTCGCCGCGGCGAGCACGCCCGCGTTCGCCCACGACACCCGGGAGCGATTCACCCGGATGTATCGGCGTGTTGTAGCCAGCAGCGACGTGGCCACCGATCCCTACGCTCAGTTGCGCAACGCGATCGAGGCGGTGTTCGCCTCGTGGAACTCAGCCCGCGCAACCGCCTACCGCGCCCACCACGGCATTGATGACCTCGGTGGCACTGCGGTAGTGGTGCAGGCGATGGTTTTCGGAAATCTAAGCGCCCATTCCGGTGCGGGAGTGTTCTTCTCCCGCAACCCGATCACCGGTTCCGCGGAACGGTTCGGCGAGTGGTTACCCGGCGGCCAGGGCGACGACGTGGTGTCAGGGACGTTCGACGTGCGGCCCATCGCCGCCTTGCGCGAGAAACAACCCTCGGTCTACGACGAGTTGGTGGCCGCCGCCGACACATTGGAGCAGCTCGAGTGCGACATCCAGGAAATCGAGTTCACCGTCGAAGAGGGCAAACTGTGGCTGCTGCAAACCCGGGCCGCTGAACGGTCGGCGCAAGCGGCCGTGCGAGTGGCGTTGCAACTGTGCCGCGAGGGGCTCATCGACGAGCAGGAAACTTTGCGCAGGGTGACCCCGACGCATGTCGAAACGCTGCTGCTGCCGTCGCTGCAACCCGAAACGCAGCACGGCGCAACACTGCTGGCCAAGGGGCTGCCCGCCTGCCCGGGGGTGGTGTCGGGCCGGGCCTACACCGATGTCGACGAGGCGCTGGCCGCGGCCGAAGCGGGCGAAGACGTCATCCTGGTCCGCAACCACACCAGCCCCGACGACGTCCACGGCATGCTGGCCGCGCGCGGCGTCGTCACCGAGGTCGGCGGGGCTTCCAGCCACGCTGCCGTGGTGAGCCGCGAACTCGGCCGGGTCGCCGTGGTGGGTTGCGGCCAAGGTGCAGCCGCCGCGCTCACCGGCAAGTTAGTGACCGTCGACGGCAACAACGGCGAGGTGCGCGAGGGGGTTCTGGAACTGTCCGGGTGGTCGGAGGCCGAGACACCGGAATTACGCGAACTGGCGGACATCGCAAAGCGGATAACACCTTTGAATGCGCATGCTCAGGGTGAGTCGCTGGTCGCGATGCTGACCGCGCTGCGACCCCTCGACGAGGGTACCCGGTGACTTCCCGTGCGGGTACCGCCGAATTGGCGGGGTTGCAGGCGGTCCGGCTGAAAGGCAGGGTAAGCCTTGCTGCCCTGACCGACACCCTGGACGAAGATCCGGCTGCCGTCAACCACACCGTCGAGCGGCTGACCGGGGCGGGCCTGCTGGTCCACGATAAGACACTGAGACTGAGCGGCGAGGGCCGCGCTCGGCTCGCTGAACTACTTGCCGCCGAACGCCGGCACGTCGACCGGGCAGCACTCATCAATGCCTACAACGAGTTTCGCGCAGTCAACGCCGAATTCAAAGCCGCAGTTACCGATTGGCAGCTCAAGGCCGGCGAGCCCAACAGCCACGACGACGCCAACTACGACGCGGCCATAGTCGCCCGTATCGACAGCGTGCACCGAAGGGTGTTGCCGACCCTGGCGGCGGTCGCCGCGCAGTTGCCGCGGCTGAGCAGCTACTCCGTCAAGTTGCAGCAGGCGCTCGATAAGGTCAAGGCCGGCGACACCACTTGGCTCACCCGGCCGATTGTCGACTCCTACCACACTGTCTGGTTCGAGTTGCACGAAGAGCTGATCGCCGCAGCCGGGCTTACTCGGGAGGCGGAAGCCAGACGCGGCCACGCGCAATAGCATTGAGCTACAGAGCTCGATCCAGCCGGTGCAGGTAGCCGTCGATGTCGCCGAGGGCCGACTCCGCCGCGTGCACGCTGATCACCACGGTCTCGCCGATGCCGTGCACCCCGTGGGTCAGGCCCATCACCGGTGAGAGCGCGGGGCAGCCGGCCGTGAACAGCACAGGCGCACCACCGAACTGCAGATCGGCGGCACCGCGGTTCACGCTGGACACCACCGTGTTGCCGGACACCCGTGCTGGACGGACCTCGGCATCGAACTGCGCGACGCCCCAGCGCAGCAGCGGCGCGGGTGTGGCGGCGAAGGCCCGGTC
>NZ_JBARMY010000504.1:0-5140 GCF_049802695.1 Mycobacterium sp.
GTTCGACCTGCCGCGCCGCGGTCCGGAGCGTCCCACCGCGGACGGACTGGTTCGCGCGGTGTCCGACTGGTCGCTGACGTCGAGGCCGCTGGTGCCGTTGTATCTGCGCCGCCCGGACGCCAGGGCAGCGGCCCGGGACGACGTCGTCGTCGATGCGTTGACCGCCGCGGATGCCGGTCGGTGCGCGGAGTTGGAGGCTCAGCTCTTCCCCGGTGACGACCCGTGGCCGAAAGCGGCTTTCGTGCGCGAAATCACCGCCGAGCACAACCATTACCTGGCCGCCCGCACGATCGCCGACGGCGGCGACCCGCTTCACCCGGCTGACAGCCGCGCTCGCGATCGCCGCGCTGGCACCCTGGTCGGATACGCCGGCATCTCCCGGTTGGGCCGCAAGCCGCCGTTCGAGTACGAGGTGCACACCATCGGGGTCGATCGCGCCTACCAGGGCCGCGGAATCGGCCGCCGGCTGCTGGTCGAGTTGTTGAACTTCGCCGCCGGCGAAGCGGTGTATTTGGAGGTCCGCACCGACAACACGGCGGCGATCGCGCTGTACCGCAGCGTGGGATTCGTCAACGTCGGGCTGCGCCGGCGGTACTACCGGGTCAGCGGCGCCGACGCCTACACCATGCGGCGGGAGGCGGGGCAGTGAGCGCCGCGCCGGCTGCCCGCACCGTGCTGGCCATCGAAACATCCTGCGACGAAACGGGTGTCGGCATCGCTGCGCTCGGCGCCGACGGCACGGTGACGCTGCTGGCGGACGAGGTAGCCTCCAGCGTCGACGAGCACGTCCGGTACGGCGGCGTCGTCCCGGAGATCGCATCGCGGGCGCACCTGGAAGCCCTCGGTCCCACGATGCGCCGCGCGCTGGCCGCCGCGCAGATGGTCAGACCCGACGTCGTCGCCGCCACCATCGGCCCGGGTCTAGCCGGGGCGCTGCTGGTGGGAGTCGCTGCGGCCAAAGCGTATGCCGCCGGGTGGGACGTCCCGTTCTACGCAGTCAACCATCTGGGTGGGCATCTGGCGGCCGACGTACTCGAGCACGGACCGTTGCCCCAGTGCGTCGCCCTGCTGGTCTCTGGCGGACACACTCACCTGTTGCACGTGCGTTCGCTCAGCGAGCCGATGGTCGAACTGGGCAGCACGCTCGACGACGCCGCCGGCGAGGCTTATGACAAGGTTGCGCGGCTGCTGGGGCTGGGCTATCCGGGCGGCAGGGTGCTCGACGAGTTGGCCCGCACCGGTGACCGCGAGGCGATCGTCTTCCCGCGGGGCATGACCGGGCCGGCCGACGACCCGTATGCGTTCAGCTTCTCTGGCCTCAAGACTTCGGTCGCGCGGTACGTGGAGTCCCGTCCCGACGCCAGAACCGCCGACATCGCGGCCGGGTTCCAAGAGTCGGTCGCCGACGTACTGACCAAAAAGGCGGTCCGCGCCGCGACTGAGCTCGGCGTGACAACCCTGCTGATCGCCGGCGGAGTGGCCGCCAACTCTCGGCTACGTGAGCTGGCCGCGCAGCGCTGCGCCGAATCCGGTCTGTCGCTGCGCGTTCCGAGGTTGGGGCTGTGCACCGACAACGGTGCGATGATCGCGGCGTTCGCCGCTCATCTGGTTGCCGCCGGTGCGGCGCCGTCGCCGCTTGACGTGGCCAGCGATCCGGGCCTGCCGGTGGTGAAAAGTCAGGTCAGGTGAGTTCTCCCGCAGCCGGAGTGCATTTGGCGATACGCCCTGGCAGAAAGCGGCGGGGCGACCTTGAGTGTTTAGCACTCGCATGTATAGAGTGCTAGGTGGCAATCGGACAATCCCTGTGTCGGCACCCGCGACGACGACGCATGGGCACGGACGAAGGCCAGACACCTGTAATCCAACGGTTCCGGGCTGGCCCCGGACCCTCAACAATACTGGTCCGGGGCAACGGCCACGGACCCCCTATCGATTAAGTGGAGGGCTCCAATCGTGGCGAGCGTGAACATCAAGCCACTCGAGGACAAAATCCTCGTACAGGCCAACGAGGCCGAGACCACAACAGCGTCGGGTCTGGTCATCCCCGACACCGCCAAAGAGAAGCCGCAAGAAGGCACCGTTGTCGCCGTCGGCCCCGGCCGGTGGGACGATGAGGGCGCCAAGCGCATCCCGCTGGACGTGTCCGAGGGTGACACCGTCATCTACAGCAAGTACGGCGGCACCGAGATCAAGTACAACGGCGAGGAGTACCTGATTCTGTCGGCCCGCGACGTGCTGGCCGTCGTCTCCAAGTAACCCGAGGCGTGTTCCGCCCCGGTGATCCCCGCGTCGACACGTGGGTGGTCTCCGGGGCGGTGCGCTTTCTGCCGTTAAGGACGTCAAGGAAAGGCCCATGAGCAAGCAAATCGAGTTCAACCAAACCGCGCGTCAGGCCCTGGAGGCCGGCGTGAACAAGCTGGCCGACGCGGTGCGCGTCACACTGGGTCCGCGAGGACGGCATGTGGTGTTGGCCAAGGCTTTCGGCGGGCCCACAGTCACCAACGACGGCGTCACCGTCGCCCGCGAGATCGACCTGGAAGACCCGTTCGAGAATCTGGGCGCCCAACTGGTGAAGTCAGTCGCCACCAAGACTAACGACGTCGCCGGTGATGGCACCACCACCGCCACCGTCTTGGCCCAGGCGCTGATCAGAGCCGGCCTGCGCAACGTGGCCGCCGGCGCCAACCCGATCGAGCTCGGGGTCGGCATCAGCAAGGCCGCCGACGCGGTGTCTGAAGCGCTGCTGGCGTCGGCGACACCGGTGTCGGACAAGACCGCCATCGCGCAGGTCGCCACCGTGTCCTCACGCGACGAGCAGATCGGCGAGCTGGTCGGTGAGGCGATGACCAAGGTCGGCCACGACGGCGTGGTCAGCGTCGAGGAGTCGTCGACCATGAGCACCGAGCTGGAGTTCACCGAGGGCGTCGGCTTCGACAAGGGCTTCATTTCGGCCTACTTCGTCACCGACTTCGACTCGCAGGAAGCCGTCCTCGACGACGCGCTGATCCTGCTGCATCGCGACAAGATCACCTCGCTGCCCGACCTGCTGCCGCTGCTGGAAAAGGTGGCCGAAGCCGGAAAGCCGCTGCTGGTCATCGCCGAGGATGTCGAAGGCGAGGCGTTGTCGACGCTGGTCGTCAACGCGATCCGCAAGACGCTCAAGGCGGTCGCGGTCAAGGCGCCGTTCTTCGGCGACCGGCGCAAAGCGTTCCTCGACGATCTGGCGATCGTCACCGGCGGACACGTGGTCAACCCCGACGTTGGGCTGGTGCTGCGCGAGGCCGGCCTGGAGGTGCTCGGCTCGGCCCGGCGCGTCGTGGTCAGCAAGGACGACACCGTGATCGTCGAGGGCGGCGGCAGCGCCGAGGCGATCGCCGATCGCGCCAAGCAGCTGCGCTCGGAGATCGAGAACACCGACTCGGACTGGGATCGGGAAAAACTCGAAGAGCGGCTGGCCAAGCTGGCCGGCGGGGTAGCCGTCATCAAGGTCGGAGCTGCCACCGAGACCGCCCTCAAGGAGCGCAAGGAAAGCGTCGAAGACGCGGTGGCCGCGGCCAAGGCGGCCGTCGAGGAAGGCACCGTCCCGGGCGGCGGCACCGCGCTGCTGCAGGCCCGCAAGGCGCTGACCGACCTGCGGTCGTCGCTGACCGGCGACGAGGTGCTCGGTGTGGACGTGTTCTTCCAGGCGCTGGCCGCCCCGCTGTTCTGGATCGCTTCCAACGCCGGTCTGGACGGTGCCGTCGTGGTCAACACGGTCAGCGAGCTGCCCGCCGGGCAGGGCCTGAACGCGGCCACGCTCAACTACGGCGACCTGGCCAAGGAGGGCATCGTCGACCCGGTCAAGGTCACCCGATCGGCGGTGGTCAACGCCGCCTCGGTGGCGCGGATGGTGCTCACCACCGAGACCGCGATCGTCGAGAAGCCGGAGCAGCAGGACGATCACGGCCACGGCCATGGCCACGCGCACTAGTTCAAGCGATGCGAAACACCTCCGGTTTATCGCCGGGGGTGTTTGCGTGTAGTGGCATTCGATTCCGTCCAGCCGCACCAAGAGCCGCAGCTCAACGCCTACGGATATTTAGTCTCGCAGCATGGATCGCATTTGGCAGTGGGCGTGGGATCGGCACGGCAGGAGGTACTCGTGGGCGGTCTGCGCCGTCGCAGCCCCAGTGGGGCTGCCGATCTACGTCTTCTGGTCGTTTCTCATCGTTGCTGTCGAGCAGTCCAGTGACTACGTAGAGGCGGCCGCCGTCACGATTGCTGCGGTGCCGGTGCTGGCCTTCGTGGTCATCTGCCCCGGTTGGGGGGCGGGTCACCTTGTAGAGCAGTGGGCGGCCGGCCGCGACGTCGGTCGGGCGGGGGCATTGGACGCCACCTATGCCTGGACCCGGGGGGCGGTTGTTCGAGGGGTCGCGTTGAACGCCGTTTGGGTCGGGCTGTTGTCGGTCATTGTCGGTGCGATCGCCGGGGCGACTGGATGGCGGCTCGTCCAGTACGCGATCCTGGGCGCCGTCATCGGAGTCGCCGTTCTGCTGCCCGGTCTGCACAGCCTCGCGGAAGCAGCGGTGCGGCCAGCCAGGGTCGCGATCGCCGGTGACACCGGGGTTGGTGACTCGCTGCCCCGCTCTCGTCCGACCTTCGCCGCGTGGTCGAGCGTGTCCATGCTCGCGGTCGTGTTCGTGTTCGCGGTTGACGGCGAAATGCTGACGGCCGTGTTCGATCGGGCCCGCGAAGAACCTGTGCTCTTCCTCGTGATCGGGTGTGCGTTGACGGTCGGCCTCGGGTTGCCGCTGACCGTGGGCACTGCCTTCACCTTCCCTTCGACCGATTCGCGATCTTGCCGAAGGCACGGAACGTGTTGCGGCCGGTGACTACAACCAGCGTTTGCCGGTGGTCCAAGATGACGACCTTGGTGCGCTGGCGGCCTCATTCAACCGCATGCAGGCCGGTTTGGCTGAGCGGCAACGACTCCAGGCCGCCTTCGGCACCTATGTCGACCCTGCCCTCGCAGCGCGGCTGCTCGAGCAGGGTGACGACGTCTTCACCGGTGAGCGCCGCCAGGTCACCGTAATGTTCGTCGACGTCCGCGACTTCACCCCCTTCGCCGAGGCCAACACCGCCGAGGACACGGTGGCCCGCC
>NZ_JBARMY010000505.1:0-1614 GCF_049802695.1 Mycobacterium sp.
AGCCGGGATCGTCGCAGCGCTGTCCTGGCTGGCGCTGACGGTCGACTTCACACTGCGCCGCATCGCCGCAGGCCCGGGCACCGCGCGCGAGGTGATCGCCATGGCGCTGTCCAGCGTGCTCATTCCGCCGGTGGCGGTGGCGCAACGGCTCTGGGGTAGCTGGCTTTTCTGCGCCGCCCCCGCCGAACCGCCGCTGGCGGTGCTACTGGATCGCGATGACACCCTGATCGAAGACGGGCCGTATCTCAACGACCCGGCAGGCGTGGTCCCGATGCCGACCGCGCAACGTGCACTGGGTCGGTTGCGGAAGCACGGCCTGCTGCTGGCTGTGGTGACCAACCAGTCCGGGGTGGCCAAAGGCCTGATCAGCCCGGAACAACTGGACGCGGTCAACTTGCGGGTTGAGGAGTTGCTCGGACCGTTCGACTGCTGGCAGGTCTGCGTGCACGACAGCGGCTGCCCATGCCGAAAACCCGCGCCCGGCATGGTGATCGCAGCGGCTGACGCCTTGGGCGTGGACACGCGGCGCTGCGTGATGATCGGCGATACCGGCGGTGATGTGGCCGCCGCGCACGCCGCGGAGGCTGCGGCGATCCTGGTGCCAACCGGCAGAACCCTGGCTGCTGAGATCAGCGCCGCGCACGCCGACGCGCAGGTGGCGGGTTCACTCGACGACGCGGTGTCGTTGGTGCTGAAGGCTTTTCGATGACAGCCGTCAGCGACGATGCAGAGCGAAGTGATGAGGAGGAGCGGCGCATATGACAGCCGCCGGTGACGATGTAGAGCGACGCAATGAAGAGCGGCTCTCATGACGACGGCGATGGTTGCCAGGCTGGACAGTCTGGGCGACGTGCTCACTACCGGTCCGGCGGTGCGCGCGGTGGCCGCACGCCACGACCGCGTGGTGTTTTTGGCCGGACCCCGCGGCAGTGCGGCGGCGCGGCTGCTGCCCGGTGTCGACCGGGTGTTGGAGTGGGCGGCGGCCTGGGTCGATTTCGACGCGCCCGCGGTTACCGCTGACGGCGTTGCATCGCTGGTGAATGCGATCGTCGCAGAGCAGCCCGACTCGATGTTGATCTTCACGTCGTTCCATCAGTCGCCGCTGCCGTTGGCTTTGATCTGCCGGATGGCGGGGGTGCGGTGGATCGGTGCTATCTGCGAAGACTATCCGGGCACGTTGCTCGATCTGCGTCATCACGTCCCCGACGACATTCCCGAACCCCTGCGGGCGCTGTCCCTGGCTGAAGCCGCGGGATGCCGGTTACCCGCCGGCGACGACGGGCGGTTGCGAGTGAACCGCCTGCCGCAACTGAACGCGGCGCTGCGCGCCGTATCGAGCGCCCGCGACTACGTGGTGTACCACCCTGCGGCGGCGGTGCCGGCCCGTCAGCCTTCGGCGGCCAAGAGCGCGGAATTGGTCCGCGCGCTGGCGGCGGCCGGCCACCGTGTCGTGGTTACCGGCACAGCCGCCGATCGCGAACTGACTGCCCAGGTTGCCGCGGAGGTCGCGGTGGATCTGGGCGGACAAACCACCCTGGCCGAACTCGGCTCAGTATTCGCCGGCGCGCGCGCCGTCGTGGCGCCAAATACCGGGCCCGCGCACCTGGCGGCGGC
>NZ_JBARMY010000506.1:0-2745 GCF_049802695.1 Mycobacterium sp.
GCGCAATACCGCACCGGTCAGCCAGCACGTGGGAGAGCTTGCCGCCGATCTCCGCCGCGCTGGCCTGCTCGCGCACGCCGTTGAGCAACGCGTGCCGAGCCACCGGCAGCCGGCGGCAGTCGTGTTCGAGGCGCTCCAACAACCCGAGCCGTTCGGGTGTGGTCAGCGCATCGAACGACAAATCAGCCACACCGGAAACGGCGTCGCGCAACGCGTCGAACGCGGCGACAACCTCCTCACGACTGCTGACTGCCATACCCGAAGACTATCGGCGGCCACCGACAAGAAACCCCTGAAACCACAGTGAAACAAGTGATTTGGCCATGACCCGGCAAGCCGCGGTGCGCCTGCGAAGCCCACCGAGCGCGCTGGAGGCTCAGCCCGTCGCCACTCAGTCCGTCGCCACCTCGATGATCTGCTGCGCCGCCAACGCGGGCGTCAGCTCGCCGCACAGCACCTGGCGCTCCACCTCGGCGCGGATCTTGCGCACTGCGGGGTTGGCCAGCACCCGGTCGAGCACCGTGTCGCGCACCAGCTGCCAGGTCCAGTCGACCTGCTGCGCCCGGCGGCGCGCCTGGAACTCCCCGGCTTCGGTGAGCACCTGACGATGCCGCTCGATGGTCTCCCACAGCTCGGTCAGGCCGGTGCCCTCCAGCGCGCTCATGGTCAGCACGGGTGGCCGCCACAGGGTGTCGCGCGGATGGATCAGCCGGATCGCCGAGGAGAGCTCGCGGGCGGCTGAACGCGCCTCGCTGAGGTGGTTGCCGTCGGCTTTGTTGACCGCCACGATGTCGGCCAGCTCCAGCACCCCTTTTTTGATGCCCTGCAACTGATCACCGGTGCGCGCCAGCGTCAGAAAGACGAAAGTGTCCACCATGTTGGCCACCGCCACCTCGGACTGACCGACGCCGACGGTCTCGACCACGACCACGTCGAAGCCGGCGGCCTCCAGCAGCACAATCGTTTCCCGGGTGGCCTTGGCCACTCCGCCGAGCGTGCCCGACGTCGGGGACGGGCGGATGTAGGCGTCCGGGTGAGTGGCCAACCGGGGCATCCTGGTCTTGTCGCCGAGGATCGATCCGCCGGTCCGGGTCGACGACGGGTCCACCGCGAGCACCGCAACCCGGTGTCCCCGCACGATCAGATTCATGCCGAGCGCTTCGATCGCCGTCGACTTGCCCACCCCCGGAACGCCGGTGATGCCGATGTGGTGCGCATTTCCGGCGTGCGGCGTCAACTCCAGCAGCAGCTGCTGGGCCCGCTCCTGATGATCGGGCCGAGTGGACTCCACCAGGGTGATGGCCCGCGGCAGAGCGGCGCGGTCGCCGCGGCGTACCGCCGCCGCCAGGTCTTGGACGGTGTTCTGGGAGTCGCGTGCCATCTACGTGAGGTCGTACCCTGACCGCTCGGCAAGCTTGTTCAGCAAGCCGATGGCGGCGTCGGCGATCACGGTTCCCGGCGGGAAGATGGCTGCGGCCCCGGCGGCATGCAGCTCGTCGAAGTCGCCGGGCGGGATGACTCCCCCGACGACGATCATGATGTCGGAGCGGCCCACTTCGGCCAGCGCGTCGCGCAGCGCGGGCACCAGCGTCAGGTGACCGGCGGCCAGCGAGGACACCCCGATCACGTGCACGTCGTTGTCGGCGGCCTGGCGGGCCACCTCGTCCGGGGTGGAGAACAACGACCCGACGTCGACATCGAACCCGATGTCGGCGAACGCGGTCGCGATGACCTTCTGCCCGCGGTCGTGGCCGTCCTGACCCATCTTCGCGACCAGAATCCGGGGACGGCGCCCGTCGGCCTCGGCGAACTTCTCGACTAAGTCGGTGGCTCGAGAAAGCTGGGTGATTTTTCCGTCTCCTGTGGCTTCGTCGCGGTAAACCCCGGAGATGGTGCGGATCTCGGCTCGATGCCGTCCGTACACCTTCTCCAGTGCGTCGGAGATCTCCCCCACGGTGGCCTTGGCCCGGGCGGCGTCGATGGCCAGCGCCAGCAGGTTGTTACCCAACCCGTCCTGGCCGGTCCGGCCGTGGGCGGCGGCCGCGCGCGTCAGCTCCGCGAGGGCGGCCTCCACCGCGGTCGGGTCACGATGGGCCCGCAGCTCTTGCAGTTTCGCCAGCTGCTCGCTGCGCACCCGGCTGTTCTCGACCTTCAGCACCTCGATCTCGTGGTCCTCGTCGACCTGGTATTTGTTGACCCCGATCACCGGCTGGCGTCTGGAGTCGATGCGGGCCTGGGTGCGCGCGGCGGCCTCTTCGATGCGCAGCTTGGGGATGCCGTCGTCGATGGCCTGGGCCATGCCGCCGTGCTCGGCCACCTCGGCGATGTGGAAGCGGGCGGCTTGCGCCAGCTGATGGGTCAGCCGCTCCACGTAATACGAGCCGGCCCACGGATCGATCGGCCTGGTAGTGCCGGACTCCTGCTGCAACAGCAGCTGGGTGTTGCGGGCGATGCGCGCGGAGAAATCGGTGGGCAGCGCCAGCGCCTCGTCGAGCGCATTGGTGTGCAGCGACTGGGTGTGTCCCTGCGTGGCGGCCATCGCCTCGATACAGGTGCGGGCGACGTTGTTGAAGGCGTCCTGGGCGGTCAGCGACCAGCCCGAGGTTTGCGAATGCGTGCGCAGCGACAGCGATTTGGGGTTCTTCGGCTCGAACTGGGCGACCAGCTCGCTCCACAGCAGCCGGCCCGCGCGCAGTTTGGCGACTTCCATGAAGAAGTTCATCCCGATGCCCCAGAAGAACGACA
>NZ_JBARMY010000507.1:0-32880 GCF_049802695.1 Mycobacterium sp.
GGCGTTGGTACCGGACGGAATGGCGGCAGGCGCAGCCCGGCCGGATGCTGATCCCTGGCTGGTGGGACGGGGCGGACGGCGCCCGGCCCGTACCGCGGCCACCGCGTCTGCGAACGGGCCGCCGCTCTTATAACGCATGCCCGGGTTCTTGACCAACGTGATTTCGATGAGTTCCCGCACGTTGGGCGGCAAGTCGCTGGGCAGCGGGGGCGGCGGCTCTTTGATGTGCTTCATCGCGACTGTGAGGGCACCGTCGCCGGTGAACGGCCGCTTGCCCGAAACCACTTCGTAGCCGACCACTCCGAGTGAGTAGACGTCACTGGCCGGGGACGCGTCGTGCCCCAACGCTTGTTCGGGCGCGATGTACTGCGCGGTGCCCATCACCATGCCGGTCTGGGTCACCGGCGCGGCATCGACAGCCTTGGCGATCCCGAAGTCAGTGATCTTCACCTGCCCGGTGGGCGTGATCAGGATGTTTCCGGGTTTGACGTCGCGATGCACCAGGCCGGAGGCGTGCGCGACCTGCAGTGCGCGCCCGGTCTGCTCGAGCATATCTAGGGCGTGCCGAAGGGACAGCCGGCCGGTGCGTTTGAGCACCGAATTGAGCGGCTCACCGTTGACCAGTTCCATTACCAGGTAGGCGGTGTGGCCCTCGCCGTCCATTTGGGTTTCGCCGTAGTCGTGCACGCTGGCGATCCCGGGGTGGTTGAGCATCGCGGTGGTGCGGGCTTCGATGCGGAACCGCTCGATGAACTCGGGGTCGGTGGAGAATTCGCTTTTGAGCACTTTGACCGCGACGCGCCGGCCCAGTCGACTGTCGACCGCCTCCCACACCTGGCCCATACCGCCGGTGGCGATGAGGCGCTGCAGGCGATACCGGCCGGACAGCGTCACACCTACTCGCGGGCTCATGGTCCTCCCTGAAGCGCGGCCTCGATCACAGCCCGCCCGATCGGCGCGGCGAGCGCACCACCGGTCGCGGACAGCCGGTCGGCGCCGTCCTCGACCAACACCGCCACGGCCACCTTCGGCGTCTGCGCGGGTGCGAACGCGATATACCACGCGTGCGGTGGCGTGTTGCGCGGATCGGTGCCGTGCTCCGCGGTACCGGTTTTGGACGCGATCTGCACGCCGGGGATAGCCCCTTTCTGCTGTGTGACTTGCTCGGCGCCGACCATTAGTTCTGTTAGCTTAGCGGCGACCTGCGGCGACACCGCACGGCGCTGCTCGTGCGGTGCGGTGGTGCCGATCGGTGCCAGGTCAGGTCCCTGCAGGCTTTCTACCAGGTAGGGCTGCATCGTCACTCCGGCATTGGCGATAGTCGCGGCCACCACCGCGTTCTGCAGCGGTGTCAGTGCCACATCTTTCTGTCCGATACTGGACATACCCAACGCGGCGGCGTCCGGCATGGGGCCGACGGTCGATTCGGCGACTTGCAGCGGGATGGGATCTAGAGCGCTGTCGAGCCCGAAGGCGTGCGCGGTGCTGCGCAGGGCGTCCGGACCGGTCCGCAGACCGAGTTGGACGAACGCGGTGTTGCAGGAGCGGGCGAACGCGACGCGCAGCGACACCGTTGGCTCGCCGGCGCACGGTGTGCCGCCGTAGTTCTCCAGCGTGGCCGTGCTGCCCGGTAGCGGAATGCGCGGTGCAGAGGTCAGTTGCTCATCTTCGGTAGCCCCGACCTGCAGCGCGGCTGCAGTCGTGATGACCTTGAACGTCGACCCCGGCGGGTAGGTCTCGCTGATGGCGCGATTGGTCAGCGGGGACGCCGGATCGTCACGCAGCCGCTGCCAGGCCTGCAGCTGATCGTCGGTGTTGTGTGAGGACAGCAGATTCGGGTCGTAGGACGGCGAGGAAATCAGCGCCAGGATTTTGCCGGTGGACGGCTCCAGCGCGACGACCGCGCCTTTGCACGGGCCGTTGCAGCCCTGCTGCATCGCGTCCCAGGCGACCTGCTGTACCCGGGAGTTGATCGTGGTGTCGACATTTCCGCCCCGGGGATCGCGAGCGGTGAAGAAGTCCGCCAGTCGGCGACCGAAGAGCCGGGGGTCGGATCCGTTGAGCACCGGATCCTCCGCGCGTTCCAGACCGGTGCTGGAGTAGCGCAGCGAATAGAAGCCGGTGATCGGTGCATACGCCGAGGGATTGGGGTAGACCCGCAGGAATCGGTAGCGGCTGTCCGTGGCCACCGAATAGGCCAGCAGTTGCCCGCCGGCGGTGATCTGGCCGCGCTGCCGGGAGTATTCATCGAGCAGGACTCGCTGATTGCGGGGATCGGTGCGCAGCCCGTCGGCGGTGAAGACCTGGGTGAACGTCGCATTGATCAGCAGAAGGACTATCAAAGCCATCACGGTCACCGAGATTCGGCGCAAGGAGGCGTTCATACGCGCTCGATCACCTCGGTGCTCGCGACGGCGATCGGCGACGGCTTACCGGTCCGTGGACGTGGCGGACGTCGCGCCGAGTCGGAGATGCGCACCAGGATGGCCAGCAGCAAATAGTTGGCCAGCAGAGACGAGCCGCCGTAGGACATCCAGGGCGTGGTCAACCCGGTCAGCGGAATCAGCTTCGTCACGCCGCCCACGACGATGAACAGCTGAATCGCCAACGTCGACGCCAGGCCGGCGGCCTGCAGCTTGCCGAAACTGTCGCGCACCGCGATCGCCGTTCGCAGGCCGCGGACGATGACGATGGTGTAGAGCATCAGCAGGCTGGCCAACCCGACCAGGCCGAGTTCTTCCCCGAACGCGGCGATGATGAAGTCGGTCGACGCCGCGGGCACGGTGTCCGGCTGCCCGTTGCCGAGTCCGGTGCCGAAGATGCCGCCGGTGGCGAAGCTGAACAACGACTGCACGATCTGATAGCCGCTGCCGTCCGGGTCGCTGAACGGGTTGAGCCAGGTCTGCACGCGGACCCGGACGTGGCCGAAGGCGAAGTACGCCGCGACGCTTCCGACCGCGAACAGAGCCAAGCCGATAACCACCCAGCTGAACCGTTGGGTGGCCAGATAGACGACCGTCAGAAACGACGCATACAGCAACAGCGAAGTGCCCAGGTCTTTTTCGAACACCATCACCCCGACGGAGATCACCCACGCTGCCAGCAGCGGCGCCAGGTCGCGTGCGCGCGGCAGGTCCAAACCCATCACGTGCCTGCCCGCGCTGGTGAACAGCCCGCGCTTAGCCACCAACACGGCGCAGAAGAAGACCAGCAGCAAGATCTTCGAGAACTCTGCCGGTTGAATCGAGAAGCCTGGCAGTCGAATCCAGATCTTGGCGCCATTCTGCTCGGAGAATTCCGTCGGCAACAGCGCCGGGATCGTCAGTAGCACCAAACCGGCGAGTCCGCAGATGTAGCCGTATCGCGCGAGCTGCCGATGATCCCTGAGAAATGTGACCCCGAGGGCGAACGCACCGACACCGAGCAGTGTCCAAAGCATCTGCTGGTTCGCGCTGGGGTGGGTGCTGCCGCCGATCGCGCTGTCAGCCAGGTCCAGCCGGTGGATCATCACCAGGCCGAGGCCGTTGAGCAGCGCGACGACTGGAAGGAGCAGCGGATCGGCGTACGGCGCGAAGCGCCGAACGGCCAAGTGCGCCGAGGCGAACAACGTGAAGAACGCCAGAGCGTAGCCGGCCAGATCCCAGCGCAGAGCCCGCTCCTGGTTGGCCTGCACAATCACCAGGGCCGCCGCAATGATGACGGTGGCGAAGCACAACAGCAGCAGCTCGGCATTTCGGCGATTCGGTAGTGGAGGTGTTACCGCGACCGGTGCCTGGGGCTGCGTCGTCATGCCGCTTCCCGGCAAGCAAGTGCCGGTTGATTCGAAGAGGGTGGACTCGCCGGCGCGTTGGGGGCGGTAGCCCGCGAAGGTGCGGGAGTCGGGGGTATCGCCGGCACGTTGGCGTGGGGCGACTCCGTGGAAGCCGACGGCGGCGCGGAGGTTGATGGCGCGGTGGAGTTAGTCGGCGCCGGGGTCTGGCTGCTGCTCGGCGGCGTAGCCGGGGAGGGTGAAGAGGCCGGCGGGCAGGCGGGAAAAAGGCCCTGCAACTGCTTCTTGGCGCCGTCGAGGTCGGCGTAGGGCAGTCCGGTCTTCACCAGCTCCTGGCTGGACTGACTCAGATTGGCCATTCTCAACGGCTGACAGCCCGGCGGCTTGCCGGGCTGCCCGTATGGCTCATTGCTGCCATTGAAGCAACCCACCAGCCACGGTTCCTGCAGGCCTATGCCCAGAATCGTCCCCCGGATGCCGCGCATGATGGTGACCGTGTCGTTGTAGTCAGCGACGTAGTAGTAGCCGCGGACAACAGTCCGCCCGATCGCCAGGCCGGCGAGCAGGAGCAGCACCACCAAAGCGATGCCGATGGCCAGCCGGCGCCGCGAATACTTTGGTCGGGTGGCCGTTTCCGGCGCCGGCTCAACAGCTTTGGGGGGGACGGTTTTGCGGGCGTTGATCGCCGAAGCCCGGCCGGCTGCGGTGTTGGGACGGGTTTGTTGAGCCTGGTCGCCGGATACGGCGCCAGCCAAGATCGGTTGGGTCTGCCCGTAGTCGTTGTCGACCACGTCGGCCACCACCACGGTCACGTTGTCGGGTCCGCCGCCACGCAGCGCGAGTTCGATGAGGCGCTCGGCGCTCTCACTGACGTCGGGTATCTGCAGGGCATCACGAATGGTCTCGTCGCTGACGGGATCGGAGAGTCCGTCCGAGCACAGCAGGTAGCGGTCACCGGTGCGGGCTTCCCGCATGATCAGGGTGGGCTCGACCTCATGGCCGGTCAGTGCCCGCATGATCAGCGAACGCTGCGGGTGGCTGTGCGCCTCTTCGCGCGTGAGGCGGCCTTCGTCTACCAGGGTCTGCACGAAGGTGTCGTCTTTGGTGATCTGCGTCAGTTCACCGTCGCGCAACAAGTAGCCCCGGGAGTCACCGATGTGTACCAGCCCAATGCGGTTGCCTGCGAAGAGGATTGCGGTGAGCGTCGTGCCCATACCCTCGAGCTCGGGATCCAGCTCGACTTGTCCGGCGATCGCCGAGTTGCCTGCCCGCACCGCGGCGTCGAGCTTGCCGAGCAAGTCGCCGCCGGGCTCGTCGTCGTCGAGGTGGGCTAGCGCTGCGATCGCCAGCTGAGAAGCGACCTCACCGGCGGCGTGGCCGCCCATGCCGTCGGCTAACGCCAACAGCCGCGCGCCCGCGTACACCGAGTCTTCGTTATTGGAACGCACCAGCCCGACGTCGCTGCGGGCTGCGTAGCGAAGGACCAGGCTCACGGGCGCAGCTCAATCACCGTCTTGCCGATTCGAACCGGCGTTCCAATCGGAACTCGTACCGCCGTCGTCACCTTCGCCCTGTCAAGGTAAGTGCCGTTGGTCGATCCTAGATCCTCCACGTACCATTCCGAGCCACGCTGAGACAATCGCGCGTGCCGCGTCGACGCGTAGTCGTCGGTGAGCACCAGAGTGGAGTCATCGGCGCGTCCGATGAGCACCGGCTGCCCGCTGAGGCTGATGCGTGCGCCGGCCAACGACCCTTCAGTGACCACTAGATAGCGCGCGCTTCTGTTCTGCCGGGAAGGCAGCAGAGCGCCACGTAACGGCAAGCCGCGCCGCACCATGACAGCCCCGGTCGGCGCATAGATGTCCGTCCGCAAGATGCGCAGCACCGACCAGATGAACACCCACAACAGCAGCAGGAACCCGGCACGCGTCAGTTGCAGAACTAGACCCTGCATCCGGCGTCCCTTCGTCCTGGCGCTGTATCCGCGGCCGTGCACCCGAGCACATCAGCAACGTCACGATACTTGGACGGTGGTCGACTTGGGTCGAAGCTCGATAGCTTCGCCGAGCAATGGCTCAATGAATGTGGACGATGATCTCCGAATGACCTAGCCGAATCACGTCGCCGTCGGCTAATTGCCACTCTTGCACCGCCGCATTGTTGACGGTGGTGCCATTGGTGGAATTGAGGTCCGATAACAATGCAACCTGTCCATCCCAACGAATTTCGAGGTGCCTGCGCGACACACCGGTGTCAGGCAACCGGAATTGAGCGTCCTGTCCGCGGCCAACGATGTTGGCGCCTTCGCGCAGTTGATAGGTCCGTCCACTACCGTCGTCGAGCTGCAAGGTGACCGTCGCACCGCTGGCCCCGTAGCCGCCCTGCCCGTAGCCGCCATAGCCGCCTACTTGGGTTTCGGAATGGCCGAGATCGTAACCACCGCCGACGGGTTCGGCGTAGCCTGCCCCGGGCTCGGCGTAACCAGCCGCAGGTTCGCCGTAGCCACCGGGCTCTGCGTAGCCGCTCGGCTCTGCATAACCGCTGGGATCTGCATAACCACCGTGCTCTGGGTACCCGCCGGCGGCGGGCTCGCCGTAACCGCCACCAGGTTCGCCATAGCCACCACCGGGCGGCGCGTACGCGCTCCCACCGCCGGCTTCGCCGTAGCGGTTGTAGTCGCCCTGACCGTAGTCTTGCCGTCCGTATCCAGGCCCCGCCTGGTAGCCCTGGTCGGCTGGATAGCCTTGGTCATAGCCGCCCTGGTCCGGGTAGGCGGGTCGCTGCTCGCCCGGACTGTAGCCGCCCTCCTCGTGGCGAGCAGGACCGCGCCCGTAGTCGCCGTAACCCTGCTGACCGCCGCCCGGCGGGCCGTAGCCACTGCCCTGGCGGTAGCCGGGGTCGTATCCCTGGCCACCGGCGTAGCCGGCGGGCGGGCGCTGTTCAGCGGGAGGCTGATAACCACTAGGTCCCCGCTCGGGGGGGTATCCGCCCTGGTCAGGATATCCACCCTGGTCGGGATAGCCGCGCTGATCGCCGTGGCCGCGCTCGGGGTAGCCGCCGCCTTGCTCGGGGTAGCCGCCTTGCTCGGGGTATCCAGTTGAGCCGGGGTATTGGCGCTGGTCGGGATAGCCGCGCTGGTCCGGGTATCCGCCTTGTTCCGGGTAACCACGCTGGTCGGGATAGCCACTTTGTTCCGGGTAGCCGCGTTGGTCGGGGTAGCCGCCCTGCTCGGGATGGCGCGGTGGCGGATAGCCGCCCTGCGGCGGGTAGCCGGCGGGATCACCCGGATAGCCGCGGCCCTCCTGGCCGCCGCGCGGATCGTCTTGTGGACGACCGTAACGGTCGTCGTAATACTCGTCGCCGGGCCGCCCCTGCCCCTGGCCGCCGCGATAGCTGGAATTGTCGGTCATCGGTGGTACTCCTGGTTCTGCGCTGAACGCACGGTCTGATTGTGGCGGAGCGGCACCGCCAGCCGTCGGGCGGGACTCGACGTCGGGGTTGACAGCGCCGCGGGCGCGGAACTGGCCGGTGTGCAGGCTTGAGGACTGTTCGAAGCGGACGACCACATCACCATACGTTTGCCAGCCCTGTTCACTGATATATCCCGCCAAGTGTTTGGCAAAGGTGTCCGACGTGAGATCGGGATCTGCGGCCACAATCTCGTAGTCGTGCACTCCGAGAGTAATGACGTACTCGTTGGGCGCCAAAAGCCGATTGCCCGGAAGGGACTGAATTCCGTCGGCTGCTTCCCGGCGCAACATGGCTTCGACCTCTTGAGGGACGATCGATCCGCCGAACATCCGAGCAAACGCATCACCTAACGTCGCCTCCAGTTTGCGCTCGATGCGTTGAACTAGCCCCTTCTGGCCGCCCATCTCCAGCGCTCGCCTCACTAGTTTTGCTGCCGCTGCTGTGGAGCGGTCAACCGCACGCTTGTCGGAACAACGATGTCTTAGCAAGTATGGTATCGGGACAGGGCAGCACCGCGGCACCTCAGTAACTCTGAGAATCGCCTTTACACAGCTCAGGGCCGGTTCGAGGGCTGTGCGTCGTGCTGGTAACCCCGCTCTCGGCCACCGGGCGCGGCTACAGTTCGCGGCGCTTACAGTGATAGGCTGCTCCGGTTGCCACGGGCGAGTGGCGGAATGGCAGACGCGCTGGCTTCAGGTGCCAGTGTCCTTCGGGACGTGGGGGTTCAAGTCCCCCTTCGCCCACCAATCTGACGAGCCGAGTCATTAAATTAAATAAGTGCGATGGGCGGACGGCTCCAGCATGAAGCTCTTTTGCTGGTTGGTCCAGTAGGCGCAGGCGGGCCTGACCTCGCACGGCAGCGCACGCCATGACGAGCGGCAGCCGTCGACGGCGCACAGCTCGTAGTTTCGACCGGAGCCTTCCAACCCGAACCAGAAGTGACTGCCCACACGATGGCGCCGGCAGGCCTGTCGGCGCCATTCTTTCCCGCTAGCCGACTAATCGTTCTCCGGATACTCCGGTAGTCGAATGCCGTCTGCTGCGACGCTGCCGAATCATTTGCCGACAAAGCTCATGAAGGTCCGGTCGACGGGGCTCACCACCACCCGGGCTCCCGCGTGCAATATGTGGACGCCGTTTGCGCGCTTGTGGATCGGCCCGGCGCAGAACGGCCGGCCGCGCGTTTTGTCCTGGGTCGACGTGTGATCGCCTGAACTGTTCGTACCGGTTCGAGGCGGCCTGGTGATCGTCAGTGCGGAAAAGCCCGGCCGCCGGGTCACGGCGCTGCGGTGCTCGTTCGATGACGGTGGTCTGCCAGCCCCGGGCGCAGCCAGTTGGTGCGCCAGTGCAGCTCCCGCGATGCCGGCTGCGGATATCACGGCCTGATTTCCGCTTACTGCACGCCCAATCGACATTTGTGCTGAGCCGAAGCAATCCCGGGAGACAGCAAGAATGGTGGATGGACTTCGCGATGCGCTACTACCGGTGGTATCGCCCCGTCGCGAGCGTCTTCGGCCTTTGGCCCAAATGGACCACGATCCGGGTAGTCGGCAACACACTGCACATCAAACACGGGTGGGCTTTCGCGATCGATGTCCCGCTGAAGGACATCAAGTCGGTGAAGCGGATCAACAAGCGGCCCCGGGCGTGGGGAGTCCACCCGATGGGAGATGCCTGGATGGTCAATGGTTCGCGCTACGGCATCGTCGAACTCAACTTCGTTCGCCCATTGACCTCCGGCACGGTGAGATTCGTGGGCGGCAGCTGGGCTGAGGTCCGTTGCCTCTACATAAGCGTGACGGACCCGGACAGCTTCATCGCCGCGCTGGAGTCGGGAAACTAGTCGAGCGTCACGGCGCTCGTCAGTGCGGTCCGCGACGCCGCGCCAGTTCGGCGGCGTCCGCGATGCCGCCGGTCCACGGCTCGCCGTGTCCAGGTAGCACGACGGTGGCGCCGGTGTCCCCCAGCACAGTAAGTGAGTCGAGAGCCTGCGCGCTGTCCGCGGTGGCGGCTCCGGAGACGATCTGCGGGCCTCGCCCGCCGGTGTAGGGGTCCAGTGTCACAAGCGCGTCGCCGGTGATGAGGGCGTCTCGTTCCGGGAAGTGCAGCGCAGTGTGTCCGAAGGTGTGCCCTGGGGTGAACACCGGAACCGGACTTCCCGGGACGTCAAGGGGGCCATCCGCATCGAAAACGGTCACGTCCTCGACGCCCCTGACCATGAGCGCGCCGGCCAAGGTCATGCGCGCCACGATGGGCAGTGACCGGGGATGGGTCAGTGGCACGGCAAACCGGTTGCGTTCGTGTTGATACCGCAACGGGTGCGCGGCGAGGTGTATCTCGTCGGTGTGTGTCCACACCGGCAGGTGCCACTCCTTCTGCATCGCGGACGCGACGCCGACGTGATCGAAATGGGCGTGGGTGAGCACCAGCGCGGCCACCCTGTCCGGGTTTACGCCGACTTCCCCCAACAACCGGGCAAGGTGTGACCACACGCCGGGCAGACCGGCATCTACCACGGTGTACTCGCCGGCGTCACCCTCGATCAGGTACAGGTTGACGTGAGCATGTTCGATGCGATGAATGCCGTTCGCAACATCGCGGTGCAGCGTCGCCATATCACCCACTCCTTGGAGCACACGATCGTTACAGCGGGGGCTTCACTGTCCTCGAGCGGTTGCGTACCCGATTGGCGAACGAATCATGTCTTCGGCGGGGTCAATCAGCCGTGAGGTCTTGTACCCACTGCCTGATCTCCGGCGTGACTCGGTCGGTGATATCGCTGAGCTCCGGATGCTTCTTGAGCACACCCGCCACCGTCGGGCAGACCGCGACAATGCGCTTACCGTCGTCTCGTGTGTTGGCCAGCGCCTGCTCGATGAGGATGGTGGCCAAGCCGCGTCCTTCGAACTCGTCGTCAACCTCGGTGTGGTAGAAGACGCGCTGGTCCTCACGGTCGGCGATACAGGCGTGCCCGACGACGCTGCCTTCCACTGCGATGTCGTACATGCCGGCACCGGCAGTGACGGTCGCTGGTGCGCCAGTTTTATCGGTCGGCATCTGCACTCCTTTCGTCCGCAGCACCCGAGGCAAAGCGGTGCCGCTACCGAGCAGACCACATAACGGCCGGAAAGTCAGGCGGCCGAACGGGGATTAGTGTGAGAGGCCGCGAGGTGGAACACGGTACGTGACAGCCGGTCGGCGTCGCCCTCGCGCCGGGTCAAGAGGGCCGCATTCTCCGGCAATTGCCGAGAGCTGATGTCACCGGAAGCAATGCGTCGCAAAGTGTCGTGCGCCCGAGCCAACTGTTCCCGCTTGCGGTATTGGCCACCAGGAAGTTTCACCCCGGCCCACACGCCATATTCTTCCCGGTGTTCGACGGCGTAGCGCGCACAGCGTTGCTGCTGCGCCAACGGGCACCGGCGCAGACACATGAGGCGCGCTTCGGTGGCTGACCGCTCGTATGCGCGCGCCTTCGCAGCGCCGTCGCCCGCATCGTCGTCGGGGTAACCGAACCATAGTTCCGGGTTCTCTGAGCAGGGATATCCCACGTGCTGGCCTCCTCTGATCGTAAACGTAGGCAGAACCATATATGGCCGCGAACCCGGGCACAAGGCAAACATTGACAAAAACATATATCTCGGAGAAGCGCCTTCGCGCGTTGTAATATCCGAGCGTGCCCGGAGCGTTGTGGTGAGCCGCGAGTCGGCAGGGGCGGCAATCCGAGCGCTGCGAGAGTCACGCGATTGGTCCTTGGCGGACCTCGCGGCCGAGACCGGGGTCAGCATCATGGGCCTCAGCTACCTGGAACGAGGAGCGCGCAAACCACATAAGAGCACAATTCACAAGGTAGAGA
Organism: Mycobacterium sp.; assembly: GCF_049802695.1. Classification (GTDB taxonomy): domain Bacteria; phylum Actinomycetota; class Actinomycetes; order Mycobacteriales; family Mycobacteriaceae; genus Mycobacterium. The sequence continues at coordinate 11,094 of NZ_JBARMY010000507.1, forward strand.
GCGGCCTTGGATTACCGCCGGGGACCTATCACAGGTTGCTCGTAGCCGCTGACCCCGAAGCCGAACTCGACCGGTTGGTCGCGGTCAAACCGGTAGAACCAGGTGTGCAGCGCTCCGCAGGACCAGTAGTGGTCGACCGGCACAGCGATACGGAAGTGCTCGAGGGATACGCCGAAGCACAGCTGGAAGCACTCAAAGCGGTGATCGGCCGGCTACCGGCGACAACATCAAACGAATATGAGACGTATATTCAGTCCGTGATCGCACAGTGCGTCAAGGCCGAGATGCTGGCCGCTAATTCGTGGCGGGTCGCGGTGAATGCCGGTGCTGAATCGGCCAACCGACTCATGGCCCATCTGCAGGCGCTGGAGGCGACCCGCGCCGCCCTACTCGACCGCATTCCGACGACCCTGAGCGCGCGCTTCGACCGAGCGTGCGCGCGCTCCCCGCTCCCGGAAAAGGTCATTGCCGCACTGGTCGGCGTCAGCGGCGAGGAAATGTGGGACATCCGCAATCGAGGTGTCATCCCGCCAGGGGCGCTTCCGCGCGTCCGAGCCTTCGCTTCGTCCGCGCACACCGCTGATCCGCCTGAAGCCGACGGAGACGACGGCTAGGGAATGCGTTGAACGATAACGATTGGGAGGTCTTGCGTCGCGCGCATCACTTGTTCACCGGCGCAACTCGGTTGGTGACGATCGAAGGGGCCGGCCCAAGCGCCGACACGCAAGTGAACCGAACCGCTGGTGCCGGCGATGCGCACCGGCGTTATCAGCTCGCGATGGGTGATGCGCGGACCGCTTTACTCTCGGCGGCGGCCACGGACGACGCGATGACCGGGATCATCAACGGGGCGCACCAGGATCACGCACATGCCCGCGAAGCGACCCGAGGTGTTCTCGACGAGGCACGTGCCGATAGCGCCACTGCGGACAACCCTGTGGCACAGCGCGAGGCGGCGCGTCGTCGTATCGCGCGGCTACGAGCTCAACGAGCACACGTATCGACAGCCCGGACCCGGGCGCGGCACCACGCGGCGGCGTTGCGCGCGTTGCGTTACCGGCGGACGGGACGGCAGCACTCACGGTTGAGCGGTTTGGCATTGCCGCCGAAGAGCAGGGCCCGGATAGCGGTGCATGCGGCGCTGTCGCGATTGGGCCGGCCCTACGTCTGGGGCGCGACGGGTCCTGATCAGTTCGACTGCTCCGGTTTGGTGAAGTGGTCCTACGCGCAGGCGGGTGTCCACCTGGAGCGCACCACCTATCAGCAAATTCACGAGGGAATTCCGGTGTCCCGTGCTCAGGTGCGTGCGGGTGATCTTGTCTTTCCCCATACCGGCCATGTGCAGATTGCGCTGGGCCACAATCTGGTTGTCGAGGCCCCGTATTCCGGTGCCACGGTCCGCATCAGCCAGTTGGGTCCCAGTGTGGCGATCCGACGGCCGGTCTGGTAGGCCGCGCACGCGTGATAGTGGATTGTTGAGTCCGGGCCAGGTGAGTAGGTTCAACGCATGGCAGATCAAACCGGACACTCGGTAGCTGCTATCCAAGCCAGTCAGGCTGCGCTGGTCGCCCAGCACGGCGCGGTCGCTGATGTCGACCACGTGCTGCGCGAGGCACTTGCCGGCGCACATGCGGCCACACTCGAAGGCCTTTCGCGGCTCGACGCCATCGCCCGTGAAATCAACGGCGCCGTGCAGAACCAGGCTGCGTTAGCACTCGACACCCCTGTCGGCACGCGGGAATTTCAGAAGTTTCTGGTGGCCAAGCAACGCGAGATCGTTGCGGTCATCACCGAGGCCCGAGAGCTCGACAAAGCGAAACGGGCTGTGCTGGAAGGCCTCCGGTCGCAGTACACCGTGCCGCCGACGGACGAGGCGTGAGCAGAGGAACGTCGCTCACAGCCACTGCGGTGTGAATTGTGGGTGCACAGCGGCCTGGGTACTGTTCCCGTGCATGACAGGGCCGCGAACCGCACGGTCACCCGCCTGAGCAATGGCGACAGTCGAAGATCTACTCGCCGCGATCAAGCACGTGAACGTTTGCTCGGGTGATCCGCAAGCCTGGCGGACCGGCCTGACGTCGCAAGAGGTGACGGACGTCGCGACCATTTATGTGGCGACCCCGCAACGAGTTGAGTCGTTGCTCGGCAAAATCCGCAGCCGGCACCCAGACCTGTTCGACTCGACGACCGGAGCGATGGTCGTCCCGCCAGTGCACCACCCTGGCAGTGTCTCGGGACCGGACCCGCCGGCTGACCAGCGGCCGACGGACCACCAGGAAGGCGATGCCGCAGACGCTATCAGGAGCGCAGAAAGCGCTTTGGCGCAGCAGAACTCGTCGACCGCACAGCTTGACCTGCAAGTCATCAGCGCAATCCTGAATGCACACCTGATAGCGGTTAACGGCAAGGAAGCTTTGAATCAACTGCAGCGTGACGTCGAGTCGGCGGTGCGGACACGAACTGATCTGGACACCGCTGCCGGCGCTCGGGACTTCCAGCGATTCTTGCTCGGCAAGCTCAAGGACATCCGGGTCTTGATAGCGGGCGCGAGCCTCGACGACACGTCGAAGTCGGCGCTGATGGCAGCTCTGACGTCGCTCTACAGCGTCTCTCAAGAGGGTCACCCCGAGCCGACTGCACCCAGCGCGCCACCGGCCGTCGGCGCGCCAGCTGCTTCGCAGAACGACAGCACCGAACCGGACGACATCGAGACCGACCCATACCTGGACTCGCCACTCGACGACGACGACCACGACTTCTTTCCCGCCGACTCGCCGAATCAGGCACCCGCGCCCACGCCTTCAGCAGCTGTGCCGAGCATGCCTGCCACAGCGGGCTTCCCACCTTTCGGCGGCGCTGCACTGCCCGGTCCGATGCCCGGCTGGGGTGCGTCCAGCGGCTCGTCGATACCCGACTTGCTGCAAACCCTCGGGAAGCGCAGTTCGCCGGACGATGATCTCGACGCAGCGCTCGGGGGCAGGGACCCGGGCTTCGACGACGATCTCTGGCTGGACGACGACGACGATGACGCCTACGACGAGGATGACGCTGGAGAGCCGCCCGGGGAACCGGCGGGGCCGACCAACGTCGCCTTGCCCAACGGCGAGACGGTCACTGCCGCAGATCCGAAGCTCGCCGCTGTGATCGAGGCCGCGGTCAACGGGACACCCATCGCAGATGCGTTCCGAGAGCAGGGCATTACCATCCCCCTGCCGGGCACAGCAGTCACCGACCGGATCGATCCGCCGCAGCTCTCCCCCGGCGATATCGGTATGTTCACCGATCACCATGCACTGGCGCTCGGACCGGGCGAAGCGCTGGTCAACGGTCAAATTCAGCACATCTCCACGGTGCAGGGCCCGAGCTTTCTAGGCTGGGAGCATCCGCCTGCACCAGTGGCAACCGCCACGCCGTCCAAGCCCGATCCCCCGACCCCGACCAGACCGGCGGTCTTCGCCAACGCATAGCCCGACGGCAGTAACGCGCCCGCGGCTGCGGCCGACACATCGACAGGGAGAGAGCAGATGGCAGACCGAATTCACGTAGAGCCGGACACTTTGCGCGAAGTGGCGGACCAGCACCAGCAGGCGTCGGAATATCTGCGCACCGTTCCTTCCTCGCACGCGGCGATCCAGGAAAGCCTCGATTCGCTCGGGCCGATTTTCAGCGAGCTACGCGAGGCGGGGCGCGAGCTCCTCGAGCACAGGCGGCTCTGTTACGAACAACAAGCCGACGACCACGCCGGATTGGCGGATCATCTCAGAACTTCTGCGACAGTGTGGGAGCAGAACGAGCAAGATGCCGCCGCCAGGTTCAGAAGTCTTGACGACAGTCGATGACCAACGCTGATCCTGAATTCGACACCGTTCACCCGAGCAGCGCAATCATGTTCCGATCCAGCCGAGGCGGGTACGCGCACAGTGTCGTGCTGAGTCACGCAGCGATGGACACCGACGCACAGACCTTGGCTGAGGGCATACTGCTTACTGCGGACGTGTCCTACCTCAAGGCGCTCATGGAGGTTCGCGGAGAGATAGTGGCAGCGGGCTACACGCCGTCTGCCGTAGTTCCCAATCCTCGTGATCTGGACGCGGCGATTGAGAAGCTTCTAGCGCACAAATTGCGGCGGCGCCGCGCCGCCCGATAGACGCTGCGGAAAGCTAGCGAAGCCACGCCTGCACAGCTCCGGGATGCGGTGCGATATCGGTCGGCGGTTCGACGGGGTTGCCGCCGAACAGCTCCCGCCCGCGAGCCAGCAACGCGCGAACTTCGTCGAGTTGCTGCTGCAGCGCAGAATCAGCCATGACGTCACGCTACCCAGGGCCCGTCATCGCCACAATTCACTCGGTGTGCCCTCTTCGACCATTCGCACTTCATCTGCGTCCAGCGGCATAACGCCTGGTGAGGGTAAAAAAGGTAGTGAATTCCGCGTTAGACGGATGACGGTACGCTTGGCCGGTGGCGATCTTCGGTCGAAAGACGGCGCGCCAGCGCCTCCGGAGAGCGACCCGGGAATCTCTGACGATTCCGGCCTTCAGCTCTCCCATTGACTGCACACCATGGGTCGTGGGTGGGTTGTGGCCTGCCGAGCTGGCGACGATTACACCCGAAAATGCCCCGGCTGCAGAGTATCTCAAACTCGATCTGCAGCGAATAGTCGAGTCCGCGAACGAGGAGCTCAAAGCTATCCGGTGGGCTGTGATGCCCGACTTCGCCAGACAGGCAGAAGAGGCGCGAGTGATCGACGTCGCTCGCGGATCCGCGGTCCGTCGAGTGGAGTCGGTTGTCCGTCACCTCCACACGGCCGCGCCGATGAGCCCCGCAGAACACCGTCGTCCGGACGAACCCGAGGCCTCAATCGTCACAGAAGACCCCGCCGGGACGAGTCGGGAGGATGCTCAGCCCGGTCGCCATGCGGCCTCCCCGATGGCACCGCAGGAAGCTGTCGAGATGGGCAGGCACGCAGGGCCCGACGCGGGACCCGAGCAGTTCGGCCCAGAGGCCACGGCCGTCATGGCGAGCCCCGAGCCGGCTGCCGCCGAAACGTCCGAAATGCCCGCTAGATCTGCCTTTCTCGACCTTGAGGCAGAGACCGAGCGATTGTGGAGGCTGCTGAAGTTCGTGGCGCGTCAAGAACCGGGGTTGCGTTGGGCCGTCGGCAAGCGAGAGGACGGGACCACGGTAGTGGTCACGGACATGGCCCACGGCTGGATACCACCGGGGATTAGTTTGCCTGCCGGTGTCCGCCTGTTGGAACCCGACCGACGGAGCGGCAATGCAGCCGCATTGCTGGGACCCAGCGCCTTTTCGGTCAGTTATGCACCCGGTGACCCCCTCGGCTGGGCAACCAGCTCCTCGGCGACCGAACCGTCACTGCTCCCGCGGGCGCTGCCGATGATCGACGACCTCGGTTGGGGGCTCACTGAGGCAACGCACTGGCGCGATGGACTGCCGAGGATGGTGCAAACCCTGGCCAAAGCCGGCGCTGCCGGGACGGGCGTTATGGAGGCAGAGGTTGACGTGTTACGCGTACACCTCGACACCGCCCGGTACCAACTATTGGCCCAGTATCCAGACGTTGACTCCGCGCTGCTGCTCAATTGCCTGCTGTTGGCCGCTACCGAGGGCATTGCGACCGGAGACGAGTTGTCGGCGAATTATCACTTCGCCTGGTTCCTGAGACTAAAAACGCCGCCGGCAAGCAAATGGGCGGGCCAACCATAAGCCCTGGCAAGGGTTCGTAGAATTGCCGTTCGGCGGAGCGGTCCGAGCCCTAAAGTCTTAAATTGACGCTGGTAGGAGGGGTCGAGATACTGACATGGTGTCGGGGTCGGGGAGTCACGCGGAGCTGAGCGATAAGGATCTCGTCGAGTCGGTGCTGCGTGATCTCAGCGAAGCAGCTGACAAATGGGAAGCTCTTGTTGCCGAAGCAGAGACGGTCACCTACAGCGTCGATCTGGGAGACATCCGCGCCGTGGCGAACTCCGACGGCAGGTTGGTCGATTTGACATTGCATCCCGACGTAATGACCGGTTACACCCACGGTGAATTGGCCGAGCGATTGAATCTGGCGATCTCGGCCTTGCGTGAAGAAGCGAAGACCGAGAACGAAGCCCGGTACGGAGGTGGCTTGCGGTGACCTGGGATCCGCTGATGCGCCGCGCGGTGCAGCTTCTGGCCAGCGGGCACAACCTCTATGGGCTCGCTGAGCACTCCGTCGCTGGTCCCGAGCAGCCGCCCGCAGAGCTGGAAGATCGTGCCGAGGCGCTTAGGCAAGGGGCTGCAAGCGACGGAATCGGTTCGTCGGTGAAGCCACACATCGTGCGCCTGACACGCGCGCTGCGCAGCACAGCGGATACTAACAGCGAGCTGGACGCAGTGTTGAGCGAAGCCGGCAGCGGCCACAGATTGGGCCGGCGCGTCACCGGAATGGTTCTCGACGAGGCGTACGACGACTCGGCGCCGGCGGCAGACACTCCGCTCGGGCGACGAGAAGCTCTACGGCGCATGGCTACTCGTCTCCGTACGCAGCACCACCACGTCAATCGATCGCATCGCTTGTCGCACGGACTCGCGCAGCGGACCAGGCAGCTCAACTACCCCGACCGGCGGCGTACCCCGCGGTCCGGACACGCTTCAGGAAGCCGACCCCTCCCGCTTCGCGCAGTGCGCTATGAAAAGTCACATCGGCGCGGACACGTTCGCTACCGGATCGCGGAGGCGCTCGATCATTTAGGCATCACTGATCCGGCTGCAAGGCACAACTGGATTCGGGGTTATGAGACGTTGATAGCCCGCGAGTCCGGCGGGCGGGCATCGGCGGTCGCATCCGAGCCCGCGATTGCGCCGGGAACCGCCCAGCCGGACGGCCATGGCCTGGGCTACGCGCGTGGGCTAACGCAGACTATTCCGGCCACCTTCGCACGCTTTCACCAGCCGGGCACCTCCACCGACATCTACGACCCGGTGGCGAATATCTGCGCGTCGATGAATTACGTGCGGCACCGCTACGGTGTGAGCCTCGACGGAGCGAACTTGATTGCACTGGTGCAGCAGGCGGATGCTCGCCGCCCGCCGAAAGGATACTGACCATGCCGCTCAATCTGTCCAATCGCGACCAGAATTCCGGTCACCTGTTCTACAACCGTCGGCTGAAGGCGGCGATCACGCGGTTCTCGGTCCGAATGAAACACGACGACCGCAAGCAGCAGGCCGCAGTGGTGTTGTCCATCGTCTTCGTACTGATCGGTGTCGGCTGGATGGGGTTGCTACACATCATGAAACCAGCCGGCCTGGTTGGACAGTCGTCGATCATCGGTAACCGCGACACGGGTGCGATCTACGCGAAGATCGACGGACGCCTCTATCCCGCCCTCAACCTGACGTCGGCAAGGCTGGCAGTCGGCAACGCTTCCCCTCCGGCATGGGTGAAACCAAGCGAGATTGCGAAGTATCCGACCGGCCCGATGATCGGTATTCCCGGCGTGCCCGACGACCTTACGGTCACCTCCAGCGCCGTGTCGTCCTGGTCAGTGTGCGACACGGCGCCGGTCCGAGGTAGCGGAACGCCGCCGGTGGTGACAGCGATCGCCGGTGAACTGTCCTTGTTCGGGCGGGCAGCGCCGATGGCTTCAGAACAGGCTGTGCTCGCCACCCATAAGGGAGCCACCTATGTAATTTGGGGCAACCACCGATCACTGATCGACCCAGCCGACCGGCGGGTCACGTTCAACCTGGGTCTCGATCCCGGCGTGACGTATCCCGTCGAAATCTCCAACGCCCTCTTCGACGCGATGCCCTCTACGGAAACCCTTGCAGTGCCAGCAATTCCAGAAGCGGGCAGCCCGTCACAATACTTGCCCGGCGCCAGGGTCGGCAGCGTGCTGGAGACCCGCGACGCCAGCGGTGCCGTCGACGGCTTCTACGTGTTACTGGCCAACGGCGTGCAGAAGATCACCAGCTTTGTCGCGGACCTGCTGCGCACCGCTGATTCACAAGGTTCCACTGCGCCGGCGTTGGTCACCCCGGACAAGCTCATCAATATCCCCGTCGTCGACGTCCTCAATGTCAACTTCTACCCCGCCGCCAAGCTGAAATTCATCGACACCGCTGCGAACCCGGTCACCTGCGTTGCGTGGCAGAAGGAGTCCAGCGACCCGCAGGCGACGATCGGCGTGCTCACCGGCCGGGGTTTGCCTGTTCCGATCGGCATGGATAGTCGCTTGGTGCGCCTGGTCCGCAACGACCGTGACCCCAATTCGGTGGAGGCCGACCAGACGCTGGTTGTGCCGGGCGCGGCGAACTTCGTTGCAACCACCAGCGGCGTGGCGACGTCGAATAGTCGCGAAAGCTTGTATTGGGTATCGCCGCAAGGTGTTCGGTACGGCATTCAATGGGAGCACCGAACATTGCAAGCGCTGAGCCTGGACCCGGCGCGCGCCGTGCAGGCGCCCTGGCCCATCGTGCGGACGTTCGCCGCGGGGCCGGCCATCAGCCGGGACAACGCATTGCTGGCCCGCGACACCATCGTCAGCGGTGACGCGGTCGCACCGGTATCGCAGTTCGAACATCAGACGGCGGGAGGATAGCCATGTCCAAACGAGGTTTTGTTCGCGCCGCTCGTAAGCCACCGCCGGCTGTACCGCCGGTGCGGGTGGCGGTTGCGCCGCCACTGGCTCTGCCGGAACGCGAGCCACGCAACATCCTTCTGATGATCGCTGTACCAGCCCTGCTCGTCGGGATCATCGGCACCTTGGTGGTCATGTACACCTCGGGAGTCCGGTCATTGCAGTCCGGCTTCTTCCCGATGATGGGGCTGGCCGGCTTCGGTGCGTTGATGTTCAGTGGCCGGTTCGGCCGCGGTCGCCGAATCAGCTGGGGTGAACAGGAAAAGCAACGCCGCGTCTACCTACGTCAGCTCGACGACGACCGAGACGAAGTGCAGCGCGCCGCCCAAGATCAGCGGCGAAGCCAACTGTTCGTGCACGGCGATCCACAGAAGCTCGACACCGTGATTGGCGGTCCGCGGATGTGGGAGCGTCGGCCCGGCGACCCAGATTTCCTTGACGTGCGCCTCGGCATCGGAATACAGCAGGCCAGTGACTCGGCCGTGTCGCTGCAGTTGCCTGAAGTGCCGATTGGAGAGGAACTCGAACCGGTGACCGGCGGTGCCTTGAGGGACTTCATCCTCGAGCAGAGCAAGATTCGCGGGATCGGCAAGGTGTTGAGCCTACGGTCTAAACCAGGTTTCAGTTTCATTGGGCAGGACCCCGACGAACTGCACAATCTGGCGCGGTCCGTTATGTCTGCGATGGCCGTGTATCACAGCCCCAACGACCTCAAGCTGATGGTGGTGACCCGTCATCCTGAGGCCTGGTCATGGTTGGTGTGGTTGCCGCACAATCAGCATGACGAGATGTTCGACGCCTGTGGGCTGCGCCGATTGGTTTTCGGCTCCCCGACCGAACTGGAGGATGCGCTCGACGCCGAATTGCACCGCAAGGGCCGTGGGCCTTGGACGCCGCCGGTCGGGACCAGTCCCACGTCGATGCCGTCGCCGATGGAGTCGACAGGTCTATCGCTCGGTCCGCACTGGGTCATCGTAGACGACAGTGTCGGAACTCCCGAGCAGTGGGAGGGCGTCACCGGCCAGCGGGGCATCGCAGGTATTACTCTGTTGCGGTTGGCAACTCGGGCCGGTATAGGGGTCGGGTTCGCCGACGAGGGCCAGCGATTCGAACTGCGCAACGGACGGCTTTATCACCGCGACGCGTTCTACGCCGTAGCCGACATGCTCGCCGAAAGCACCGCCAACCGCTACGCGCGGGCTATGGCGCGCTGGTCGCCGATGACTGCCGGAGAACTGTCCGGAACGGACAGCCAGGCCGGCGAACTGCTGCGGGCGCTGGGGATCAACGATCCGCGCCAGCTCGACGTCGAGCGACTGTGGGCGGACAGTCGTGGCCGGGGCGATGCGAAGTGGGCGATGGTCCCGGTCGGCGTCAAGCCGGGCGGTGAGCTGCAGCACATTATTTTCCGCGCAAAAGATTTCGGTGGCTACGGGTTTCACTCAGTGGTGATCGGGACGTCCGGCTCAGGTAAGTCGGAGTTTTTTCTGTCGCTGTGCAACGGGATTGCGCTGACGCACTCCCCAGAGACGTTCATCGTGATTTTCGTCGACATGAAATTCGAATCCGCCGCCCAGGATCTGGAAGGTCTCCCCCATGTCGCGGGTTCGCTGTCCAACTTGGGTAAGGACGACCGGCACTTAGCCGAACGGATGTCTAAGGCTGTCAATGGTGAAATTGCCCGACGCTACCGGCTATTCAAGGAGGCTGGTGCGCGCGACGCCAACGAGTACGAGGAGATGCGGCTTGCCGGCCGCGACCTCGAGCCTGTTCCGATTCTGTTGGTCATCATCGACGAGTATCTCGAACTTTTTCATCATCACCAGGACTGGATACAACTGGTCATCCACATCGGGCAGGAAGGCCGCGGTTGCAACGTTTTCTTCACGCTGGGTGGTCAGCGGCTCGATCTGTCGTCGCTGAGCAAGGCGAAGAGCAATATCGCCTTCCGGGTGGCGCTGCGGGCGGAGACCGCCGAAGACTCCCGCGACGTCATCGGTAGCGACGCCGCTTTGCACCTGCCGTCGAAGGAAAACGGCTACGCGCTCCTCAAAGTCGGTCCGCGCGATCTGGAACCGTTCCGGTGCTTCTACCTGTCCGCACCGTACGTCTTGCCGAAGAAATCGGTGAACCTCAGCAAGACCGTGGACGTCAGCTTCTCTCAGCCTCGGCCGCTGACGTGGGAGTACCAGCCGCTCAGCGCCGAAGACACCGCGGTGTTGGCGGGCGCCGACGAACCAGACGAGCCCGACGAATTCCTTTTCCATGCCGATGGTTTCAAGAGGAAGAAGATACTCGACGTCATCCGCGAGTCGCTGGTCTCGCACCCCGCTCGACTGCCGCACCAAATTTGGCTGCCTCCACTGGAAGTCAGCGAACAGATAGACGTTCTGGTGGCATATTGGCGCGGCAAGCCCTGGCATGTCGACTATGGTCAAAATCCCGGGCTGGTCTTTCCGGTCGGGATCGTCGACATCCCGGAAGATCACATGCAGCGAGTGCACGTCATCGACGTCGAAATGGACAACGTCATGGTGGTCGCGACCGCCCAGCGCGGAAAGTCCACCACGCTGATGACGTTGATAACATCCGCCGCGCTGATGTACCGCCCGGAACGGGTGACATTCTTCTGCATAGGCGCGGCGCTGTATCCAGTAGAAGACCTACCGCATGTCGCCGGAGTGGTCAGCTTGAATGACAGCGAGGGCGTGTCTCGAACAATCGCGACAGTGGAGGGTTTGGTTCGCGCTCGCGAGGCATCGTTCAAGCACTACCAGATCGACATCGCCGAATTCAGGGAGCGGCGATTCGGGTCGGGAGGCGGCGGCGGCACCGACCCGCAGGACAAGTTCGGCGACGTGTTTCTCGTCATCGACAACTATGGCGATCTCTACGAAAAGGACCCAGCCATGGGTGACCGTGCGATAGCCGTCGCCCGGCAAGGTCTGTCCTACGGTGTGCACGTAATGACCAGTGCCGTCGCCTGGTTCGTCGGGCAGAAACAAGGGTTGCTCAATGTGTCTAACGCGCGGATCCAATTGCGGCTGAGCAATCCCGATGAATCACAGATGGGAGATGGCTTGGAGCGCCGAAGAGCCGCGCGAAACACTTTGGACCGGCCAGGGTTCGGTCTCAGCCGAGAAGGACACGAGTTGTTGATGGGAGTGCCCGAGATAACGGGGAGCCGAGGTGACCGGGTGGCGACACGCGGCGTTGGTTCGGTGATCGCCTCAGTCACCGGTGCGGATAAGGTGGAGCGCCTTTCCAGGCTGCCGGAGCGGGTGACCTTGAGTCAGATCATCGAAGCGCACGGGCGCTCCGTCGACGCCGCCGATCCGCTGAATATCCCCTTCGCGATCGGCGAGAGCGCCCTGCAGCCAGTGGCGCTGCCGACCCGGCTGGTGCCCAGCATGCTGATAATGGGCCGCCAATTATGCGGGAAGACAACAACGTTGGCGACAATCGGTCAGTCGATCGTCACCCGATTAAGTCCCGAGCAGGCGCAGATCACGATAATTGATCCGAAAACAACACTGATCGGCCGAATTCGGGGTCCGCATGTGCGCGCGTACGCCTACACCACAGAGGACATCGACAACGTCGTAGGTGAACTGGCGGCACTGCTGCGAGATCGCCTGCCCCCTTCGGGTCTGAGCCAGGAAGAGCTGCTCAACCGGAAAACGTGGGAGGGTCCGCATCACTTTGTCCTGATAGATGACGAGCACGAATTACGACCGCACAACCAGACGATGAAGCCGGCCGCAACAGCGCCGCTGTGGCCGTTGATTGAACGCAGCCGGGAAACCGGTCTCCATGTGATCGCCTCGCGGCTGCCCGGAAACTGGGCCGCCCAGGTGGTGATGAATCCGTTCGTTCAGAAGCTGACCGGATCTCGCTCCCCCACTTTATTTATGGACAACGACCCGGCGAACGTGAAGGTGTTCGGACGAACCAGCGCTCAACAGCTGCCACCGGGTCGAGGCTTGCTGGTTTCCAGCGACGGGGAAGTGGAAGGGGTCCTGGTCGGTTCTTCGACGGAATAGCGAGCATCAATTCCGTGTGCACTGCGGGCACGCAGTCCGGTTAAGATTTACGCAATAGTCAACGTCGCGTTGTCCGCGTGTCCCCCTCGCCGTGACCGGCAAGCCTAATCTGTCGGCACCTGGATCACATTGAGGCCCGTTAAGGCACACGACCAAGCACCAAGGCGACCCATGAACGTAATCCGCGTGAACTATCTTCCCGAATTCGACTTCGGGTATGACGCCGTGCTGTTGACCATGGACGGTGCCGGACTCGAGACGTTCGGAAACACCCTCAGCGAAGCAATCCAACGCGGGGCATCGCAACTTGAGCACGACGGTGTAATGCACAAGTTCCTCATCGAGACCGGCCGCGCCGATATCGACTTGGACAAGACCTCCGTCGTTTGGCACCTCGACCCCGCCAAGGCACGCGAGATCAGCGACGACCTCGACATCTCGCGCCGCAAGGACCGCGCGGGCCACAACTACGTCGACATCTCCACACCGGCTCCCACCCTTGTCCTCTCGCGCGACGAATACGTCGATGTCATCTATCCCTGGGTCACCCCGCCATCGGCGAACCAAGGGGAGACCGCTGAGCACGCAACAGATCCGGTGTAAGCAAGTGGGGTCTGTGGATTTGACGGTGTTTCCGGCCTGACACGCTGAGCGTTGCTCGGTGAGGAAGGTGCCGTGATGACGACACTGGACGATGTGGCGAAAAGTAAGCAGGTTGTGCAGTCTGCTGAGCAGCAGGCTGCGGTCGAGCTGGTGCGACTGGCCCAGGAACAGGGTTTGTCACTGACCGGGCCCGACGGGCTGCACAAACAGCTAACAAAGACGGTACGAGAGACCGCGCTCAACGAGGAAATGACCGAAACACCTCGGCTATGAAAAGCACGGCCCGCCCGGCGCGGGAATAGGCAACATCCGCAACGGCACCCGGGCAAAGACGGTGCTGACCGACACCACCGGCGCGGTTCGATATCGACGTGCCCCGGGACCGGGCCGCGACGTTTGAGCCGCAGATCGTCAAGAAGCGTCAGCGCCGGTCGTCCGGCGTCGATGAGGTCGTGCTGTCGTTGTATGCCAAAGGCCCGACCACCGGTGAGAATTCGTCACATTTCGCCGAGATCTACGGCGCGTCGGTGTCGAAGGAGACGATCAGCCGGATCACCGACAAGGTGATCGAGGAGATGAACGACTGGGCGGTGCGGCCTCTCGACGAAACCTACGCCGCGATCTTCATCGACGCCATTGTGGTCAAGGTCCGTGACGGCCAGGTCGCCAGCCGGCCGTTCTAAGCTGCCATCGGGGTCACCCTGGCCGGCGAACGCGACATCCTCGGATTGTGGGCCGGCACCGGCGGAGAAGGCGCGAAGTTCTGGATGAGCGTGCTGACTGATCTGCGCAACCGCGGCATCAAGGACGTCTTCTTCGTGGTCTGCGACGGCCTCAAAGGACTGCCCGAGGCCGTGGGCAACCTGTGGCCGCAAACGATCGTGCAGACGTGCATCATTCAACTGCTGCGCAACACATCTCGGCTGACCTCCCGCAAGTACTGGGACGAGATCAAACGAGACGTCAAACCGATCTATACAGCCGTGAACGCTAACGCGGCCCGCTCGGCGTTCGAGGAGCTGACCGAGAAATGGGGACAGCGTTACCCGGTGATCCGGCTGTGGGACAACGCCTGGAACGAGTTCATTCCGTTCCTTGATTACGACGTGGAGATACGCCGGGTCATCTGCAGCACCAACGTCATCGAATCGCTGAACGCCCGCTACCGACGAGCGATCAAAGCCCGCGGACACTTTCCATCCGAGCAAGCCGCGATGAAATGTCTCTACCTCGTGACTCGTTACCTAGCCCAACGGGGTGGGCAGGGCACGATGGATGATGCGGTGGAAGCCAGCGCTTAATGCGTTTGCGATCACGTTCGGCGACCGATTCCCGGCAGCCGAAACCTACTGATGGAAACCGCCGGAAACGCCGTTAACGAGATGGCCCCTTGCCAGGAGGAACTGCTGAACCGGCCAGAAGCTGACCGGATCTCGCTCCCCCAGTTTATTTATGGACAACGATCCAGCGAATGTGAAGGTCTTCGGAAGAACCAGCGCTCAGCAGTCGCCACCGGGTCGCGGCTTGCTGGTTTCCAGCGACGGGGAGAGGGAAGGGGTGCTCACCGGAACGCCAGGATAGGACGACCGCACCGCATCCCCAAGGCGCCGGAACACTGAGTCGACAGTGGGTGCCGAACAACTTAAACTCAGACAACTCACTCGCGGTATGAATCTTCGGAGCAACGTGGGAGGAAGATGACCGGTGCATTCAGCGTGGTTCCAGCCGCAGTCGATATGTCCTCACTCACTGAATCGGGAATCAGCTCGGATATGGCGGCTACGACCGCGGCCGGTGCCGCCGCGCTCACCAGTGTGGTGCCGATGGCGGCAGATCTGGATTCAGCGGAGTTCATGACAGCGCTGAACGCCACCGGCGCCGCATACCTGGCGGCCATAGCGGATCATGTGGGACAGCGCGCTGCCTTTGCCGGCGCTCAGACGCTGGCGTCCGGTACCTACGTCGCCACGGATGCGATCGACAACGCCGCCCTAGGCTGACGGGACGAGCATGGCGGGCGATCCGCGGTGGACGGGTCCACCCGAGGCTATCGCGGCAATTTTTGAGGCTGGTTCCCCGGCGTCGGTGGTCAGCAACAACTTGGTTTGGGTCACGGAGACTGCCCACCACGAACTGGCGATGGGGCGCTCCGCTGCCAATACCGTTGCGACGCTCGGTTCATGGCAGGGTCTCGGAGCGATCGCCTCCGCTGATGCGGCAACCGGCCTGAACGCCGGGCTGCAGACGACCGCGGGCTGGACCGCGCACAAAATCATGGTCACCCAGGGCGCCATCGACGCCTTCACGACGGCGCAGTCTTCCGTGATTCCCTCCGTGGTCAGCCAGGACAACCGGGACCAGCGAGAGGCGATGAACGACGCCAACCCTAGCGTGTTCTTGACATACACCCCGGCCATAATCGAACGAGATATCGAATATTACGGAGAGCACTGGCCCCACAATTCGAGCGTGGGTTGGGTGTATTCCGGCTTGATGAGCACTTTTACCGCCGCATTGGGAGCGATGCCGCCGCCGGCAGCCCCCACTGGCGCGTCCCCCGCCGCCCCGACAGTCGCAGGAGAGTCGCTCGCGCAGGCAGCGGCCACCACGGGCGTGCAGGACGGGGTGAGCTTGTCGAGTCAGGCCGCGCAGGCGGCCGGAGCGGCACCATCGTCCTCGGCGAATGGCCTGAGCCAGCTAACCTCGGTCACCCAGCCGCTGCAGGCGGCGGTTTCCGGGGTGATGCAACAAGTGACGGGAATTTCTCAAGCCCCACTGCAGGCGGCGCAGGGCCTCACCAGCATCCCGCAATCCCTGATGCAGTCCATGGCGGGAATGTTTCCAGCGGGGACGGCACCGGAGGCGGCCGTCGTATCGGCCGTGGCTGGGTCGGTGGGAACCGGCGGTACGGCCCCCGGAGGTCTCGCAGCCGGTGCGGGCGGAGCTGGAGTCGGCGCGTATTCCGGTGCTGGCTTAACCAGCTACACCCGTCCTGCCAGCACTTTCGAGCCGGAGACCGGTGGCCGGCCCACCAGCTTCCGCGGTGGTGTGGCTAACGCCACCAAGGTGGGAAGCTTGACCACCTCCGTGAGTACGGGCGGCACGGCGATGCCGATGGCGCCGGCGGGGAGGCGAGCACGCGGCAGCGGTGACAAGTCTGAGGAGGCCGTGACATACGCCCGCATCGTGGTTGACGGTGATCAGATCGAGCCGCGGTGACGGCCCGGCTCGTTAACCGGCTAGCGGATTGCCCGCCTTCCGAACGTGAGCGCCGTAAACAATGCGCTTCGAACCGGTCTGTCCGCGCCCAGCAGAGGAGGCACGACAGTATTCTATGATCCCGTCAACCACATTAGCGTCGTCCAAGCCTCGAGTGGGTTAATAGTCAGCGTGAGCTATGGGGACCGACGTTGACGAACGAGGAGCTTCGTGGCGACCGGGTTGCCTTCTCCGCCAATTAGCGGTTGATTCCCTAAATAATTACGGCGGAGCTTTTGCCGAACTCGAACGACTAGTTGGTGACCTGAAGTCGATAATTCGATCGCTAAACGATGTCGCGGATCCATCTGGACTAGGCTATTGCTCCGACAGCGGGGCCATCTCGAGATCATCTATGCATTGGCGCTTGCTGACGGACGTGTCCGTTTGAACCATTCACATCGCAGCGTGCGCTTTCGCGCCAATCGTCGGTCCACGTGAACGAGGGAGGGATTGTGTTGCCGGGGATGTTGGGCCCATCCGGCAGCAGCGGCACAGACGGGCCAACACCCTGCGTTGAGCACTGCGCATGAGCGTCAGGCGGGTCATCCGGGCCGAAATTGGGGCAGGCGTTACCACAGTCAAATACTGATGCTTACGTGACGCGAAGCGTAAAAAGCGTGAAGTGACAAACGCCGCGGCATGCTTAAACTAGTCCCCAACCCGAAGCCGGGTCCGCTAGCAAGGGAGAAGCAATGGCACTACTACAAGTTACGCCGGACATGATGCGCTCGACGCAGCAGGCCATCGAGACGGCGCTTGAACACGCGACCGTCATCGCTAATCAGTACCTGAGCAGTCAAGAGAACGTCGGTGTGGCTTGGCAAGGGGATGCCTACCAATCTTCGATCACCACCGCAGCGAAGGTTCAACACGACTTGGCGCAAGCGGTGATGTGGGGCACCAAGCTGGCTCAGGGCCTCGGCAAGGTCGCGCTACTCATGGAGCAGCATGAGTTGGATTCCGCACACTCGTTCGCCGGCTTCGCGGCGACACAAGCATAACGACCAGTGCTTTGGTAATCAGCTAATCAACACTTGACCGACTGGAGATTGGAACGACATGACAAGCATGGGCAACATACAATATGACCACGGCGTCGTCGATGATTTGGGTTCTGGAGTCGCGAATAACGCGGCGATGTTGATGGAGCACCACGACGACATTAAGCACCGAACCGACCAGATCGCCGGGTTCTTTCAAGGCCAGGCGCATGCGGCTTTCTATGAGGCACAAATTCAAATGCTTCGCGGACTCGAGGGTCTCATCGAAACAGTGGCGCAACACGGCCAGACGATCCATACGGTGAACGCGGCAGCCCACGCAACAGACTTGAGCTCTACGAATTTCTTCGTCTGACGCGTCCTTGAAGTGCTGAGCTGAGATGCACGCGGGCGCGTGCCCTCTCCAGCGGCTGGATTAGGAACTGTGTGTGTTAACCACCACCGTCGATGGGCTGTGGGTGCTTCAGGTCCTGACCGGCATAGAGGCGCTCGCCCCGGAGCTCGGGCTGCGGCCGACTTTGCCGAGCTTCGAAACGGCTCCGATGGCGCTGTCGCATCCGATCGCCGCCGAGCTCCGGCGTGAAGGCGTGATCGACGAGGCCGGAACGGTGGACGCCGCGGTCGTCGAATGGTTGACTGTGCTCGCGCGTCGCGACGTCGCACTGGTCATTCGGGCGTGCACGCCTGATGACGCGGCTACGCCCGCCGGAGCGCTACTGGCACGATTCGCCAAGTGGTGGGTCCTCATGGAGCGTTCAGAGGAACTGGTCCGCATCAGCGGAGCCGGAACCGCGAGCGCGGAGGGAGCTGCCAATGTGCTGCTCACTGCGCAGCTGGAACGCCTGTGCGGCACCAACACGCCCGCGCCGCTGCGGCCCATCACGTTGGATGCTGATGCACTGCTGGCAGGTGTCACAAGCCAGCAGACGCTCTGCAACTTCTTGATGAATCAACGAGTTGAGCCTGATCAGCTGCAAATCCTCACGACTGCCGCCGATCCGCGGCGGTCGGCCCAAACCTCCATCGTCGCAATGCAGTCTGGGGTGGAGACCGGCGAGCCGATGCGGACGCACGTCGAGCGCAGCGTGGTGACGATCATCGACGGGCCGGAAGGGCGGTTACTCGCCGAGCACTTCTCGTCGGACGGCAAGCGCTGGACCATGATCGGGCCCGGCACAGTGAGCAGTATTGGTGCCGCCGTCAACCGGATGCTCCGACGGCTGCCCGCGAATGAAGAATGGTTTTCCTATCGAAAGGTAGTGTAAACAGGGCTTCGGCGATCATGTTAGCATCAGGAGCGTGACAAATCCGTGGCAGCCGGCACCTAATTCACCGGAGCCGGCCAGACATAGTCGCAGACAAGGGACTGAATCGCGTCCTCAACAGCCCGATTCCGTATCGAGTACATTGCGTATTTCCGATATGGTGACGCCGCGAAAAATCCCGCCAGGTTCGGGATGGCGTAAATTTGTGTACAACGCGTCTTTTCGCGGAATAAACTTAGGCGAGTCGCCGGGCGAGAGGCATTATCGCGAATTGCAGGCCCGGATACGCCGGCACATCCGGAAGCAATATGTCATTGGCGTGGTGTCCGGCAAAGGCGGTGTTGGGAAAACCACGATGACGGCGTGCATCGGGGCGGTGTTCCGGGAATGCCGGCCGGAAAACGTGGTCGCTATCGACGCCGCGCCCGGTTTCGGAACACTGTCCGGCCGCATCGACGAAGCTCCGCCCGGCGACTACACCGCAGTGCTGAACGACACAGACGTTCAGGGTTACGCTGATATCCGGGAACATCTGGGACAGAACAATCTTGGTTTGGACGTCCTCGCGGGCAACCGGGCGTCGGACCAGCCGCGGCCGTTGGTGCCGTCGATGTTCACCGGTGTGTTGTCCCGGTTGCGCCGCAGCCACACCGTGATCGTCGTCGACACCTCCGACGACCTCGAGCATCCGGTGATGAAGGCGGTGTTCGACGCCTGCGACACCTTGGTGTTCGTGTCTGGACTGACTGCCGACACGTCATTGCCGGTGACGCGCTCGATCGATCTGCTGCGTTCGATGGGCTACCACGAACTGGTGTCGCGCAGCCTGGTCATTCTCAACGACAACCGCAACGAATACGACGCCGACGCGCGCACCTATCTCACCGAGCGATTTGCGCAATCAGGCGCCACAGTGGAATTCATGCCTTACGACCCTCACCTTGCCAAAGGTGGGATCATCGATACTCAGCACGAACTGAGAAAGAAAACACGACTCCGGCTGTTCGAAATCACCGCCGAATTAGCTGACAAGTACATTCCGGACGCCGACAGGCCACGCTAATGGCCACAGTGTCGTTTCCGGCGCGCTGTGCGGTCGCCGTTGTTTGCGGAGAACACCTGATATCGCAGGTGTACCCGGCGTCAGTGCCGGTCGAGGTCTTCATCGACAACATCGTCGAGCTGTTGAACGACGAACTGAAACGCCGCGGTCTGACCGGCCTCGAAATGGGGATCGGCTATGAACTTCAGAAAGCCAACGGCGTTCGGCTCGACGTCACCAGAACCCTGGACGAGCTGGGCGTCGAGGACGGCGCCACATTGGTCCTTGTTCCCTCAGCGGAAGGTGATTCGTTCGAGCCGCAGTACGAGTCGCTGTCGACCGGCCTGGCACGGGTTGGCAAGAAGCTGTTCGAACCGGTCACGGCTCAGACCGCAACTTATACCGCCGTCGCGATTCTGGCCTTGGTGTCGGCGGTATTGCTCGGGTTGGCCTTGCGTACACGTGCCGCCGCCGATTCGCTGACGCCCAGCACCGTCACCGGCGTGGCCGGCTTTCTGACCGCAGGTGCTGCCGGTGCCACCTGGCGGTGGTGGCCACGCCGCGACGACCTGCAACGTGGATTCGCCTGGCTCGCAGTGCCCCTGCTGGCGGTGAGCGTCGCTGCGGCGGCGCCCGGACCGCTCGGCTCGGCGCACCTGTTCATCGCCGCCCTCGCCGTCTCGGTGTTGACCTGTGGCGTCGCCGTGGTGACCCGACGGGAGATCAGCGTGGCGGCCGCCGTTGTGACGCTTTGCGCGTTGGGCGGCACAGCTGCCGCTGCCCGGATGTGGCAGCCCATGCCGGCGCAGTGGCTCGGGATGCTCACGTTGGTTGTGCTGCTGCTGCTGTTGACCCTGGCCCCGACGATCGCACTGTGGTCCGCGCGGATCCGGCCGCCGTACTTCGGGTCGGTCACCGGGCGGGATCTGTTCCGGCGCAACGACAGGCTGCCGGCCGACGCAGTGGCACCGGTCGACGCCGATGGAGAGGAAGAAGTGAACCCGGACACCACCCCGCGGGGGGTGGAGATTGCTGAGGCTGCCAAGCGTGCCAATCACGTGCTTACCGGCATCTGTGTGGGCGCGGGGCTCACCCTGCCCGCGGCGGTGTGGGCGACGCTGACCCCGGGCCGCGGTCACAGCATTGCGGCTGCAGTACTGGCCGGGCTGTTCGTGCTCATCTTCGTCAGCCGAGGCCGCGCATTTGCCGACAAGCGACAAGCCGTCGCGTTGGTGTGCGGTGCCGCCGCTGCAGTGTGTATCGGAGTCGCCAAGTACGTTCTGCAGGTGCCGGCCGCATCGAGTGCAGCGGTGCTGTGGGCCGCCCTTGTGCTGGCCGCATTCGGAACAGCAGGGATGCTGGCCGCGCTGCTGGTGCCGATCACCCGGTTCACGCCGCTGGTTCGGATGATCGCCGAATGGATGGAACTGGTGGCGATCATCGCGGCCCTACCCCTGGCGGCCTGGATCGGTGGACTGTTCACCTGGGTGAGGATGCGGTGACCGCGTCGGTATGGGCCCGACGGCTTTGGTCGATGGGGTCTGCGGTCCTGCTGGTCAGTATGTCGACGGGTGCCCCTGTCGCGCAAGCGATTCCACCGCCAAGTGTCGATCCGGGCCGGGTACCCGCCGACGGCAGGCCGAACTCCGACCAGCCGATGCGGCAAAGCAACATCTGCGCGCGCACCATTACCGTGGCTGATCCGAACGTGGCTGTCACCGCACCGGGTTTCGCGATGCTCAACGTCAGTAAAGCGTGGCAGTACTCGACCGGAAACGGCGTACCGGTTGCCGTTATCGACACCGGCGTGAACCCCAGCCCGCGGCTGCCGGTTTTCCCCGGTGGTGACTACATCATGGGCGGCGACGGTCTAATGGACTGCGATGCTCATGGCAGCGTTGTGGCATCGTTGATAGCCGCTGCGCCGCGAGGTATTCCGATGCCC
>NZ_JBARMY010000508.1:0-25027 GCF_049802695.1 Mycobacterium sp.
GACCAAGCCGAACCCGGCGCCGGCGCCGGTTGGCGGGAGCAGCGGACACCCGACGACGCCGACGTCGACAACGGCAAGCCGCGCACCGGAGCCCGGTGCGCTGGTACAGGCGCCGTCGAACCTCACCGGTATCTGCGACACCAGCATTCAGTCCAATATCGACGCTGCCCTCAACGGCACCAAGAACATCAGTGACGTGATCACCGCCGTCGAGCCTCGGCTGTGGAACATGTCGACGGTGTTGCCGATCCTGCAGGACACCACGATCGTCGCTGCAGGTCCCAGTGTGCAGAATGTCGGCCTGTCGGGCGCAGTGCCGGTCGGCATCGTCGGCGACGCCGGACAGTGGCTCAAGACGGCACCGTAAGACGCCCCAACAAATTGGGTAATCTTAGCTGCGACTCAGACGAGTCTCAGGTATTGTGTCGATCACCCTGGTAACGCACCGGTGCAGGTGCCATCGCTATGGAGGGTCGCCATGCAGTTAGCCGCTCGCTCGTACGCAATGGCAGCCGCTATCCTGGCCGCCGGCAGCATGACCGCCGTCACTTCGGCAGTGTTCTTGCCGGACATCCAAGCGCGCGACGTCGAGCTCTCCTCGGCGGACGACGTGCTCGCATCGACGGACGACTTTCTATCGAACCTGATAGGGCCTGCCGCACCGATCTTCGCCGACCCCTTACTCAACATCCAGGCAGGGGAACTCAGCGCGAACACCGCACTCGTCGGCGAAGAGATCACCGCCAACACGGGGCTGGTGACCGGCGAAGAGAGTTTGGTGTCGAGCATCACATCGGCTTTTCCGGATACGACGGGCACCACCGCCGACGCTGTTGCCGTCGGGGGGTTGTCGGACCCGACGCAAGTCCTCGACCGGCTCTTAGACGCAAACAACCTGCTGCTCGGCGGGTCGGAAAACCTGTTCAACAGCATCCTCGGTGCGGACAACTTCGATCCGGTCGCCATCAACTCCAGCCTGCTGCTCGGCGGCCTCGCCGGTACCAGCCCTGTCGGATACAACGTCGCACCCGATCTTGCCGGAGGGGGCGGCGTCGGCGGACCTTTCGTGAGTGGCGATGTCGGTGGCGTCCAAGGTGCGGCCGGTAACGATCTCGCTGCGCTGTCTTACGCCTTGGACGGCACTCTCTCGGCGTCCGTGCCTGCTTTGGGCAACGCCTTCATCGCCTTCAACACGGACCTCATCAACGACGAGTTGGCCTTCAACACCAACCTGCTGAACGAAGAGGTGGCTGCGGAGGTGGCGGCCTTCGGCTCGAACAACGCCTTGAACGGCACCGTCGACCGGGTGATCAACATCGGCAACCTGCCGCTGTCGACCGCCGAGAATTCGTTCAACAGCGTGATCGGTGCGGACTACGACAGCACTCTGACGCTGCCCGCTGGAGTGACCCTGCCCGAGGACATCACCGCCAGCCTGCTCACCGGGACCGGTGACCCGAGCAACGTCTTCGACACCGGTAACCTGGGTGGGGTCGAGGGCTTCTTCGACCAGAACGCGGCGCTCTTTGCCGACGTGGCCGGCCTCAACTCCGCCGAAATCACCAGCGCCCTCGCCCCCGGCGTCTTTGAGCCCGCCGAGTTCACCACAGCGATCGGCAGTCTGTTCGACTTCGGCGCTTTCGGCAACCTTGCGCCCGACTTTGGGACAATCTCCACCGACTTCGGGGCTGTCCTGATGAGCATGTTCTGAGAAAGCAGCTCAGCCCGCCTTTCCGTATCTAATAGCCGCTAGCGTTCCTTGCAGCGGCCGGATGAGCTCAAGCCGCATCAGCTGAGGCGATGTTCGGCGGATGGGTGAGGAGTGGTCATGACAGGTGAAGTCGATCCGATGTTCGAGGAGCTCTACGGCGGCGAACGGTCGACCGCCCAGCTCATCCCGTGGGATATCGGCGGCCCACAGCCGGTGGTGCAGCAACTGGTCGCTTACGGCGCCGTGCGCGGTTAAGTGCTCGACCCGGGCACCGGACCGGGTTACCACGCCATCCACTTTGCCGCGCACGGCTATTCGACGACCGGCATCGACGGCTCACCGTCGGCGATCGAGCGCGCCCGACGCAACGCTGAACGTGCTGGGGTGCAAGTCAACTTCCAGTTAGCCGACGCGACCTCACTCGACGGATTCGAGGGCCGGTTCGACACCGTGGTCGACAGCGCTTTCTATCACGTGTTTCTCGACGACTCAGAAACGCAGACGCGCTACGCGCAGGCGCTGCACCGGGCGACCAAATCCGGGGCGCGATTGTTCATGTTCGAATTCGGCCGACACAACGTCAATGGTCTGCAGTTCGACGGACTGCCCGCCGACAACTTCGAGCGGATTTTCGACCCCTGCGGATGGCAGATCGACCATGTCGGCACCTCCACCTACCTCGCGCACTTCCGGCCAGAGACGCTGGCATTATTGAACGACATGTCGACGTCCAGCCCGGAGATGGCAACGCGGTTCGGGCCGGTAGGAGATCGACTCAGAACCCTGGCACCGCTTCTGGACAACTACCAGGTGCATTTTCCGGTCTGGGCGGTGGCGGCCACCCGCCTCGATTAGCGTCGCCGGTCAGCGGTGCATGACCCCCACCGGCGCGTTGTGGGGGACCACGGTATCGACGATGCGGATCAGCTGGCGCCGGTTCGGTGGAGCCCCGGTCAGCATCAGGTGCTGGTTGATCAAAGCCGGCCCAACGCGCGCGGTGAGCGGCGTGAGCAAGCCAGAGTCGATTTCTCCGTTGCCTTCGCCGGTCTGCAGGATGGATTCGATGATGCGCAAACGAGGGGCCACGACGGCGTCGGCGAAAATGGTTCGCAGCTCCGGTTCGTGGATGAGTTGACCCATAATGGCCAGACTGGGAAATGCGGTCTTGCCGGAGACCACGTCGCAGTGTGCGCTGAAGGCGGCCAGCAGGTTCTCCCGCGCCGACCGGTCGGTGCGCGGCTCGGGCATCGGCGGCAACGCATACAGCAGCGCCGCCTGGACCAGCGCCTGCTTGGTCGACCAGCGCCGGTACAGCGCCGCCTTGCCGGTGCGGGCGCGGCCTGCAATCCCCTCCATGGTCAGCCCGCCATAGCCCACATCCTCGAGTTCCGCGAGGGTCGCGTCGTAGAGCGCGTGTTCGAGCGCTGCACCGCGGCGTCGGCTCCGAACGGGCTTGGACTCCTCTTCCACGCTGTGATAGTAGCCGCTGGTGGCGTTCGCCATAGGGCCGCGCGCAGATCGTTAGGGAACGGCGACGTCCACACAGAGTGGCGGCTCACCCAGTCGATTCGAGCCGGTCGGCCAGACTCCACGCCACTGTCCTATTGTCACGGTAAGCTCCGGATCAGGCCGCCACGGAAGGATCCGTCCTGACCGCCACCAAGCCGATCGTCGCCTCGAGTGACCACACCCCGGCGACGGACCCTGCCATCCGTGTCGTCGTACTCACCCTGCTGGCCGTCGATGGCGTGCTCTGCGCAGTAACCGCCGCGTTGCTGCTGCCGGCGTACATCGGCTCGGTCCCTTTTCCGATCAGCGCGCTGGTAAGTGGTCTAGTCAACGCGGCGCTGGTGTGGGCCGGCATGCGGTGGACGACGTCGGTGCGGGTTGCGGCGTTACCGTTGTGGACCTGGTTATTGACTGTGGCGCTGATGAGCCTGGGCGGCCCGGGTGACGACGTGATCTTCGGCGGTCGCGGCCTGATGGCCTACGGCGCGCTGCTGCTGATTGGATTCGGAGCCGTGCCACACTGCTGCGTGCTGTGGCGGCGCAGCGACCTACTCAGACCGGTTCAGTCGCGTCAGATGACTAGCGACGGCGGTGTCGGCCGCAGTGCGGTCGAGGGCTAATCTGACGGTCATGCCAGGCGCCGTTATGTAGACGCCGATCTTGGACATAGTGAAAGGTGCGGATGAATTCTCAGCGACCCGACGTTATCGGGGAGTGGCTCTGAACCCGCGAGGTACCACCGACCTGCCCGGCCCTGCCTTTCCGGCAACACCCGAACAACCTAGTCTCAGCGCCCTGCGGCGGGTGCTGAGGCGGGCTCGCGACGCGGTGGTCCTGAACGTCGACGAGGCGGCTGTGGCGATGACCGCACGCAATGACGAGTTGGCCGATCTGTGCGCAAGCGCGGCGCGGGTCCGCGACGCCGGGCTGGATTCCGCCGGCCGACGCGGCCCGCAAGGCCGGCTCCCGATCACCTATTCGCGCAAGGTGTTCATCCCGGTCACGCATCTGTGCCGTGACTCCTGCCACTACTGCACGTTCGTCACCGTGCCGGGCAAGTTGCGTGCCCGCGGGGCGGGGATGTATCTCGAGCCGGACGACATCGTCGACATCGCGCGGCGCGGAGCCGAACTAGGTTGCAAAGAGGCGCTTTTCACACTTGGTGATCGCCCGGAAGACCGCTGGCCGGAAGCCCGGCAGTGGCTGGAGGAGCGCGGATATGACTCGACCTTGTCCTATGTACGGGCGATGTCGATCCTTGTGCTGGAGGAAACCGGGCTGCTGCCGCACCTGAACCCGGGAGTCATGAGCTGGTCGGAGATGTCGCGGCTCAAACCCGTTGCGCCGTCGATGGGCATGATGCTCGAGACGACGTCGCGCCGGCTGTTCGAAACCAAAGGCCTCGCCCACTACGGCAGTCCGGACAAAGACCCGGCGGTGCGCTTACGAGTGCTGACCGACGCCGGCCGGTTGTCGATCCCGTTCACGACCGGTCTGCTGGTCGGCATCGGCGAGACGCTCGACGAGCGTGCGCAGACACTGCACGCGATTCGCAAGTCGCACAAAGAATTCGGGCACATCCAAGAAGTGATTGTGCAGAACTTCCGCGCCAAGGAGCACACCGCGATGTCGTCGGTGCCCGACGCCGGCATCGACGACTTCATCGCGACGGTGGCCGTGGCGCGGCTGGTGCTGGGGCCCGCGATGCGCGTTCAGGCCCCGCCGAACCTGGTGTCCAGCGAAGAGTGCCGGGCGCTGATCGCCGCTGGGGTCGACGACTGGGGCGGCGTGTCGCCGCTGACGCCCGACCACGTCAACCCGGAACGACCGTGGCCCGCTCTGGAGGAGCTGGCCGCCGTCACCGCCGACGCCGGTTTTGACCTGGTGCAACGGCTGACCGCACAGCCCAAATACGTCCAGGCCGGCGCGGCGTGGATTGACCCGCGGGTTAGCGGACACGTAGCGGCGCTGGCCGACCCGGCCACCGGACTCGCTCGCGATGTCGACCCGGTCGGCCTGCCGTGGCAGGAGCCCGACGACGTGGCTTCCTCGGGCCGGGTTGATCTCAACGCCGGCATCGACATCGAAGGCCGCAACACCCGAACCCGCACCGATCTCGACAGCGCCTTCGGCGATTGGGATTCGATTCGTGCGCAGGTGCACGAGCTGGCGGCCCGCGTGCCGGACCGGATTGACACCGATGTGCTGGCCGCGCTGCGGTCGGCCGAACGCGACCCCGCCCGCTGCAGCGACGCCGAATATCTGGCGTTGGCCACCGCCGATGGTCCAGCGCTCGACGCGGTTGCCGCCTTTGCTAATTCGTTGCGCCGAGCCACCGTCGGCGATGACGTGACATTCGTGGTGAACCGCAACATCAACTACACCAACGTCTGCTACACCGGCTGCCGCTTCTGCGCCTTCGCCCAGCGCAAGGGCGACTCCGATGCGTACTCGTTGTCCACCGCCGAGGTGGCCGAACGGGCGTGGGAAGCCCACGTCGAGGGAGCCACCGAGGTGTGCATGCAAGGCGGTATCGATCCTGAGCTGCCGGTCACCGGCTACGCAGATCTGGTGCGTGCGGTCAAGAAGCGCGTGCCGTCGATGCATGTGCACGCGTTCTCCCCAATGGAGATCACCAACGGTGTCACCAAAAGCGGGCTCAGCATTCACGACTGGCTGACCAGCTTGCGTGAAGCCGGCCTGGACACCATCCCCGGCACTGCCGCCGAGATTCTCGACGACGAGGTGCGCTGGGTTCTCACCAAAGGCAAGCTGCCGACGTCGATGTGGGTCGACGTCGTCACCACCGCCCACGAGGTCGGCCTGCGCTCGTCGTCGACCATGATGTACGGCCATGTCGACACACCCCGGCACTGGGTGAGCCATCTCAATGTGCTGCGCGAAATCCAAGACCGCACAGGTGGTTTCACCGAATTCGTACCGCTACCCTTCGTGCACCACAATTCACCGCTGTATCTGGCCGGCGCGTCCCGGCCCGGGCCCAGTCATCGCGACAACCGTGCGGTACACGCGCTGGCGCGAATCATGTTGCACGGGCGCATATCGCACATCCAGACCAGTTGGGTCAAGCTCGGCGTCGAACGGTCCCAGGTGATGCTCGACGGCGGAGCCAACGATCTCGGCGGCACGTTGATGGAGGAGACGATCTCGCGGATGGCGGGATCAGAACATGGGTCGGCCAAGACGGTCGCTGAATTGGTCGCAATCGCCGATGGCATCGGCCGCCCCGCGCGACAACGCACCACCACCTACACGCCTCTGGCCGCGTGAGGACTCCTGCCGTCGAGGTGCCTTCTGTCGTCGAGCGTGCGTGTTCGCACGCCGACACGCCGCCGGGCAGGGCATTGTGTGCACGCTCGCGCGCAGCGGAGAACCAAGCAGCCACGGGCCGGAAACGCTGCAACGCGTGCGCCGGTTGCTGAGCGGGTACTAACAACCCGATAGCCGGGCCGGGTTTGACCGCTCGGCGCTGACTCGCAATAGAGGCCGTGTAGTTGAATTTATGTGCAACGTCTAGTATCAGTAATCAGCGTAACCGCCTCGCCGACAGGCCAAGCCCTCGGGCATACCGGCACTGACCGCACTGAACAGCACTGGAGGAGACCGTGAGGAGACGTCTGTGACGTACACGATCGCCGAACCCTGCGTCGACATCAAAGACAAGGCATGTATCGAAGAGTGCCCCGTCGACTGCATCTACGAGGGTGCCCGCATGCTCTACATCCACCCCGACGAATGCGTGGACTGTGGCGCGTGCGAACCGGTCTGCCCGGTCGAGGCCATCTATTACGAAGACGACGTGCCCGAACAGTGGAACGAATACACGCAGATCAACGCTGACTTCTTCGTTGAGTTGGGGTCCCCGGGCGGCGCGGCGAAGGTCGGGTTGACCGAAAACGACCCGCAATCGGTCAAAGATCTGCCGCCGCAAAGCGAGGGCGACTGAGCCCCCTGAAGGCTCGCCGCCCGCTGGTGTCGGCCGGATTACCCGTCTTTCCGTGGGAGACCCTGGCCGCGGCCAAGGCCGCCGCCGAAGCTCATCCGGACGGCATCGTGGATTTGTCCGTCGGCACACCCGTCGACCCGGTCGCGCCGCTGATCCGTGAAGCGCTCGCCAACGCCAGCGCTGCTTCCGGGTATCCCGCCACCGCGGGCACCCCGGCGCTTCGCCGGTCGATCATCGCCGCGCTGGGCCGTCGCTACCACATCAGCGGCCTCACCGACGCGGCCGTGCTGCCGGTGATCGGCACCAAGGAGCTGATCGCCTGGCTGCCGACGCTGCTGGGGCTCGGCTCAACCGATGTCGTCGTGGTGCCCGAACTGGCCTACCCGACCTATGACGTCGGCGCCCGCCTGGCCGGCGCGCAGGTGTTGCCCGCCGACTCGCTTACCCAGCTCGGCCCGCAATCCCCGGCACTGGTCTACCTCAATTCCCCGAGCAACCCGACCGGGCGGGTGCTCGGTGTGGACCACCTGCGCAAAGTTGTCGGCTGGGCGCGTGAGCGCGGTGCGGTGGTGGCGTCCGACGAGTGCTACCTGAGCCTGGGCTGGGACGCAGAGCCCTACTCGGTGTTGCATCCCGCTGTCTGCGACGGCGACCACAGCAGGCTGCTGGCCCTGCACTCGCTATCCAAAAGCTCCTCGCTGGCCGGCTATCGCGCCGGTTTTGTGGTCGGTGACCCACAACTCGTCGCTGAGCTGCTGGCCGTGCGTAAACACGCCGGAATGATGGTCCCGACGCCGGTGCAGGCGGCGATGGTCGCCGCGCTCGACGACGACGCCCACGAGTGCGAGCAGCGCTACCGCTATGCCCGACGCCGAGAGGTGCTGCTGGCGGCCTTTCGGTCGGCGGGTTTCACCGTCGAGCATTCCGAAGCCGGTCTATACCTGTGGGCCACCCGCGGCGAGCCATGCCGTCACACCGTCGAATGGTTGGCGCAGCGCGGCATTCTGACCGCACCCGGCGACTTCTACGGCCCGCGCGGCGCCCAGCATGTCCGGGTGGCGCTGACCGCCTCGGACGAGCGGATTGCGGCCGCAGCTCAGCGGCTGGCAGCCTAAGCTTCCTCACAGGAAGCACGGGGTACGGTCACCGCATGGTGCGCCACGACCCAACCGGACTGGCAGCCGACACCGCAGGCGCAGGTTACGACCTCGAGGCGGTTGACCGGCTTCCGTTCGCGACGCCCGAGAAGTCGGAGCGCTACCGAACTGACAACTATCGCGGTGCTGTCGGCCTCAACTGGTATCGGACCGATCCGAGCCTGCAGTTCACCATGGCCTACTACATGCAGCCCGCCGAATTGGCCGTTGCCGAGCCCCACCTGACCCGTATTGGCGAGCTGATGGGCGGCCCGGTCGCCCGGTGGGCTGAGGAGACCGACCGCAACCCGCCACGGCTGGAGCGCTATGACCGCTGGGGCCACGACATCAGCCGGGTGGTGCAGCCGCCGTCGTTCACCGAGTCGAAGCGCGCGGTCCTGGACGCCCAACGGGATTTGCGCCGGGACGTGAAAGCCGCCGGCGTCAACCCGTCCCTGCCGCTGTTCGCGTCAAACTACCTGCTCAACCAGGCCGACATCGGGATGGGGTGTGCGTTGGGCACCGGCGGCAACATGGTCAAGTCGCTGGTCGCGGCGTTTGCGCCGGCCGACGTGCGCGATCACGTGTTGGCCAAATTCGCCTCCGGGGAATGGGAAGGCGAAACCGCTCAGCTGTTGACCGAGCGTACCGGCGGGTCCGACCTGGGCGCATTGGAGACGACGGCTCGACGTGCAAGCAGTGAAAGCGGGGACGGCTGCGCGTGGTTACTTAATGGCTTCAAGTGGTTCGCGTCCAATTGTGACGGCGAGGTGTTCGTTGTGTTGGCCAAGCCCGACGGCGCGCCGGATTCGAGCCGCGGTGTGGCGACCTTCCTGGTGCTGCGGACCCGCCGCGACGGTTCTCGCAACGGCATCCGGATCCGGCGGCTCAAAGACAAGCTCGGCACGCGGTCAGTCGCGTCCGGTGAGGTGGAGTTCGTCGACGCGGAGGCGTTCCTGCTCTCCGGTGAAATCAGCAGCCCGGGGGGTGGGGCCGGCGCGCACGACGGCAAAGGGCTGGGCCGGATGATGGAGCTGACCAACGCGGCCCGGCTCGGCATCGCCCTGTTCGCGCTCGGCAACGCGCGCCGGGCGCTGGTGGAGTCACTTTGCTACGCCCGGGAGCGGTGTGCTTTCGGTGAGCGGCTCATCGACAAGCCGTTGATGCGCCGCAAGCTCGCCGAAATGATCGTCGACGTCGAAGCCGCCCAGGCGCTCGTCTTCGAGTGCACCGATTTTGCCAACCACCAACAGCCCCGCGCGGTGCGGCAGCGCATCGCGGTGCCGGTGGCCAAGCTGAAGGTGTGCCGGCTGGGGATCACCATGGCCTCGGATGCGATCGAGATTCACGGCGGCAACGGATATATCGAAAGTTGGCCGGTGGAAAGGCTTTTGCGTGACGCGCAGGTCAACACCATCTGGGAGGGTCCGGACAACATCTTATGTCTGGATGTTCGCCGCGGCATCGAGCGGTTGCAGGCGCACGAGCCGCTGCTGGCGCGCCTGCGGGATGCGGTCTCGGTGTCCGACGACGACGAGACCACCCGCCTGGTGGACCGGCGGATCGAAGACCTCGCGGCGGCGATCACCGCTTGGACCAAGCTGCGCGGGGAGGTGGCCGAAGCGCGGTTGTTCCCGCTCGCCCAGTTCATGGGCGACGTGTACGCCGGAGCGTTACTCGCCGAGCAGGCATCCTGGGAACGATCCACCCGCCGCGCGGACCGCAAAGCCCTGGTCGCGCGGTTGTATGCACACCGCTACCTGGCTGATCACGGGCCGCTTCGAGGGATCGACGACGAGGTCGACGAGGCGATCGAGCGGTTCGACGAACTCGTCGATGGAGCGCTGATGGGGGAGTAACTAACAGGACGGCCTACCCCCAGTCGTCGCTGGGGTGCAGTTGGCACAATGGGTTGCGGCTGTGAGGTAGCGTCAAGATCTCGTAAAGAAGGCTTCGGGGGCGCCGCCGGCTTGCGGTCCAGCGAGCGCGATCAGCACAACGATCGTAGGCTTTGGCCGAGTCGTCATGATCCCGTAAGTAACCGTCAATATTGCATAAGGAAATAACTTGTGACCGAGGTGTCTGACGAGCAGCGGATTTCGCCGTCCTTTTCGGACGTCTGTAAAAGGGTCTTCCTCGGAAGGCCGATGATTACCGATCAGCTCCAGCACGAGCGATTAGCCAATCCCGTTGCGCTGGGCGTCCTTTCACCGGATGCGATTTCTTCGACCGCCTACGGTTCCGAGCAGGTCATGATCGAACTGCTGCCGGCTGCCGGAATGGCCGCGTTCGCACTGTTACTTCCGATCACCGGTGTCATTTTGTTGATTCTAGTGCTTGTTGCGGCGTCGTATCGCCAAGTTGTGATGGTCTACACCCGATCCGGCGGCTCCTACGTAGTGGCGCGGGACAATTTCGGGCCCAGGGTGGCACAGGTCGCCGCCGCGGCGCTATTGATCGACTACGTGGTCACCGTCGCGGTGCAGTGCGCTGCAGGAACGGTGGCGGTGGCCTCGGCGATACCCGCGCTGGGTCCCTACAGCCTGGAGATCACCGTCGGGGTTGTGCTCCTCATGTGCCTCGCCAACCTGCGCGGATTGCGGGAAGCCGGGCTGCCCTTCGCACTTCCGACGTACTTCTTCGTGGCCATGGTCTCGTTGACCATCGTGGTCGGCATCACCCGTGAATTGCTCGGCCACCTCGGGACTTACGATCCCGAGCATATTGCCGGAGCAGTGTCGATCCATAACGGCAACGGCCTGATCATGGGTGCGACAGTGATCATTGTGTTGCGGGCGTTCGCCAACGGTGGTTCGTCACTGACCGGAGTCGAGGCCATCTCCAACACCGTCAACAGCTTCCGCAAGCCGGAGGGGCTAAACGCCCGCAGGGTCCTCACCGTGATGGCTTGCATTCTCGCGTTCCTGTTGGCGGGTGTGGCCTGGCTCGCGCACCTGACCCACGCCACCCCGTACGCCGACGGATACCCGTCGATGCTTTCGGAGATCGCCAGGATGGTTTTCGGCAACGGAACCTTCGGCAAGGTCTTCTACATCCTTGTCCAGGCGTCGACGGCGTTGATTCTGTACACCGGTGGCAACACCAGCTTCAACGGGTTTCCGGCACTCGCCAGTTTCGTCGCCGAGGATCGTTTCTTGCCGCGGCCGCTGATGAAGCGCGGTCATCGTCTGGTGTTCTCCAACGGCATCATCGCGCTGACCGCCTTGTCCGTAGTTCTATTGATCGCGACGGGCGGATCGGTCAACGCTTTGGTGCCTTTCTACGCCATCGGGGTGTTCACCGGCTTCTCGATGGCCGGTTACGGCATGAGTAAATACCACCTCACACAACGCGAAGCCGGGTGGCGCTACAAGTTGGTGATCAACTTCTCCGCAGGTGTCCTATCGACGATCGTGGTGGGAATCTTCGCAGTGGCTAAGTTCACCGAGGGCGCCTGGCTGATCGTCATCGTCTTCCCCATTCTGGTGTTCGCCCTGATGCGGTTGAACCGGGAGTACCGCGCCGAGGCGTCCGTCTTGGAAATGTCGCGCACCGACCAGCCCGACTGGGATAGGCACGCGCGGCATCGGGTGTTCGTCTTCGTTGACTCAGTCGACCTGGCCGAGATCGAGGCTTTGCGCTACGGCAAGGGACTGCACGCCGACGATCTGACCGCGGTGCACTTCGTGATCGACGCGACTCATGCCGCCCGTTTGAAGACCCTTTGGGAGCGCTTCGATCACGAGACCCCTCTGCGATTGGCCGAGTGCCCTGACCGTCAGCTCACCCGGGCCGCCCAGGACCTGGTGTGCAAGGCGATCAAGGAGGACCCAGACACCAAGGTGACGGTGCTGCTGCCGCGCCGGACCTACGGAGCGTTGGTGAGCCGGCTGCTGCACGACCGCACCGCGGACAAGATCGCGCGGGTCGTCAGTCGGATTCCGGGCGCGACCGCTCAGATCGTGCCTTACGACATCACCTCCCGGATTGCCCAGGCGACCCGGGCAGGAAGGGAAGGGCAGGCGACGGATGCGGGCCCGGTGGCGCAACCGACCGGGGCGGGATGAGGCGATCCGTCGGCCCGAGCGTTGCCGTCAGCATTGCAGCGCCGGCAACGGGCCACGTCGATCAGTCCCCATATCAAATCTCGAGTAACCCGAGGAAGTGATGCGTTGTGACATCATCGGCTGGCGAGCAGGAATTGCCACCGTCTTTCGTCGACCTGTGGAAACGCACCGTCCTGGGTAAGCCGCTCACCAGCGAGCAATTGGACTCCGAGCGGCTGAGCAACCCGGTCGCGTTGGGCGCACTGGCACCGGACGCAATCTCCTCGACCGCTTATGGACCCGAGCAGATCATGATCGAACTGCTGCCGAACGCCGGGATGGCCGCGTTCGCATTGTTGCTACCGATCACCGGTGTCATCTTGTTCATCCTGGTGTTGGTGACCCTGTCCTACCGCGGCGTGGTCATGCTCTACACCCGGGCCGGCGGTGCGTACATGGTGGCGCGGGAGAACTTTGGGCCGCGGGTGGCGCAGATCGCCGCGGCGGCACTGTTGATCGACTATGTGGTCACCGTCGCGGTGCAACCTGCCGCCGGGACGACAGCGGTAGTGTCAGCCATACCGGCGTTGCGGCCCTACCATCTCGAGCTCACCATCGCCACGGTACTTCTCATTTGCGTTCTCAATTTGCGCGGACTCCGGCAGTCGGGCCGGGCGTTCTCGGTCGCCACCTATTCCTTCGTCGCCATGATCGGGCTGACGATCGTGACCGGATTCATCCGGGAATTGATCTGGGGCTTACCGAGATACGCTCCGCAGGTCGGCGCGGTGCCGATTCATCACGGCAACGGGTTGGTGATGGGTGCAACCGTGCTCATTCTGCTGCGCGCCTTCGCAAACGGTTGCACTTCGCTGACCGGCGTTGAAGCAATCTCGAACACAGTGAACATCTTTCGGGCGCCGCAAGGCGCCAATGCCCGCCGGATCTTGACTCAGATGGCCTGCATACTGGGCGTGCTGCTGTTCGGTGTGGCCTGGCTGGCACACGTCACCCACGCCACCCCGTATCTCGACGAATACCCGTCGATGCTCTCGGAGATCGCCCGACAGGTCTTCGGCGCAGGGTTGATCGGCAACATCCTGTACTTCATGGTGCAGGCCGCCAGTGCGGCTATCCTGTTCACCGGCGCCAACACCGGCTTCAACGGCTTTCCGGCGCTGGCCAGCTTCGTTGCCGAGGACCGTTTCCTGCCGCGACCGCTGACCAAGCGGGGTCATCGTCTGGTGTTCTCCAACGGCATCCTCTCGCTGACCGCACTTGCGATAGCCCTGCTGCTGGTGACGAACGGTAAAGTCACCGCGCTGGTGCCGTTCTTCGCGATCGGGGTATTCACCGGATTCGCGATGGCCGGCTACGGCATGACCAAGCACCACCTCACCCGACAGGAACACGGGTGGCGTCACAAGGCCGTGATCAATCTGTCCGCCGGCATCCTGTCGACCCTGGTCGTGGGCATATTTGTGGTGGCCAAGTTCGCCGAAGGCGCCTGGATGGTTGTCGTCGTCTTCCCCATCCTGGTGTTCGCGTTGATTCGCCTGAACCGGCAGTACCGCGCCGAGGCGTCGGTTCTGGAGATGTCGCGCACCGAACAGCCAGAGTTCACCAGGCATGCGCGGCTGCGGGTGTTCGTTTTCGTCGACACCATCGACCTCGCGGAGATCGAAGCGCTCCGCTACGGAAAGGGCTTACACGCCCAAGAACTCACCGCTGTGCACTTCGTCATCGATGCCGAACATGCCGAGCAACTGCAGGAGCGGTGGAGTCTGTTCGACCAGGAAACACCGCTGAGGCTGATCGACAGTCCGGAGCGCCACCTCAGCCGCTCCGCGCAGGAACTGGTCTTGCAAACCTTGCACGACGACCCGGACTGTAAGGTCACGGTGCTTTTACCGCGCCGAACCTACTCGGCGCTGCTGGGCCGGTTGCTTCATGACCGCACCGCTGACAAGATGGCCCGTGCCGTCAGCCGGATCCGGGGCGCCACCGCCATCATCGTGCCGTACGACGTCGGATCGAAGATTGCGCTGGTCACCCACACCCATCCGCCGGTGCAGATCGTGTCGGCCGAACCGGTGATCGATCCGCAAGGTTCGCCGGTCAAAGTCGACTGAGACCGGCGCCTCCTGCCCGCCTGGGCGGTCAAGGACCGGCAAACTTCGTCGTGGCCTCTCGAGGCTTCTGAACTTTTGGGGAACTGATCGGTGCCCATCTACGACGGCGCCGGCATGCCCTCTAAACTTCTGGCGAAGCTGAAGATGGATAGGGATTAGTGTTGTGACGGCATTAGCTGACGGGCAAGAAGGAGCTGACGGGCAACAAGTACAGCTGTCGTTTCCCGAACTGTGCAAGCTGTTCTTCCTGGGCAAGCCACTGGTCACCGAGAAGCTGACGACCGAGAGGTTGTCTAATCCGGTTGCTCTCGGGGCGATCTCGCCGGACGCGATTTCTTCGACGGCCTACGGTCCCGAACAGATCATGGTCGAACTGCTTCCGCGCGCCGGGATGGCCGCGTTCATGTTGTTGCTGCCGATCACCGCTCTGATCTTGCTGATTCTGGTGTTCGTGGCCGCGTCCTACCGACAGGTCGTCAAGGTCTACGCCCGGGCCGGCGGCGCCTACATGGTGGCGCGGGACAACTTCGGCCCGCGGGTGGCACAGGTCGCCGCCGCGGCGCTGCTCATCGACTACGTGGTCACTGCTGCGGTACAGCCAGCCGCCGGGACGGTGGCCGTGGTATCGGCGATCCCGGCGCTTCGTCCCTACAACGTGGAGATCGCAGTGACTGCGGTGTTGCTCACCTGCTATGCCAACCTGCGCGGCACTCGGCGGGCGGGCCGGATTTTCGCGATCACCACCTACTCGTTCGTGGTGATGATCACGGCGACGATCGTTACCGGCCTGGTTCGCGAAGTCGTGTGGGGATTGCCCCGCTACGATCCCGCCCACGTTCCTGGAGCAGTGCCGGTGCATCAGGGCAGCGGTTTGGTGATGGGTGCGACGATTCTGGTCCTGCTGCGGGCCTTCGCCAACGGCGGCTCGTCATTAACCGGTGTGGAGGCGATCTCCAACACTGTCAACGTCTTTCGCGAGCCGCAAGGTCTCAACGCGCGTCGGGTCCTCACGCTGATGGCTGGCATCCTGGGGTTCCTGCTCGTTGGTGTGGCCTGGCTGGCGTTCGTCACCCACGCCACGCCGCACGTCGACGAATACCCTTCGATGCTTTCCGAGATCGCCCGAGCCGTATTCGGCAAGGGGATGGTCGGCAATGTGCTTTACTTCTTGGTCCAGGCGGCGACCGCGGCGATTTTGTTCACTGGCGCCAACACTGGGTTCAACGGGTTTCCCGCGCTCGCCAGCTTCGTTGCCGCGGACCAATTCCTGCCGCATCCGCTGACCAAGCGCGGTCATCGTCTGGTGTTCTCCAACGGCATTCTGCTGCTGGCAGCCTTATCCGTGGCCCTGCTGGTGGTCACGAAAGGCTCGGTGACCGCGCTGGTACCTTTCTACGCGATCGGCGTGTTCACCGGCTTTTCGATGGCCGGGTACGGGATGACTAAACACCACCTGACACATCGTGAACGCGGCTGGCGACACAACCTGGCGGTCAATCTGTCCGCGGGCATCCTCTCGTCGATCGTGGTGGCAATCTTCGTGGTGGCCAAGTTCACCGAGGGCGCCTGGCTCGTTGTTCTCGTCTTCCCCATCCTGGTGTTCGCACTGACACGCCTGAACCAGCAGTACCGTGCCGAGGCGTCCGTGCTGGAGATGTCTCGCACCGAGCGTCCCGAGTCCAGCAAGTATGCGCGGCTTCGCGTGTTCGTCTTCGTCGACTCGATCGACCTCGCGGAGATCGAGGCACTTCGCTATGGCAAAGGACTGCACGCCGACGAGCTGACCGCGGTGCACTTCGTGGTCGACGCAGACCATGCTGCGCAACTGCAGCACCGCTGGGAGGAGTTCGACCACGACACCCCGCTGCGGTTGATCGAATGCCCCGACCGCTACCTCAGTCGCGCTGCGCAAGAGTTGGTGTTGCAGACGATGAACACGCATCCGGGCACGAAGGTGACCGTGCTCTTGCCGCGCCGAACCTACTCGACGCTGTTGGGCCGGCTCTTACACGACCGCACGGCGGACAAGATGGCTCGGGCGGTCAGCCGTATCACGGGTGCGACCGCGATTATCGTTCCCTACGACGTCGGCTGCCGAATTGCTCAGGCAACCGCCGCGAACCGTATCGAGCGACGGCCCGAGCGCCGAGTCGCCCGGGTGGAACCGCAGGTTGCGCCGGTGAAAGTCGACTGACAGGTGGGTTCGCGGTCATCGACCGACAGCGGCACGCCCTCTACACTTCTGGCGAAAGCTGAAAATGGGACAGGGATGTGGTCGTGAGCGCACCTGACGGGCAAGAGTTACGGCTGTCTTTCTCCGAAGTGTGCAAGCGGGTGTTTCTCGGCAAGCCGCTGATCAACGAAGAGCTGAACTCCGAGCGGTTATCCAATCCGGTTGCGCTGGGCGCTCTTTCGCCCGATGCAATCTCGTCGACCGCCTACGGCCCCGAGCAGGTCTTAAACGAGCTACTGCCGCATGCGGGCCTGGCCGCGTTCGTCCTGCTGCTCCCCACCATGGGTGTCATCCTGGTGATCCTGGCGCTGGTGGCCGCGTCATATCGGCAGGTCGTGATGGCTTACACCCGAGCCGGCGGATCCTACGTCGTCGCGCGGGAAAACTTCGGACCGCGGGTGGCGCAGGTCGCCGCGGCGGCGCTGCTGATCGATTATGTCGTGACGGTGGCGGTGCAGGCGGCGGCGGGCACGGTGGCGGTGGTCTCCGCGGTTCCCGCGCTCGGGCACTACAGCTTGGGAATCACCGTGGCCGTCGTAACAGGCATCTGCTATCTGAATCTGCGCGGATTGCGCGAAGCCGGCCTACCGTTCGCGATCGCGACGTACTCCTTCGTCGCGATGATCACACTAACCATCATTACCGGCGTCGTCCGGCACCTCTTCTGGGGCTTGCCGCAATACGATCCCGGCCACCTCGCCG
This sequence comes from Mycobacterium sp., assembly GCF_049802695.1. Classification (GTDB taxonomy): domain Bacteria; phylum Actinomycetota; class Actinomycetes; order Mycobacteriales; family Mycobacteriaceae; genus Mycobacterium. The sequence continues at coordinate 17,437 of NZ_JBARMY010000508.1, forward strand.
GAACTGTGCCGGTCCAGCAGGGCAACGGGCTGGTGATGGGCGCGACGATCCTGGTGCTACTGCGGGCGTTCGCCAACGGCGGTTCGTCGCTGACCGGAGTGGAAGCCATCTCCAACACCGTCAACGTCTTCCGCAAACCGCAAAGCATCAACGCCCGGCGGGTGCTCACCACCATGGCCTGCATCCTGGGCTTCTTGTTGGCCGGCGTCGGCTATCTGACCTACGCCACCCACGCCACGCCGTACCTCAACGAATACCCATCGGTGCTGTCACAGGTCGCCCGGGCCGTGTTCGGCAACGGCGTCATCGGCAACAGCATGTACGTCCTGGTCCAGGTGTCGACTGCAGCCATCTTGTACACCGGCGCCAACACCAGTTTCAACGGCTTCCCGGCGCTGGCCAGCTTCGTTGCGGAAGATCGGTTCTTGCCGCGCCAGCTGATGCAGCGCGGTTACCGGCTGGTGTTCTCCAACGGCATATTGTTGCTGGCGGCGTTGTCGGTGGCGTTGCTGGTGTTCTCCGGCGGGTCGGTCAACGCGCTGGTGCCGTTCTACGCGATCGGAGTGTTCACCGGCTTCTCGATGGCCGGCTACGGGATGAGCAAGCACCATCTCACTCACCGCGAACCCGGTTGGCGGCACAAGCTGGTTATCAACTTCTCCGCGGGCGTCCTGTCGACCGTCGTGGTCGGTATCTTCGCGGTGGCCAAATTCACCGAAGGGGCCTGGCTGGTCGTGGTGGTGTTCCCGGTGCTGGTCTTCGGACTGATCCGGCTCAACCGCGAATACCGCGCGGAAGCCGCGATCCTCGAGAGGTTCCGTACCGACCGGCCCGAAGTGATCAAATACGCGCGACATCAGGCGTTTGTGTTCGTCAACGGAGTCGACCTTGCGGTGATCGAAGCCCTGCGCTACGGGAAAGGACTGCGCGCCGACGAGCTGGTCGCAGTGCACTTCATGGTGGATGCCCCGCATGCCCAGGCGCTGCGCAAGCGGTGGGACAATTTCGGCTTCGAGACGCCGCTGCGAATCGTGGACTGCCCGGACCGGCAAATCACCCGCGCCGCGCAGACGTTGGTCGCCGCGACGCACCACGAGCATCCCGACACCAACGTCACGGCGCTGCTGCCGCGCCGGACCTACGCGCCGATTCTGGGACACCTGCTGCACGACCGCACCGCCGACAAGATCGCCCGGGCGGTCAGCCGGATTCCGGACGCTGCGGCCACCATCGTTCCCTACGACGTCCAGTCCCGAATCAACGCAGCGTTCCCGGACAGCGTCGAACACCGGATCTCGCGCGAACTCGCCAAAGTCGAAGCGCGGATACGCCGGGGCGACAATCAGATCGTCGACTCCTACGAGCACCCGGAGGGGTCCACCACGGTGATCTCGGTGGAGGGTCTGGTGCCCGGACGCAGCGCGACCATCGAAGGCCGGGTCAGTGAGATTCAGGACCACACGAAAGATCGGCGAACCTATCGGTCGGTCATCGTTGGTGACGAGACCGGAGACGTACGCGTCGATTTCGGACCCGGCCAAGGCGACGACATTCAGCCCGGCCAGGTGCTGCAGGTCACCGGGGAAGCACGCGAGAGCGGGCATGGGCCGAAGTCGATGACCGACCCGAGCTACCACATCGTGGAGCAGCCCGAAGAAGCGCAGTAAACGCTGGTCAACGGCGTGCGCAAGGTCGGTCACCGGCGTGCTCCCGCACTATGCGGACGGCCCCGCGGAGCGATGCGTAATAGTTGGGTACTTAAGTTGTCGACGCTGATGACGAAAGGACAGTCGTGACGAAACTGGCAGCTGTGCTGAGTTCCCTCGCCGGGTTGGTATTCACCGCCAACGGCTACCGGCCGCTCACGAAACGGGGTTACCTTTCGGGATACGCGTTCGCCTACGGTGTGTTCGCCACCGAGCTCTCGCGGTTAATCCTCGGCGGCCACCTCGCTTTTACCGGCGCGATCAGCCGGCGGCTGCCGCCGCGACTCCGGCGGTTGACCTGGTTGGTGTCGGCGGTGTCCTGGTTGGGGCTGCTGGGTTTGGACCGCATCGCCCGGCGGGCCAACGTGCCGCTGGCCGCTGCGCTCGACGCCGAACTCGGCGCCGATCGGCGGACCGAGTCCGGCGATTTGTGGAAGCGGCCCGAGGGAGCGGGCACGGCGAAGGCGCCCGGAATCATCCGGACGATGCGGGTCTATCGCAACTACGCGCACGACGCCGACATCAGCTACGGCGAATACGGCTCGCGGAACCAACTCGACATCTGGCGGCGTCCCGACCTGGATCGTGGCGGACGGGCGCCGGTGCTCCTGCAAGTCCCCGGTGGCGCCTGGATGATAGGCAGCAAACGTCAGCAGGCTTACCCGTTGATGAGTCATCTCGCCGAACTGGGTTGGGTCTGTGTCGCAATCAACTACCGGCTCAGCCCGCGTTCGACGTGGCCCGACCACATCGTGGACGTCAAGCGCGCGCTGGCGTGGACCAAAGAACACATTGCCGAATACGGCGGTGACCCGGAGTGGGTTGCCATCACCGGCGGTTCCGCGGGCGGCCATCTGTCCTCGCTGACCGCGCTCACCGCCAACGATCCGCAGTTTCAGCCCGGTTTCGAGGACGCGGACACCAGCGTGCGGGCAGCGGTTCCCTTCTACGGCGTCTACGACTTCACTGTCACCGATGAATCGGTGCACCCGTTGATGGTCCCGATGCTGGCCAAGCATGTGTTCAAAGTCAGCCGGGGCGAGACTGAGGCGGCGTTTCGCGCTGCGTCACCGATCACCTACATATCGGCCGATGCACCACCATTCTTCGTGCTGCACGGTAGCAACGACTCGCTGATTCCGGTGGAACAAGCTCGGGTGTTTACCAAGCGGCTGCGGGAGGTCAGCCGCGAACCGGTCGTCTACGCCGAAATGCCGTTCGCGCAGCACGCGTTCGACATCTTCGGCTCCCCGCGGGCGGCGCACGCGGCGGTGGCCGTCGAGCAGTTCCTCGCCGAGACCTACGAACGCAGCACATCGCCGGTCATCGCCCACGCTCGCTAGCCCGCAGTCCCAGCGAAAGAAGCAGTCGGACATCCGGATCCGCGAGCGAGGTGGACAGCAGCTGCTCGATCCGGCGGGTCCGGTAGCGCACGGTGTTGGGATGGACATGCAGCACATCCGCCGCGGCGGCGACATCGCCGAAGCTGTCCAGATAGACCCGCAATGTCTCGGCCAGCACGGGGTCGCGGGTTTTCAGTTCACGGACGCGGGGGTCGACGAGGCGCTCATCGGCGCCGACCAGGTTGACGATCTCGTCGAGTAATACGGTGGTGCGGGCTTCGGCCAGCGATGTCACCTGGCGAATCGAATCCGGGTGGCGTTCGGCGCTGTCCAACACTCGGTCGATCTCGTTGCGGGCGTTCGCCATTCCGGCCAGACCGCCCACCGGCGCGGCTATGACGACGCGCATCTGCACGCCCAACTCGGTGCGCAGCGCGGCGATGGTGCCGCGAATCCAGGACGTGAGCGCACCGACTTTCGTCGTCTGCGGTAGCAGCACATAGATCCGTGAGCCCTTCGACGCGATCTGGGCGTCGGCCCGAAAAGCGTGTGCACTCAACGCCACTACGTCAGCGAGCCGAGCTCGACGGTCCCGGGTGTCGAAGCCGATCAGTGCGGCGTTACCGTCTGAGGCGACGCCCAATTCTTCTGCGACGGATCTGGTGTCGACCAGTCTGCTCTCGGCCAGGCCCAGCAGTTGCTGGACGCGCAGCGCGTGGGTAGACGGCGTGGCGACCAGCCGCGACATCACCCGGGCCGCCAGCACCGCGGCTCCGCGCAGCATCTCCTCGGCGTCGTCGGCCAGCGGCTTCGAACCTTGCTGAACCCAGATGCTTCCACTGAACACCGCAGCCTGCCGGACGGAGCGGGCCGGTTGGTGGACGCCGATCGCAAGGCGCGGCGCCAGGCCCAAATCCGGGCGTTCAACGATGCGGACCGGGTCGCGGCCGGCGCGCAGCGCGTCGAAGATTCCCCACTGGGCGAGCAACTTCAGATGCTCGGGCGGCCCGGCCCGGCCCAGGATCGACATCCGCCGCAGTTCGTCGGCCCCGTCGTTGGCGGCCGAGTAGGCCAATACCCGTGACTGTGCGTCTTCGATGCTGACCATGCCGTGAATGCGGTCGGCCAGCGATTGCGCCAGACCGAACAAGTCGGTGCCGGTGTCGTCGCTGGGATCGGCTCGGTCGCCGTGGTGCTCCAACACGTGATTGACCAACCGGTACAACCGTTCCCAGCGCGCCTGTGGGTCGACCGCCACCACCGCTGAGCCCGCCGCGACGGCTCGCGCCACCAACGCATCCGATGGTGTTTTGACGAAGATCGCCACCGGCGCACGCTGAACCGGTCCGGCGTCGATCCACCGCAGCGCATCGCCTTCGGCGACACCCAGCAGGAAGAACACGTCGGCCGAATCATCGTCGCCGGCCAGGCCCAGCCGCACGTCATCGGAGTCGATCAGTGCGGCAGAAGCCACCGGTAGGTCGAGACCGCGCGGTGCATCCACCAAGGTGGCCATGGTTGTGTCCAGCGCCAGCAGTAGCTGACCCAGACCGACACCAACCGGCCGCATGTTGTTCGATTCTACTAGGACGCGGTGCTGTTATTGTCTGGTCGGCCAAGCTGTCGGGTCGTTCAGGCAGGCATTCTGGCTACATGGATGCAATCAGCGAGGTCCCGCCGCCGGTAAACGAGCCGATCCGCCAGTACGAACCGGATTCATCCGAGCGGGCGCGGCTGCGCACACAGCTCAGCACGCTGACCGATAACCCGATGGACCTGCCGCACATCATCGGCGGCCACCACCGGATGGGCAACGGCCAGCGCATCGACGTCGTAGCACCGCACCGGCACACAATCACGCTGGGCACCCTGACCAACGCTGAACACGCCGACGCCGCCGCCGCTGTGGAGGCTGCGATGGCTGCCCGGAACGGCTGGGCGAGAATGCCATTCGACGAGCGAGCGGCGATATTTCTTCGCGCTGCAGACCTGCTTGCCGGGCCTTGGCGGGAGAAGATCGCGGCGGCCACCATGCTCGGGCAATCGAAAACCGCCTACCAGGCCGAGATCGACGCGCCCTGCGAGCTGATCGACTTCTGGCGTTTCAACGTCGGTTTCGCCCGGCAGATCATGGCCCAGCAGCCGCTCAGCGGGCCTGGCGAGTGGAACCGGACCGACTACCGCCCGCTGGACGGATTCGTCTATGCGGTCACGCCGTTCAACTTCACCTCGATCGCGGCGAACCTTCCCACCGCACCGGCGTTGATGGGCAACACCGTGGTGTGGAAGCCGTCGATCACCCAGACCCTGTCGGCATGTCTGACGATGCAACTGCTGGAGGCCGCCGGGCTGCCACCGGGGGTGGTCAACCTGGTGACCGGCGACGGCTATGCGGTGTCCGAAGTGGTGCTGGCGGATTCGCGGCTGGCCGGAATTCACTTCACCGGTTCGACGGCTACTTTCCGGCACCTGTGGCGAGAAGTCGGCGCCAACATCGATCGCTACACCAGCTACCCGCGGCTGGTTGGTGAGACCGGCGGCAAGGACTTCGTGGTGGCGCACCCCTCGGCACAGCCGGATGTGCTGCGCACCGCGCTGATCCGCGGTGCGTTCGACTACCAGGGCCAGAAGTGCTCGGCGGCGTCGCGCGCTTTCATTGCACACTCGTTGTGGCGGCAGATGGGCGACGACTTCCTCGCGGCCACCGCTGAATTGCGTTACGGCGACATCAGCGATCTCTGCAATTACGGCGGTGCGCTCATCGATGCGCGGGCGTACCGCAAGAACGTCGACGCCATCGAACGCGCCAAAGGCGCGGCCCGGGTCACCATCGCCGTCGGCGGCGAATACGACGACAGGGAAGGCTACTTCGTGCGTCCGACGGTACTGCTGTCCGACGACCCCACCGACGAGGCTTTCGCGACCGAGTATTTCGGTCCGCTGCTGTCCGTGCATGTCTACCCAGACGATCAGTACGAGCGGATCCTCGACGTCGTCGACACCGGATCGGGCTACGCGCTGACCGGTGCGGTGATCGCGGATGATCGCGACGCCGTGTTGACCGCCCAAGACCGGCTGCGATTCGCGGCCGGCAACTTCTACGTCAACGACAAGCCGACCGGCGCGGTGGTAGGCCGTCAGCCGTTCGGCGGTTCCCGTGGGTCGGGGACCAACGACAAGGCCGGGTCGCCACTGAACCTGCTGCGCTGGACATCGGCGCGATCGATCAAGGAGACGTTCGTCCCGGCCGTCGACCACAACTATCCGCACATGGCGCAACCGTGATGTCGGGCATATTCGCCAAGACGGTACGCCCGGCGATCCTCAGCGTCAGCCGCTCGGACGGGGTACGCCGCGCCGCCCAGCGCTTGCCCGTCACCAACAAGGTCGTGCACCGGTTCGTGCCGGGGGAGACGCTCGACCATGTGATGAAGGGCATTGCGGCGCTACGAAGCTCGAGCCGCCTGGTCAGCATCGACTACCTGGGTGAAGACGTCACCGATGTCGACGGCGCCAATGCCACCAGGCAGGCCTATCTCGAATTGCTCGGCGTACTGGGCGACAGGCCCGACGCCACGCACGACGGTGTTCGCCCACTCGAGGTGTCCCTGAAACTGTCCGCGCTCGGGCAGGCGCTGGACCGCGACGGCAACAAGATCGCGCTGGAGAACGCGCACATCATCTGTGCGAGGGCCGAGCGGGTGGGCGTCTGGGTGACGGTGGACGCCGAGGACCACACCACCACAGACTCCACCCTGTCGATCGCCGCAGATTTGCGGGCCGAGTTTTCCTGGCTGGGTGTGGTTTTGCAGGCCTGTCTACGGCGCACGTTCGGTGACTGTGAGCAAGCTGCCGCGACGGGCACGCGAGTTCGGTTGTGCAAGGGCGCTTATGACGAGCCGGCGTCGGTGGCGTATCGGGACGCCGAGGAAGTCGCCGACTCGTATCTGCGCTGCCTTCAGGTTCTGATGGCAGGATCGGGCTACCCGATGGTGGCCTCACACGATCCGGTGATCGTCGAGGCTGCGACGGGTCTGGCCGACGAATACAGCCGGGGTGTCGACGGCTACGAGCACCAGATGCTCTACGGCATCCGCGATGACGAGCAGCGCCGGCTGGCTCAGGCCGGCACTCAGCTGCGGGTTTATGTGCCGTTCGGTACCCAGTGGTACGAATACTTCATGCGGCGGTTGGCCGAACGGCCGGCTAACCTGGCGTTCTTCATGCGGGCTCTGACACAACGCGAGCGCTGAAGCCTGCTTGACCGCTCGCCTCAGCCGTGGGGGGTCGCTGCCGAAGCCACGCACCACATGCGCTCGCACGAATTCGGCAACGGCGTCCGGACTGGCCATGCCTGTGACGATCTCACGAATCTTTGGCTGCCGGCGCGATGTTTGCGCTGGAGAAGGATGCGGGAAGTCGCAACCCGATGACTGCACACGAGGTACCGGAAGCTGCGGCGAACCTGGTCGCGCTGCTCGCCGATGAAGGCGTCTCGCATCTATTCATGAACCCCGGCACCGACTCGGCTCCGCTGCAGGA
>NZ_JBARMY010000509.1:0-2151 GCF_049802695.1 Mycobacterium sp.
GCACCACCTCGTGCACCGAACCGAAGTGGTGCAGGGTGGCGGCGTCCACGGTGGCCGCGGTGAAGAACAGTCGCCGCATCAGATGCTGCGGCACCAACCGGGACAGGTGGGTCGCCGCACCCAGCGCGCCGCGCTCGACCTCGGGCAGCCCGAATGTGGCGTCGTCGGAGGCCACGATCACGTCGGCGTTGCCAACCAGGCCGATGCCGCCGCCGACGCAGAAGCCGTTGACTGCGGCGATTACCGGCACCGCGCACTCGTAGACCGCCCGGAAGGCGGCAAAGCAACCGCGGTTGGCGTCGATCAGCGCGGTGAAACCTTCGGTGCGCTGCATCTCCTTGATGTCCACCCCGGCGTTGAAGCCGCGGCCCTCGGCCCGCAAGATCACCGCGCGCGTCTCCGGGTTGTCGCCGGCGGCGGTCAGGGCGTCGGCCAGTTCGAACCAGCCGCGCGACGGGATGGCGTTGACGGGGGGGTAGTCGACGGTGACCGCGACTATCCCCGGTTCGGCGGTGCGTGACGTAATTGTCATCGAGATCCTCGGCCACTTCCTTGGGGGACGATTACCTAAGCAAGCACTTGCTTGGTACGCTAGCACAGTGACTCATGCCGGCGGAGGCCCCGCGTTCAGCTTCGGGCTCACCGGCCGGATCGTGCTGGTGACCGGCGGCGTTCGAGGGGTTGGCGCCGGAATCAGCACCGTTTTCGCCGAGCAGGGCACCGTCGTCGTCACCTGTGCGCGGCGTCAGGTCGAAGGTCTGCCCTACGAATTCCACTCCTGCGACATCCGTGACGACGATGCGGTCAAGGCGATGATCGACGCGATCGTCGACCGGCACGGCCACCTCGACGTGGTGGTCAACAATGCCGGCGGTTCGCCGTTCGTCTTGACGGCGGAGTCCAGCGCGAAGTTCAACCGTAAAATCATCGAGCTCAATCTGATTGGCGCGCTGTCGGTTTCTCAGTACGCGAACGACATGATGCAAAACCACCCGGGCGGCGGATCGATCGTCAACATCTGCAGCCTCAGCGGCCGTCGGCCGTCACCGGGCACCGGCGCCTACGGGGCGGCCAAGGCCGGCCTGGAAAGCCTCACTCAGACCTTGGCCGTCGAGTGGGGTCCGAAGGTCCGGGTGAACGCCTGCGTCGTCGGCATGGTGGAGACCGAACAATCGGAGCTGTTCTACGGCGACGCCGAATCGATCGCCGCCATTTCCAAGAACGTGCCGCTCGGCCGGCTCGCCACGCCCGCCGATGTCGGTTGGGCCGCAGCGTTTCTGGCCTCGGATGCGGCTGCGTACATCAGCGGTGCCTCGTTGGAGGTACACGGCGGTGGCGAACCGCCGCACTATCTGGCCACCACTAACGCGAACGCGATCAAGTAGAGGATGTTGAGGATGGGTAGCTAATGGGAATAGTCGACGGCCGCGTCGTCATCGTCACGGGAGCGGGCGGCGGTATCGGCCGCGCGCACGCCTTGGCCTTCGCCAACGAAGGTGCACGCGTGGTCGTCAACGACATCGGCGTAGGCCTGGACGGATCCCCGGCCGGCGGAGGCAGCGCGGCCCAGAGCGTCGTCGACGAGATCACCGCCGCCGGAGGCGAAGCCGTCGCTAACGGCTCCAACATCGCGGACTGGGATCAGGCTGCCGCCCTGGTCCAGACCGCCGTCGACACGTTCGGTGGCCTGGATGTGCTGGTGAACAACGCCGGCATCGTGCGCGACCGGATGATGGCCAACACCAGCGAGGAGGAATTCGACGCCGTCATCGCGGTGCATCTGAAGGGCCACTTCGCCGCCATGAGACACGCCGCCTCGTACTGGCGCGGGCTGAGCAAAGAGGGCAAAACCGTTGACGCACGGATCATTAACACCAGCTCCGGCGCCGGCCTGCAAGGCAGCGTCGGCCAGGGTAACTACAGCGCGGCCAAGGCGGGCATCGCGGCGATGACGCTGGTGGGTGCCGCGGAAATGGGCCGCTACGGGGTCACGGTCAACGCTATCGCGCCGTCGGCCCGCACCCGAATGACCGAGACGGTGTTCGCCGACAGGATGTCCACCCAGGACGATGACTTCGACGCGATGGCGCCGGAGAACATCTCGCCGTTGGTAGTTTGGTTGGGCAGCAACGAATCTCGCGACATCACCGG
>NZ_JBARMY010000510.1:0-4795 GCF_049802695.1 Mycobacterium sp.
ATGCTGCCGGTCGCGGTGTTCGACATCGAGACGATGGTCGATCTGGTCAGCCGCGAACGCATCACGATGCTGCCCGGGCCGCCGACGCTGTACCACTCGTTGCTGACGGTGCCGGACATGGCGAAGCTGTCGACGTTGCGGGCAGGGGTCACCGGCGCCGCGGACATCCCGGTCGAGTTGGTCCGTCGCATACACAGCGAACTGCCGTTCCAGATGCTGATGACCGGCTACGGGCTCACCGAGGCCGGCAACGTGACGTTGTCCCGGCCTGGCGACTCGTTCGAGGATGTGGCCACCACCGCGGGCCTGCCATGTGATGGGGTCGAAGTGCGTATCGCCGACGACGGCGAGGTGCTGGTCCGCGGCTACGGCGTGATGAGCGGTTACTTCGACGAGCCGGCAGCCACCGCGCAGGCAATCGACCCGGACGGCTGGTTGCACACCGGCGACGTCGGCCGACTGGACGCGTCCGGCCGGCTGCGCATCGGTGGACGCAAAAAGGACATGTTCATCGTCGGCGGTTTTAACGCCTATCCGGCCGAGATCGAGGGCTTCCTGCTGGAACACCCGGCCGTCGCCCAGGCCGCCGTCATCGGTGTCCCAGACGAGCGACTCGGCCAGGTCGGCAAGGCGTTCGTGGTGCCGAAAACCCACATTGCCGAGCAGGATTTGATCGGGTGGTGCCGTCAGCGGATGGCCGGCTTCAAAGCACCACGCTATATTCAGTTCCTCGACGAGCTGCCCCTCAACGCCACCGGGAAAGTGATGAAAGATCAACTGCGGTGAGCGCCATAGATCCGCGCACCCATTCCATGGTGCTCGCATCCGATTACCGGGTGCCTGATCCCGAGCGGGTATGGCCGTTGCTTCAGCGCCGTAGATCGGCGCTTGCCGACATCGGTGCGCACCACGTGTTGGTCTACACCTCGACCGACGATTACGGCCGGGTACTGGTGACGATCGGCGTGCGCAGCCGCGAACCGATCGTGGAGTTACTACGCTCACGGGTCTTCTTCGAGTGGTTCGACGCCGTCGGCGTCGATGACATCCCGGCCGTCTTCGCCGGCGAGATCGTCGAGCGTTTCGAGCCGTCACAGCCGACGGAGCCGACGGCCCCGGGCGTTATCGTGGCGGCGATCGCGTCGGTCGACGACATGTCCGTGCTGAGCGCGGAGATCCGCGCGAGCCTCGCGAGGTTCAGCGCTGCAGGCGTCCGAAAGACGTGGCTGTTCCGTGCTTTTGACGACGAGAATGAAGCGATGATTCTGCAAGAGTTGGACGACGAGGACGAAGCACGACGCTGGATAACCCAACCCGACAGCGCGGCTCCCTGGATAAGCAGAGCCGGGATCGGGCCTTATCCGCCGGTATTCATGGGCCGGTTCTTCGACTCGATGCGGATCGATGATTAATCGGACCACGTGATGTATGTCTGTCTGTGCAACGGAATCACTAGCCACGCAGTAGCCGAGGTCGTCGCGGAAGGGGCGTCGACGACCAATGAGATCGCGAAGGCGTGTGGGGCGGGTTCCGAATGTGGCCGCTGCCGTCGTACGCTGCGCGCGATGCTGACCGCGTCGACCGGCAACCGCAACGGCGTGTGTAGCTGAGCCGCGGCCCCCTCACCGACGCGCGCTGCCGTCCGGCGACATGGGCCGGGCCAATTCGGTCAGCAGGTCGGGAATGTCGAGCCGCGGTACAACGGCTTCTACGAAAACCATCCGGTCTTGGTGGCTCGCTGCGGCGGTGAGGGCATGGTCGAGTTCGCTGTAGGTCTGCGCCCGGAAGACCAGGTGGCCCGTCACGCCCAAGGCGCCGGGGATCTCCGACCAGTTCCACCGCACGATGTCGTTGTAGGGCGCGGTCTCTCCGTGAATGGCCCGCTCCACGGTGTAACCGTCATTGTTGACGACGACGATGACCGGTGCCAGCCCCTCACGAGAGAAAAGACCCAGATCCTGCACGGTCAGCTGCGCCGCGCCATCGCCGATCAGCAGCACCGTTCTGCGCTCTGGATGAGCCAGTCCGGCGCCGAGCGCGGCGGGCAACGTGTAACCGATAGATCCCCACAGTGGTTGCCCGATGAACGTGACCCCGCGCGGTAGTCGGTGGCCGGCCATTCCGTAGAACGAGGTGCCCTGGTCGGCAAGCACGACGTTGCCCGGCGTCAGTGCCTCGGACAGCCTGTCCCACAACATCTTCTGAGTCAGCGGCTGGTCCGGCAACGGCAGCGCGGTATCGATGTCCTGAGCCGTCGGCAGGACCGGGGGTGACGTGATCTGGCGCCGGGCCAAGATCCCCGTCAGCGCATCCAGTGCCGCGTCCATTTCCACCGGCGCGAACACTCGGCCGGCCACTGTGCTTTGTTGCACACCGATGTCGATGAGTCGGCCCGGGTCGATGCGCTGACTGAAGAAACCGCTGACCATATCGGTGAACACCACCCCGGCCGTCACCAGCACCGGAGCTTCCTCGATGGCCCGGCGAACAGGTTCATCGCTGGCTGCGCCGGCATAGATACCCACGAAGTTCGGGGCGCTTTCGTCGAGCATGCTTTTGCCCCACATCAACGTGGCGTACGGCACCACATCAGCGAGCAACAGCGCCTCCAGACGGGGCACTGCCTGAAGCCGGTGGACCAGGAAGTCGGCGAGCACGGTCAGTTGCTGGTCAGCGATGAGTTCGGTTGCGGCATCCACGAACAGCGCGAGCGCCCGCGGACTGGTACCGCCGGTATACCTCGGCAGCGGTGCCTTCGGCGGCTCGGTGGGAAACCGTGCGACGTCGGTGGCCATCAACAGGTAGCCGGGTCGTTTCTGTTCTCGCACTTCGCTGAGCACGCGGTCGATCTCTCTGGTGGCGGTCGCCGGCATGAGAGCTGCTTGCGCGCAGGTGATCTCGCGGCTGATCCGCAGGAAGTGCTCGAAGTCACCGTCGCCGAGCGAGTGGTGCAGCGCCCGGCGGGTGCCCTGGGCGTCCTTGGACGGACCGCCGACGATGTGCACCACGGGAACATGTTCGGCATAACTTCCCGCGATTGCGTTCGTCGCGGAGAGCTCGCCGACGCCGAATGTGGTCACCAAGGCTGCCATTCCGCGCAGCCGTCCGTAACCGTCAGCGGCGTAGCCGGCGTTGAGTTCATTGGCGTTGCCCACCCACCGGATGTCGGGGTGCGCGATGACGTGGTCGAGGAATTCCAGGTTGTAGTCGCCGGGAACACCGAAGATCTCGGATACCTCGAGTTCGGCCAGCCGGTCAAGCAGATAGTCACCAACGGTGTAGACGGATTCGGCAGGGCCCACCCGAATGACGGTACGCCCCGCGCGGCCGAAAACAGCCCCGGCGAGACGTGGTCTCGCTATCGTCCGGACATGGCAATCAAGGAATCCCGCGAAGTGGTCATCGAAGCAAGCCCGGAGGAGATTCTCGACGTTATCGCCGACCTGGACACGCTGACCGAATGGTCGTCGGCGCACCAGAGTTCAGAAGTGGTCGAGCGCGGCGCCGACGGGCGACCGAAAGTGGCCAGGATGAAAGTCAAGGCAGCGGGAATCACCGACGAGCAGGTGGTCGCCTACACCTGGGGCGTCAATAGCGTGAGCTGGACGCTCGTCAGTGCCGGCCAGCAGCGCGCCCAGGATGCGACGTACACGCTGACGCCGGAGGGTGACAAGACCCGGGTCAAGTTCGACATCACCGTCGACCCGATCGTGCCGCTGCCGGGGTTTCTGCTGAAACGCACCGTCAAAGGAGTGATGGACACCTCGACCCAGGGATTGCGCAAGCGTGTGCTGAGCGTGAAGAGAGGCATTTCCTGAGTTCTGCCGGGCAGCCGCGACCGAGATCGAATGGTAACCATGGATCTGCTGTCGCACGCAGAACAGCGTTGATAGCTTGATAATCAATGGCCGTACGAGCATCTCGGGAAATCGTCATCGATGCGCCGCCAGAAGTCATCCTGGAGGCGCTGGCCGACGTCGGCTCGGTGCCGTCCTGGTCGTCGGTGCACAAGCGAGCTGAAGTCGTCGACACCTATCCCGACGGTCGGCCGCACCATGTCAAGGTGACGGTCAAGGTGATCGGCATCACCGACCAGGAAGTACTCGAATACCATTGGGGCAGAGACTGGTTGGTGTGGGATGCGCAGAAGACTCTCCAGCAGCATGCGCAGCATGTCGAATACACGCTGCGGCGGGAAGCCGCCGACAAGACCCGGGTCCGCTTCGACATCACGCTCGAGCCGTCGGCGCCGCTGCCGGAGTTTCTGGTGAAACGAGCCCGTAGGACGGTCCTGAAGGCTGCCACCGACGGGCTTCGCCACTGGGTGATGAACAACGTCGGCGGCGATCGGCAGGTCTGAATGGCGGTACAGGCATCCCGGGAGATTGTCATCGACGCGCCGCCGGAGGCGATCATGGCGGCACTGGCGGATATCGACACGTTGACCGAGTGGTCACCGGTACACAGGCGGCTGGAGGTCTTGGACCGCCACTCCGACGGACGGCCCCATCACGTCAAGGCCACCATCCGGGTACTCGGGCTCGTCGACAACGAGATCCTCGAGTATCACTGGGGTCCCGACTGGGTGACCTGGGACGCCGAAGACACTTTCCAGCAGCACGGACAGCATGTCGAATACAGCCTCACCCGGGAAGGCCTGACCAGAACCCGCGTGCGCTTCGACATCACCGTCGAACCCTCGGGGCCGGTCCCTGAGTTTCTCGTGCGGCGGGCCAGCAACATCGTGTTGAACACCGCGACAAAAGGCCTGCGCGACCGGGTTATGGGCGCGGCG
>NZ_JBARMY010000511.1:0-3330 GCF_049802695.1 Mycobacterium sp.
GGCCGACAGTGCCTGGCGGTCACTTTGCTGCGGCGCCGCCGACGTGCGCACCGCGGTCTGGCAGCGGCGAGCCAGCTCGCGCCGTTGCGGCCGGCGGAACTCCTCAGCCCTTGCGGGTCTTGACCGCCTCGGTGAGTTGCGGAGCCACCTTGAACAAGTCGCCGACCACCCCGTAGTCGGCGATCTCGAAGATCGGCGCCTCTTCGTCTTTGTTCACCGCGATGATGGTCTTCGACGTCTGCATGCCGGCGCGGTGCTGAATCGCTCCGGAGATGCCCAGCGCGATGTACAGCTGCGGCGACACCGTCTTACCGGTCTGACCCACCTGGAATTGGCCCGGGTAGTAGCCGGAGTCCACCGCGGCGCGGGACGCGCCCACGGCCGCTCCGAGCGAGTCGGCCAGGTCCTCGACCACGCTGAACTTCTCGGCGCTGCCCACACCACGGCCGCCGGAGACCACGATCGTGGCCTCGGTCAGCTCCGGGCGGTCACCGGCGACTGCGGGCTGGCGGTCGGTGATCTTGGTGGCGTTCTCGGCGGGCTCGGGCACCTCTACGGTGACCTGCTCGCCGGCGCCGTCAGCGGGTTCGGCGTCGATCGCCCCGGCCCGCACGGTGATCACCGGGGTGTCACCGTTGGCCTGCGCCTCGACGGTGAACGCGCCGCCGAAGATGGAGTGCACGGCCTTGCCGCCCTCCTGCACGTCGACCACGTCGACCAGCAGCCCCGAACCGATCCGGGCAGCCAACCGGCCCGCCACCTCTTTGCCGGTGGCACTGGCGGCCAGCAGGACGGCGGCCGGGGTGGCCGATTCGGCCAGCGAGGCCAGCACGTCGACGAACGGCGTGACCAGGTAGTTGTCCACGGTGTCTGACTCGGCGATGTAGATTTTCTCGGCGCCGGCCGTCTTCAGCCCGTCGACCAGCGGTTCGGCGGTGCCGGGCGCACCGACCACGACGGCGGAGGGCTCGCCCAGTTTGCGGGCGGCGGTGAGCAGTTCGGTGGTGACTTTCTTCAGCGCGCCTTCAGCGTGCTCGACCAGTACCAGTACTTCAGCCATGGGTTGCTTCGCGTCTTTCCAGTGTCGGAGTAAGTGTCAAAGGTGATCGGTGTTCGTGCGGTGCACGCGTCAGATGAGTTTCTGACCGACCAGATACTCGGCGATCTTGCTGCCGCCGTCGCCCTCGTCGGCGACCTTCTCGCCGGCTGTTTTGGGCGGTTTGGGGGTTGCCTCCAGCACGGTCGAACCGGCGTTGGCCAGGCCCACCTCGTCGGGCTCGACGCCGATGTCGGCGAGCGAGAGTGTGGTCACTTCCTTCTTCTTGGCGGCCATGATGCCTTTGAACGACGGGAAGCGCGGCTCGTTGATCTTCTCGTTGACGCTCACCACGGCGGGCAGCGACGCCTCGAGAGTGAACAGACCGTCGTCGGTTTCCCGCTCGCCGGTGATCTTGCCGCCCTCGACAGCCAGCGAGCGCACGTGGGTCAGTTGCGGCAGGCCCAGGTACTCGGCGATGACAGCAGGCACCGCACCGCCCGCGCCGTCAGTGGCCTCGTTGCCGGCGATCACCAGGTCGGTGCCCTCGATGGTGCCCAGCGCGCGGGCCAGCGCCCAGCCCGTCTGCACGACGCAGGAGCCGTGCAGCCCGTCGTCGAGCAGATGAACCGCCTTGTCGGCGCCCATTGACAGGGCTTTGCGGATCGCCTCGGTGGCGCGCTGCGGGCCGGCGGTCAGCAGAGTTACCGATCCCTCGGCGCCGCCGGCGGCTTCCTTCTCCCGAATCAGCAGCGCCTCTTCGACGGCGCGCTCATTGATCTCGTCGAGTACCGCGTCGGCGGCCTCACGGTCCAGGGTGTAGTCGCCGTCGGACAGTTTGCGTTCCGACCAGGTGTCCGGCACCTGCTTGATCAGAACCACGATGTTCGTCATTGTTGTGGTCTATCCTCCTCGAGGGAGCCCTGCCGCATTCCGCGGCAGAACTTTTGGTACGTCTATGCGTCCGCAATTCGCATGTTACTAGCCGGTAACTTATTGCGGTCCGCTCCTCCACCATAGCGGGTCGGCTCGGCTGATCGCCGCCTCCTCCCCTGGTTGTCGCCGGGCCCACATCCCCTACAGGCTGCGACTTCGCCCGGGTCGGCGAAGACCCGTTCGCCCGCCCGGCGCCACGGGATAGCCTGCTGTCCAATGACCGCATTCGTCCCCGATAACCCTCACGTCGACGACCCGCTAGGCGCCGATGCGGTGTTGATGCTGACCGGCGAGCGCACCGTGCCCGGCCTCGAGGTGGAGAACTACTGGTTTCGCCGCCATGAAGTGGTCTATCAGCGGTTGACCGAGCACTGCGCGGGCCGCGACGTGCTGGAGGCCGGTTGCGGGGAGGGATACGGTGCCGACTTGATCGCCGGCGTCGCGCGCCGGGTGATCGCCGTGGATTACGACGCCGCCACCGTGGCCCACGTGCGTGCCCGCTACCCCGCAGTCGAAGTCATGCACGCCAACTTGACCGAGCTGCCGCTGGCCGACGGCTCGGTCGACGTCGTCGTCAACTTCCAGGTCATCGAACACTTGTGGGACCAGCCCGGGTTCGTCCGGGAGTGCGCCCGGGTGCTGCGGCCGTCGGGCCTGCTGATGGTGTCGACACCCAACCGGATCACCTTCTCCCCCGGTCGCGACACACCGATCAATCCCTTCCACACCCGCGAGCTCAGCCCCGACGAGTTGATCGAACTGCTGGCCGACGGCGGATTCGCGATGGACGGGGTGTACGGGGTTTTTCATGGGCCCCGACTGCTGGAATTGGACGCCCGGCACGGCGGCTCGATCATCGATGCCCAGATCGCCCGGGCGATCGCCGACCAGCCGTGGCCGGCCGACCTGTTGACCGATGTGGCCTCGGTGATCGCGGCCGACTTCGACGTGGTCGCGTCCGACGACCCGGACGACAGCCGTCGCATCGATGACAGCCTCGACCTGGTGGCGATTGCGGTGCGGCCGTGAGCCAGCCAACCGGTGAGCGGGTGCCGGGTCTTTTCACCCTCGTGTTACACACTCACCTGCCGTGGCTGGCGCACCACGGCCGCTGGCCGGTCGGCGAGGAGTGGCTCTACCAGTCCTGGTCCGCTGCCTACCTGCCGCTGCTGCGGGTGCTGCACGCGCTGGCCGGCGAGGACCGGCACCGGCTGGTCACGCTGGGAATGACGCCGGTGGTGATGGCGCAACTCGACGATCCGTACTGCCTGGACGGCATGTACCACTGGCTGGCCAATTGGCGGTTGCGCGCCGCCCAGGCCGCCAGCGCGCGGCCCGCCGCCACTCCCGGCTCATCG
>NZ_JBARMY010000512.1:0-5836 GCF_049802695.1 Mycobacterium sp.
ATCGCTGTCCGCCGGGTTTTAGTTAGGTATTCGAAGACGTCCCCGGCCCTCGGGCCCTCGTAGCTCAGGGGATAGAGCACGGCTCTCCTAAAGCCGGTGTCGCAGGTTCGAATCCTGCCGGGGGCACGCTTGTCGCCTGTGGCGGAACGCTTCTCACTCGCCACGAATGTCGACGACTCGCTGCGCAATGTCGGCGAGCCGAGTGTTCATGCTTTGAGACAACTGCCGCAGCATCTCGAACGCACGAATGGCATCGACGTTGTAGCGCTCCATGATGATGCCTTTGGCTTGGCCGATCACGTCTCTGGTGGTCAGCGCGGATTGCAGTTGCTCGCCGTGACGGCTCGCGATCAGCGCGGCCGCGGCATGAGCCGCCAGCACCGAACCGATGGCTTCTGACTCCTGATCGAAGGCGTTGGGCTTCAAGCTGAAGATGTTGAGCGCACCTGCGGTGCGGCTGCCGGTATACAGCTTGAACGACAGGCTGCTCCGCACGCCCGTCTGACAGACGGCCTCGTTGTATCCGGGCCAGCGCTGGTCGGTCTGGAAGTCGTCGACTCGGACGATCAATTGATCGACGGCGGCGTCGATGCACGGTCCGTTGCCGTGCCGCTCCTGCAACTCATCCAACTCGTAGATCAGCTGCGACGTGCCCTCCAGCGACTCGAATTTTCCGCCCTTCGCCATCAGCAGTACGCCGGCGGTTTCCGCGTTGGGTATCAGTTCGACAGCCGCGGTGGTGACGCCTGCAAGCACCTCACTGACTTTTTGCGGACCCGCGAACGAACGAGCCAAGTCCGCCATCCGGGTGGCCAGTTCATGGTTCGTTGCGCTCGTCATACTTTGATTGTGTCCCAGGCTGCGGCGAGATGTGCGTCCCGGTGGATATTGGTAGTGCACAGATTGAAGAAGCATGTTTGTTCACTACCGCCGACGGCAATGCCGCGTGGCAGGCGAGCGGGTAGGTCGACCTGCGCGCGCGCTCAGGTCTCGTCGGTTCAGCCCGAGAGCTGACGGGACCGCCTAAACTCCCCCGAACGGCCGAATTCTCCGACCGCCTGCCGTAACGTGCGGCTATGGCCGAGGATGTGCTAGGCACCGCGACCAAGGTGTGCCTCCTCGGCAGTCCGGCGCAAGGATTGTGACGTGCACGTCGAAATCGTCAGCAACTTCCTGACCACGTTGCCCGCGGACGACGACCACCCCTACCGGACCGGCCCGTGGCGGCCGCAGAGGACCGAATGGGACGCCTACGACCTGACCCCGGTGCAAGGCGAGGTGCCCCACGATCTCGACGGCATCTACCTGCGCCACCCGGCTCGCCGACGGCCCGCTATGCAAACTTCAACTGCCGGAACGGGTTTCCAGTGGTACCCACTCGACGTGGGTTTCCGGCGAGCAGTTACGCCGCTGGGATCGCGTCACCGGATAAGTTTGCCGCCAAAGCCCATACCGAACAACCCAGCGCGGCGATCGCGCCGGCAGCACCGACGTACAGTCCATACGCAGCCGATACCGGGGGATGCACGTTGGTGTTGTAGTACCACACCATCAACAGCCCGATCAGCAGCGAGAAAATCACCGCCGCAACCGATCCCAGCCTCGCTGATAAGCCCCTGCCGACCAGTGCGCCGGCGACCAGCAACATCGAAGACAGCAACACGATGAGCTGGCCGGCACCGAACCCGGGCGGCAGCCGCAGGCTGCCGATGCTGCCGCCAATCGCACTCGCCCAGCCGCCACCCTTGTCAGCCGTCGTCAGCCACGGCAGCCAGGTGCTCAACGACACGATCGCGGCGAACAGCGCAATCAGCCACCCGGGGCGCAGGCGGGACATAACTGCGACCCTACTTGTTTCGCGGCTTTCACCCCTGGGCACACGCTGGCGATGACGGACCTGCCCGACTGGGCCCGCCCACTGGAATTGGCTCCCAACCCCGAAGGCGGTTGGTTTCGGCGAACGTGGACCAGCGACGTCACCATCGGCCAGTCAGCGCTGCCGCCGGACTATTCGAGCCCGCGCAGCGCCGGGACGGCGATCCTGTTTCTGCTGATGCCGGGCCAGCAGTCGGCATGGCACACGGTGCGCAGCGCTGAGATGTGGCTGCACCATCGAGGCAGCCCATTGCTGCTCGACATCGGAGCCGAACGATCCGACGCCGTGACGTCTGAGCTCGGCAGTGACATCCTCGCCGGCGAGCGGCCGCAGCTGCTGGTGCCCGCACGGCACTGGCAGCGTGCCCGGCCACGCGACGACGAGCCGAGCCTCGTCAGCTGCGTGGTTGTTCCCGGATTCGACTACGCCGACCTGACTCTGGGCGCTACCTGACCGGCTACTGCGTCAGGCGGGCGAGAACACCGAGACGAATCGTTCCAGCGACTCGCGGATGTCACCCTTGAGCGAACCGGCGACCACCATGCCGATCGGACCGAAGAGGGCCGGGCCGCCGAGATGCACGTCGAAGCCGACTACCGAGCCGTCTTCGATCGGTTTGATTTTCGCGATCAGCTTGACTTTCACGCCGCCCACTCCGATGCCGTTCAGCGTCATCGATTCCGGTGGCTTGTAGTGCACGATCGTCCACTTGATGCGGTTGGGCATGCCCATGACTTCGACGATCGATTCGATGACCGTGCCCTTGTCGAGTTGCTCAGGCAGTTTGCTCCGCCACACCCGGTGAATCGTCAGCCACTCCTTGAAGCGGGACAGGTCAGATGCGTGCGTCCACGCCTCTTCCGGCGGCAACGGAACGTCGATCGATCCGGACAGTTTCGCCATAGCTCAGTCTTCCTCGGCCTTCCTGCTCTGACTGGTCGAATGGTCGTCGAGGTCCAGCCGCCACCACGGGTCGAATTCCGCAGACTCCGCCGCATCGACGTGCCCACCCGGCCGCGGAACCGCGACCCGGACATGGGCGGCTTCCGCAGCGGCCAGCAACCGCTCGATCGGCTCTGCCCATGGGTGTGGCGCCAACCGGAAAGTGCACCAGTGAATCGGCACCAGGAGCCCGGAGTCTTTGGCGGTCAGTTCGACGTGTGCCTGCACCGCCTCTTCCGGGTTCATGTGGATGTCAGGCCACGACGCGTTGTAGGCACCTACCGGCATGAGGGTCAGATCGAAGGGTCCGTGCTCCGCGCCGATCTCGACGAAGCTCTTCGTGTAACCACCGTCACCGGCGAAGTACGCGCGGCGACTCGGGCCGAGCAGCGCCCACGACGCCCACAGGGTGTTGTTTCGGCTGAGGAAGCGCCCCGAGAAGTGCCGTGCCGGAGTGCAGACCAGGGTGAGCTCTTCCAGCTGAGTGCGCTCACCCCAATCAAGCTCGATGACGCGCTGCTCAGGGATGCCCCAGGCGCGCAAGTGGGCGCCGACACCGAGCGGAACCACGAACGGAGCCCACTGGCTGCGGGCCAGCGCGTTGATCGTGTCGATGTCGAGGTGGTCGTAATGGTCATGGCTGATCACCACCGCGTCGACGGCCGGCAGCGCCTCCAGCTGCAGGGGCGGCGGATGCATGCGCTCAGGCCCGAGGACATCCGAAGGTGAGCAGCGGTTACTCCACACCGGGTCGGTGAGCACGCGGTATCCGTCGATCTCCAACAGCGCCGAGGAATGCCCGAACCACGTGACCGCGAGCCCGCTCGCACTGCCGTCGATGAGCTTCGGTGTCGCCAACGGAACCGCAGCCGGCGGACGGCTGGCGCTACGCCCACCCAAGAGCTCCCGGACGATGAGTCGTTGCTGCTCGCGATCGAAATTGAACTGCGACGCCGGGTCGACGTTGTGAAAGACACCGTCACGAAAGTGCGGCGATCGCGCGGCCACCGCCCGAATCGCGGTCGGGTCGGCGCCCAGCGCAGCGGGCGCGCCGTGCAGGGCGCGCAGCATCCAACCACCGGCCGCCAAGGTGGCGGTGCCGGCGGCCAGCCGAAGCGTTCCACGCAGCATGACGGTCAGCCCCCCTGAAAGTTCGGCGGCCGTTTTTCGACGCGGGCGACCTGCGCCTCGATCACATCCTGACTGGACCACGCCTTGTCGAAAAGTTCCTTGTGCACCGGCCACTGGTCTTCGTAGGCCCCGTCGTCGTTGAGCACCCTTTTGGCGTGCTGCAGCGCCAGCGGCGCCAGGCCGGCGATCTCGGTGGCCCAGGCTTGCGCATCGGCCAGCGTCCCGATCCGGTTGGCCATCCCGGTCTGGAACGCCACGTCGGCGGACAATCTGTCGGCCGCCAGCAGCATCCCCCGGGCCCGGCCATATCCCACCAGCGACGACAACCGGCGAATGCTCCAGTTGTCCAGCGCAAGGCCGTATTTGGAGGTCGGGAAATGGAAGTAGGCGTCGGGTGCCACCACCCGCAGGTCACAGATCATCGCCAGCTGTAAACCCGCGCCGATGGCCGGCCCGTTGATTGCCCCGATGACCGGCAACGGCGTCGCGTCGATGGCCAGGTTCAGCGCTACCAGCCGGTCGGGATAGTCCGCGGCGAACGCATCGCCGGACAGGTCGGCGCCGGCGCAGAAGACAGTTCCCTGGCCGGTCAGCACGATCGCGCGGACGTCCTCGCCGGCGGCTTTCTCCACCGCTTCCCGCAATTCCTCCACCAGCTGGGAATTGAGCGCATTGCGCCGCTCGGGGCGTTGCAACTCGATCGTCAACACGTGGCCGTCGTGGGTGACATCGATCATGGTCGCCAGCCTATTAGCCTCGTCGGCGTGGGCCGAATAGGGACCGAGGAACTGCGCGACGCGGTGCTCGACGACGGGTCGTTCGTCAGCTGGGACAGCCCGCCGCTCCAGCCGGCGACCACCGATTCCTATGCGCGGGAGCTGGCCGCCGCCCGGGCCACCTCCGGTCACGACGAGTCGGTGCTGACCGGTGAGGGCAGGATCTTCGGCCGCCGGGTGGCCGTCCTGGTGTGCGACTTCGACTTCCTGGGCGGCTCGATCGGGGTGGCGGCGGCCGAGCGGATCACCACCGCCGTCCAGCGGGCCACCGCCCAGCGGCTTCCGCTGCTGGCATCGCCGTGCTCGGGCGGCACCCGCATGCAGGAGGGCACCGTGGCGTTTCTGCAGATGGTCAAGGTCGCCGCGGCCGTCACGCTACACAAGAAGGCGCACCTGCCTTATCTGGTCTACCTGCGCCATCCGACCACCGGCGGGGTGTTCGCTTCGTGGGGATCGCTGGGGCAGGTCACCATTGCCGAGCCCGGGGCCCTGGTGGGGTTCCTGGGACCGCGGGTTTACCAGCAGCTCTACGGCGAGCCGTTTCCGTCGGGCATCCAGACCGCCGAAAACTTGCAGCGCCACGGAGTGATCGACGACGTCATCCCGCTGGCAGAGCTGCGGCCAACGGTGAACCGCCTGCTCAGCGTCGTCATCGACGCTCCTGAAGCGCCCCCGCCGGCACCTGCGTCCGAACCGAGTCCAGACATACCGGCGTGGGAATCGGTGACGGCGTCCCGACGGCCGGACCGGCCGGGCGTACAGCATCTACTGCGGCATGGGGCTGACCAGCGGGTGCTGCTGTCGGGCTTGAACCAGGGAGAGGCCCACGGTGAGGCGGCGACCATGCTGCTGGCGCTGGCCCGATTCGCCGGGCAGCCGGTGGTGGTGTTGGGCCAGCAGCGGGTGGTCGGCGGTGTCGTCGGACCGGCTGCGCTGCGAGAAGCGCGGCGCGGTATGGCACTGGCCGCCGAACTGCGTCTGCCGCTGGTGCTGATCATCGACACCGCCGGCCCGGCGCTGTCGGTGCAGGCCGAGGAAGGAGGGCTGGCCGGCGAGATCGCCCGTTGCCTGGCTGACCTGGTGACCTTGAACACCCCGACGGTGTCGGTGC
>NZ_JBARMY010000513.1:0-2322 GCF_049802695.1 Mycobacterium sp.
GGCCTTGACGGGAGCCCTGGCGGGACGCAAGCACCGTTGGCTGCGCCGCACCGGCCTGTGCAGCGCTTTTGCTTGTGCGGTGTTCTTCCGCCATCCCCCGCGGGTGCCGCCGGCGCGGCCCGGCGTAGTCGTCGCACCGGCTGATGGCTTGATCTGCCTGATCGAGGCCGCGGCGCCGCCCGCCGAGCTCGGGCTCGGTGACCAGCCGTTGACGCGGATCAGCATCTTCTTGTCGCTGCTCGACGCCCATGTGCAACGAGCCCCGGTCAGCGGCGAGGTGGTCAGCATCGAGCATCGGCCGGGCCGGTTCGGTTCGGCCGAACTGGCCGCGGCCAGCGAAGACAACGAACGCAACAGCCTGATCATCCGCACCGCCGCCGGTGCAGAGGTCGTCGTCGTGCAGATCGCCGGGCTGCTGGCCCGTCGCATCGTCTGCGACGCACGCGCCGGCGACGGGCTGACCATCGGCGATACCTACGGTCTGATTCGGTTCGGCTCACGGCTGGACACCTACCTGCCGGCCGGTTCCCACGTGCTGGTCACCGTCGGGCAGCGGGCTGTCGCCGGCGAGACCGTGCTGGCCGAGCTGCCATGACGCCCGCGCCGCGACGATGCAGAGCGAAGCGATGAGAAGGAGCGGCGCCGATGACCGCGCCGCGACGATGCAGAGCGAAGCGATGAGAAGGAGCGGCGCAGATGGTTAGGCCGCGCAACAGGCGAACAGTCAACCTGCGGATTCTGCCCAGCTCGATGAGCGTGCTGGCGATCTGCGCGGGGCTCACCTCCATCCGGTTCGCGCTCGAACGCCAACCGCACACCGCGATAGCACTGATCGCGGCGGCCGCCATCCTCGACGGACTCGATGGGCGGGTGGCCCGCATCCTGGACGCCGAGTCGAGGATGGGTGAGGAGATCGACTCGCTGGCCGATGCGGTGAACTTCGGGGTGGCGCCCGCGGTGGTGGTGTACGTGTCGCTGTTGTCGCCGCTGCAAGTCGGCTGGGTGGCGGTGCTGCTTTATGCGGTGTCGATCGTGCTGCGCCTGGCGCGATTCAACGCACTGCTCGACGACGCCACCCTGCCCTCCTACGCCAGGGAGTTCTTCGTCGGGGTGCCCGCTCCGGCCGGGGCGATCGCGGCGCTGGCGCCGCTGGCCGCCAGGCTGCAGTTCGGCGACGGCTGGTGGAGCTCGCCGTGGATAGTGTCGCTCTGGCTGACGGCCTGCTCGATGCTGGTAGTGAGCCGCATCCCGATGAAGAAGATGCACGCCCTCTCCGTGCCGCCGAATCTGGCCGCGGTGCTGCTGGCGGGGTTGGCGATCGTCGCCGCTGTCGCATTCCTGTTCCCCTACGTCCTGATCCTGGTGGGCATCGCGGGCTACTTGCTCTACATCCCGTTCTCGGTGCGCAGCCACCGCTGGTTGGTCGCGCACCCGGAGGCCTGGGACCACAAACCCAAGCAACGACGAGCCACCCGGCGGGCGATCCGCCGGGCGCAGCCGAACCGACGGTCGATGGCCCGCCTGGGTCTGCGTAAGCCGGGCACCTGACAAATGGTTTCCGGTGCGACTCCCCAACTGACCCTGACCGCGCGGCTGAACACCTCGGCCGTCGACTCGCGCCGCGGCGTCGTCCGCCTGCACCCGAATGCCATCGCAGCGCTGGGGATTCGGGAATGGGACGCGGTGTCGTTGATCGGGTCCCGCACCACGGCGGCGGTGGCGGGGGTGGCAGGTCCGCACACCCCGGTCGGCACGATCATGCTCGACGACATCACGCTGTCCAACGCCGGGCTGCGGGAAGACAGCCAGGTGATCGTCGCTGCGGTCACGGTGTACGGAGCCCGGTCGGTCACCCTCAGCGGCTCGGCTCTGACCAGCCTTTCGGTTGAACCCGCGACGCTGCGGCAGGCCCTGCTGGGCAAGGTGATGACGGTCGGCGACGCAGTATCGCTGCTGCCGCGCGATCTGGGGCCGGGTACGTCGACGTCAGCGGCGACTCGGGCGCTGGCTTCAGCGGTCGGGATCAGCTGGACCTCGGAGCTGCTCACAGTCACCGGCGTCGATCCGGGTGGGCCGGTGAGCGTGCAACCCAACTCGTCGGTCACCTGGGGCAGCGGGGCCCCGCGGCCAGCCGGCACCCGAGGCAGCCGGCCCGCGGCAGCACCGGTTCCCGTCGACAACCTGAAAGGCAGTCAGCCGCAGGCGGCCAGGCTGACCGAATGGCTCAAGCTGGCACTCGACGAGCCCCACCTGCTGCAGACGTTGGGTGCCGCGACGAACCTCGGTGTGCTGGTGTCCGGGCCGGCCGGTGTCGGCAAGGCG
>NZ_JBARMY010000514.1:0-7383 GCF_049802695.1 Mycobacterium sp.
CGGGTGCAGTGCCCGCGACGGACGACCGTAGCTGTCGTGGCTAGGTCTCACCGTCCCGACCTGGCACTCACCGGTCGGGAGTGCCAACGTCATTTTTAGCACTCGCCTATGCCGAGTGCAAGATCGCCCGGTGACGATGCGCGCCGCGAAGCCGCGGGCTGAGGAGCCGGGCCATCACTTCAGGGCAGGTCGAGCAGCTGCTCGTAGAATCCGCCGAAGCGGCGGAGACGGTCGAGCAGATGGATCTCGAGGATCCAGTGGCAGATCTGGCCGCTGCGGTCGCGGCGCCGCATCGGCTTGTCTGATCCCGGCATGATGTACCACTGGATGCCGGCACCGGCGATCTTTTTGTGCGGAAACTGGCCGACCAGGTGGCCGGCGATGTGGCTGCCCCAGTCGAATCCGTCGATACGGGCGATCTCGACGACGTGGTCGAACAATTCGGCACCCGTAACGTCGGGATGTTTCTGGAAATAGTCGCGGCCGGCTTCCCACACCCGCGGCAGCGCGTCACGCAGGGCCACCTTGTCCGGGTCGTCGCTGAGCACGTAGGTGCGCCCGAAATCAGCCTCCCACTCCTCGAAGACCGGCCCGAGGTCCAGGAAGACGACGTCGCCGTCGGCGATCACCCGGTCCGGCGGGCGTTGCCGGAAGGGCTGCAAGGTGTTCTCACCGGCCCGCACAATCCGCCGATGCCAATGTCGGGTCACCCCGAACATGTCGGCGGCCAAGTCGCGGATCTCGTCGGACAACTGGCGCTCACCGATGCCGGCGCGGATCATGTTGCGGCGCTCGACCTCGTCGAAGAGTTGTGCGGCCTTGGCTTCGGCGTCGAGGAGCCGTTCCACCCGGACAGTTTCCTCGTCGACCACCCTTGCCACCGCACCGATGTTACGGACGCGACGCAGCATCATCTCGCCAGTTTTAGGTCGCCGTCGACGTAGCGCTGCAGGTTGGGGGCGATCGCGGCGATCACCTCGTCCTCAGCCATCGACGCGATGGGCTCGATTTTCCAGACGTAACGCATCAGCGCGAAGCCCAGCATTTGTGACGAGACTAGCCCGCTGCGGACCAGGCGGTCTCGTTCATCGCTGCCGAGCTGCGAGACGCCCATCAGAATGCCCTCGACGACTCGGCGCAGCTTCTCGCGGGTGGCTGGTTCGTGGGCAGCGGTCTGCAAGATCGCACGCAGCGTCGGCCCGATCTCGTCGTCGGCCCAGCTGGTCAGCAGCAACTCCAGCAGCGCGGCGCCGAGCTGCTCGATCGGCGTAGTCCAGACCTTGGCGACGCTCTCCAGCCACTTCTGCGGCGGGTTCGTTGCGACGTCCAGCAGACCTTCCTTCGATCCGAAGTAGTGGTAGACCAGCGCGGGGTCGACGTCGGCCGCCCGCGCCACCGCCCGGATAGTGGTTCCGGCCCAGCCGTGCTGGGCGAACTCGTCGCGGGCGGCGGTAATTATCCGCGCAGCGAGCACCCCGCGTTCATCCCGTGGACCGGGAGTCGTCGACTTCTTCGGCACAAGTTTCATCATAGCGAGAATTTCCTATTGCGTTGAAACTAGTTTCATCGTACGGTGAGATTAGTTTCAACAAACCGTGAAAAGGATGTAGTCATGAGTGTTTCTCCCGACCCCGATGTCACCGATGTCCTGGTTGTCGGCGCCGGACCTGTCGGCCTGGTCGCCGGCTGCGAGCTCGCTCGCCGTGGCGTCCGCGTGCGGGTGATCGACAAATTGGCGCAACCCACCGCGCAGTCCCGCGCGGTGTCGGTGCACGCCCGCAGCCTGGACATGTTCGACCGAATGGGCATCGTCGACGAAATGCTGAGCACCGGTGTCAAGGCCATCGCGATGCAGACCTACGCCGGACACAGCAAGCTCTTCCGGGTGCCGCTCGGTGACGTCGACAGCGCGTTCCCGTTCTCGTTGAGCACAGCGCAGACCGAAACCGAGCGCGTGCTGGGCGAATACCTGCACTCGCACGGTGTCATCGTCGAGCGCGGTGTCGAACTGGTCGGGCTGGCCCAGGACGGCCGAGATGCAAACGCCGCTCACCTCACCTTGCGACACGACGACGGATCGACCGAGCAGGTGACCGCTCATTGGGTGATCGGGGCCGATGGCGCCCACAGCACGGTGCGACGCCTGGTCGGCGCCAAACTCACCGGTTCCTTTGTCGGCGAACGTTTTCTGCTCGGGGATGTCGACGCCGAGCACCAGCTGGACCTGGACTCGATGCACACCTTCTTCTCCCCCGATGGGCCGGTGGTCGTGCTGCCGATGCGGGACGGCCGGATGCGGTTTCTCGCCCAGGTGCACGACGCGCCCGGCGCCCCAATGAACATGCACCCGAGCCAGGAGCAACTGCAGGTGGTCCTCGACCGGAGGATCGGCGGCATCGGGGTGGTGCGCTCGCACTGGCTGACCAGTTTCGAAATTCACCATGGGCGGGTGCCGGCTTACCGCTGGGGCCGCGCCTTTTTGGCCGGCGACGCCGCTCATATCCACAGCCCGGCCGGTGGTCAGGGCATGAACACCGGCATGCAGGACGCGTTCAACCTGGCCTGGAAGCTGGCGGCGGTGGTCAACGGCAGTGTCAGTGGCCACGCCGGTGACACGCTGCTAAACAGCTATCAGGCCGAGCGCATCCCCGTCGCCGACAGCGTCATTACATTCACCAATCGACTCACCAAGGTTGGCACGCTGTCCGGTGCGCCCCGGCGGATCCGCGACATGGCGATTCGGATGGCTTCGCACGTGCCGGCGGCGCGACGAGCGATGGCCGACGCCGCCGAGGAGGTCAACGTCAGCTACAAGAAAAGCCCGACCACCGTGGGCCAAAGAACCAGGCGCACCAAGGTAGTCGTTGGAGAACATTTTCCGCATATGGTCGACGAGGCTGTGCAGAAGCAACTCAGTGCGGTGTGCGGACCGCAGACCTTGGGTCACGTGGTGGTCACTATTAATGGCGCCGGACAGCCGGCCCCCGCCGCGGTCGACAGCGGGCAAGTGCAGGTGCTGGTGACCGCCGACGAGGCCCCCGTCGCAGGCTATGACACCGTCATCGCTGACCCGAACGGCGTTGTGGCGCAGCGGTTCGGGCTCACGATCGGTGGCCGGGTCGTGATACGGCCGGACGGCTACATCGGCGCCATCGCCTCCCTCGACGACGCGACGACCGTCACCGGCTACTTCGCCAAGGTCAGGAGCTGAATCCCATGTACACCTACGACGTCACCGCTGCGGACATGTTCGAGGACCGCACCAACCAGTTCGAAAAGTTCGGCATCCCGCTCGACGACATCAAGCGGGTCGCGGCGGCAACCACAGACATGTGGGCCGACGCGCCGGGCGGCTGGGTCTACGAATGGTCGAAGCTGGCCAGGGAACACGCCGACCGCGGCGACCACTACCTGGCATCGATGGTCTATGGCTGCGCGAAGTTTCCCTGCCTGACCGACGAGGCGCGGGCGCGGGCCCTGCAGAAGCAGCTCGAGCAATTCGACTTGGCGTCCAAGGATTTCCCGGTGACCTTCGAGCGGCGCATCATCACGGTGCCCTACCGCGACGGCACCGTCGCGGTGCCGGTCCACCTGTACTCCGCCGACGGCGACTACGCGAGCCGGCCTGTGCTGATCGCCAGCGGCGGGGTGGACACCTGGAAGATGGACATCCACCCTTGGTGGGTCGGCTTCACCAAGGGCGCCGGCCTGACCACGCTGGCCTTCGACCACCCCGGCACCGGTGAAACGGCGATCCCGCTCGACGGGCACGCCGACGAGGTGATCCGCGGGCTCGCCGACTACGCCAGGAAGCTGGGCCACGGCGGGGTCGCCCACTTCGGGGCGTCCTTCGGCGGAAACTTCGCGGCGATGTCGGGGCTATCCGGGATCGTCGACGCCGCCGTCGATCTCGGCGGGCCGGTCGTCGACGCGTTCGGACGGAAGAACGCGAAGAAACTGCCCTACGGCATGCACGACGTTCTCGGCAACGCCATGCACTGGAGTCATTCGCCGACCCTTGACGAGCTCAGCGCCGGACTGCAGCAGCTGAACCGGCAGGACCTGCTTGCCCAGCGACGCAATTCGATGATGCTCGTGGTCAACGGCGCCGACGATTACTTCATCCCGCAGTCGGACACACTGGTCTTCGAGGGCCGCCCGAACACCGAGGTCCACCTGATCGAGGGCACTGGCCACGTCGCGATGAGCAAGGCCCCCGAGGTGGTGCCGAAGATCATCGGGTGGTTGCGCGCGCAGTTCGCCGACCATCACTGATCACCTGTCCTGCGGATATGCGAGTACCGATGTCGTTGCCCTAGACTGCATCTCGACCAGATAGGAGTCGATGGGTGCGGGCTGGTGAAGCGCCCAGCACCCAGGCTTTGCGGGGCTGGCAGCGGCGGGCCTTGGTGCGGTACCTCGCCACCAAACCACGCGATTTCCTGCTGGTCGCCACCCCGGGAGCGGGCAAGACCGCGTTCGCGCTGCGGATCGCCGCCGAACTGCTGGCCGATCGCACGGTGGACACCCTCACCGTGGTGGTACCCACCGAGCACCTGAAGACCCAGTGGGCCTCGGCGGCGGCCGTCGACGGCATCGAGCTGGACCCGAGATTCCGCAACTCGGCGGCGCACACCTCCGCGGAATACCACGGCATCGTCGTCACCTACGCCCAAGTCGCCCGGCACCCGGCGCGGCACCGGGTGCGAACCGAAGGCCGGCGCACCTTGGTCATCTTCGACGAAATCCACCATGGCGGAGACGCTAAAAGCTGGGGTGACAGCATCCGTGAGGCCTTCGGTGACGCCACCCGCCGACTGGCCCTGACCGGTACACCGTTTCGCAGTGACGACGCTGCCATCCCGTTCATCCGTTACGAACCCGACGGCAACGGCGTGCTGCGGTCGGCGGCTGACCACACCTACGGCTACGCCGAAGCGCTGAGCGACGGTGTCGTCCGGCCGGTGATGTTCCTGGCCTACTCCGGCGAAGCCCGCTGGCGGGTCGGCGCCGGGCCGCAAGCCGGAACCGAATTCACCGCCCGGCTGGGTGAACCGCTGACCGCGGAGCAGACGGCGCAAGCGTGGCGCACCGCCCTGGATCCGGCCGGCCAGTGGATGCCGGCGGTGATCCTGGCCGCCGACACCCGGCTGCGGCAGCTGCGTGACGGCGGTGTCCCCGACGCCGGCGGCATGATCATCGCGACGGATCAGACCGCCGCCCGTGCCTACGCGGAACTGGTCGCCACCATCACTGGCGAGCCCGCAACCGTGGTGCTCTCCGATGACCCGGGGTCGTCCGATCGCATCGCCCGGTTCGCCGCGGAAACCAACCGGTGGCTGGTCGCCGTGCGGATGGTTTCCGAGGGTGTGGACGTGCCCCGGCTCGCGGTCGGGGTGTACGCCACCAGCGCGTCGACGCCGCTGTTCTTCGCCCAGGCCATCGGCCGGTTCGTCCGGTCCCGGCGGCCCGGGGAGACGGCGAGCATCTTCTTGCCGTCGGTGCCGTCGCTGCTGCAGCTGGCCAGTGAGCTGGAGGCCCAGCGCAACCACGTGCTCGGACAGCCGCACCGCGACAGCGAGGAGCTGATCGCCGCCGCTCAACGTCACCATAGCGAGCCATCCGAACTCGACAACAGTTTCACGTCGCTGGGCGCCGACGCCGAACTCGACCAGGTGATCTTCGACGGCTCGACGTTCGGCACCGCCACCCCGACGGGCAGCGCGGAAGAAGCCGACTATTTGGGCATCCCGGGCCTACTGGACGCCGCGCAGATGAAAGAGCTGCTCGGCCGCCGTCAAGAAGCACAGCTGGCCAACCGGAGAACGGCGGTGAACGGCGATGCGCCAGGACCGGTGACCCGGCACGTTCAGCTGCGCGACCTGCGTCGCGAACTGAACGCGCTGGTGTCGGCCGCGCATCACCGCACTGGCAAACCGCACGGGTGGATCCACAACGAGCTGCGCCGGGTCTGCGGCGGCCCGCCGGTGGCCGCGGCAACAACCGGGCAATTGCAGGCACGCATCGAGGCGGTACGCACGCTGAGCGCTTGAGGCTGCCGCGACGATCTCGGCAGCCCGGCTCTGCCGCGCTGCGATCGCCACGGTTTGGTGGCGACCCACTGCGCCCGGCTCTGCCGCGCTGGCGATCGCCACGGGTGAGTATCGTTGCGCCATGGGCGGTAACGGCAAATGGACAGCGGCCGACGTGCCGGACCAAAGCGGCCGGGTCGCCATTGTCACCGGCTCCAACACCGGTATCGGCTACGAAGCCGCAGCAGTGCTGGCACGCGCCGGGGCGCACGTGGTGCTGGCGGTCCGCAATCCCGAAAAGGGCAACGCCGCACTGGCCCGCATCGTCGCCGCCAGCCCGAAAGCGGACGTGACGCTGCAGGAGCTCAACTTGGGCTCACTGGCTTCGGTGCGCCGCGCCGCCGACGCGCTGCGCTCGAAGTACCGGCGCATCGACCTGTTGATCAACAACGCCGGGGTGATGTGGACCCCCAAGCAGCGCACCGAAGACGGGTTCGAGTTGCAGTTCGGCACCAACCATCTCGGCCACTTCGCGCTGACCGGCCTGGTGCTCGACCACCTGTTACCGGTCCGGGGCTCACGGGTGGTGACGGTCAGCAGCGTCGGCCACCGGATCCGCGCGACCATTCACTTCGACGATCTGCAGTGGGAACGCCGATACGACCGGATCGGCGCCTACGGCCAGGCGAAGTTGGCCAACCTGCTGTTCACCTACGAGCTGCAGCGCCGGCTGGCGGCCAAAACCGCGCCGACCGTGGCCGTCGCCGCGCACCCCGGCGGGTCGAGCACCGAGCTCACCCGCAACCTGCCGGTCCTCTTCAAGCCCGCGATCTCGGTGCTGAGTCCGCTGGTATTCCAGAGCGCGGCGATGGGTGCGCTGCCCACGCTGCGGGCCGCCACCGACCCCGGCGTCGAGGGCGGCCAGTACTACGGACCGGACGGAATCGGCGAACAGCGCGGGCATCCGAAAGTCGTGAACTCCAGCGCGCAGTCCCATGACGAGGACGTGGCCGGTCGGCTCTGGACGGTCTCCGAAGAGCTCACCGGCGTCACCTTTCCGGTCTGATGCCGTTACGTTCGGTCGACGAGCACCGGCGCGTCGTCGCGGCTCTGATCGCTGCCCGTCCCGCCGCGCCGGTCCGGTTGGCCGAGGCGGCCGGCCTGGTTCTCGCTGACGACGTGACCGCCCCGGTGTCGCTGCCGGTCTTTGACAACTCCGCGATGGACGGCTACGCGGTGCGCGCCGATGACGTCGCCGCCGCGACCGACGACCATCCGGTGAAACTGCCGGTCGCCGAAGACATCGCAGCTGGGCGCACCGACATCCCGGCACTGCAACCTGGGACCGCAC
>NZ_JBARMY010000515.1:0-12681 GCF_049802695.1 Mycobacterium sp.
GTGTCAGTCGGTGGGCGCTGGACACCGCCGTCGCCTACGCCAAAGTCCGCGAGCAGTTCGGTCGACCGATCGGCAGCTTCCAGGCGGTCAAGCACATCTGCGCGGAGATGTTGTGCCGGGCCGAGCAGGCGGCGGTCGTGGCCGCCGATGCTGCC
Organism: Mycobacterium sp.; assembly: GCF_049802695.1. Lineage (GTDB taxonomy): Bacteria > Actinomycetota > Actinomycetes > Mycobacteriales > Mycobacteriaceae > Mycobacterium. Next base: position 156 of record NZ_JBARMY010000515.1, read on the forward strand.
CGCGCCGCCGCGGACCCGGACGAACGCCAGTTATCGGTCGCCGCGGCGATTGCCGCGAGCATCGGCATCGAGGCGGCCAAGGCCAACGTCAAGGACTGCATTCAGGTGCTCGGCGGCATTGGCATCACCTGGGAGCACGACGCTCACCTCTATTTGCGCCGGGCCTACGGCATCGGACAGTTCCTTGGTGGGGCGCCGCGCTGGTTGCGGCGCACTGCAGCGCTGACCCGCGCCGGTGTCCGTCGCAGTCTGGACATCGACTTGGACGACGTGGCTGATCAACGGCCGCTGATCGCCGCAGCGGTCGCCGAGATCGCGGTGCTGCCCCAGGAGGAACAACAGGCGGCACTGGCGGGGGCGGGACTGCTGGCGCCGCACTGGCCGCCGCCCTACGGGCGCGGTGCCGCGCCGGCGGAACAGCTGCTGATCGATCAGGTGATGTCCGCGGCCGGTGTGAAGCGGCCTGACCTGGTGATCGGTTGGTGGGCCGCGCCGACAATCCTCGAGCACGGCACGCCCGAACAGGTGCAGCGCTTCATTCCAGCGACGTTGCGCGGCGACATCTTCTGGTGCCAGCTGTTCTCCGAGCCGGGAGCCGGTTCGGATCTGGCGTCGCTGCGCACCAGAGCGGTGCGCGTCGACGGCGGCTGGCAGCTGACCGGACAGAAGGTGTGGACTTCGTCGGCGCACAAGGCGCAGTGGGGGGTGTGTCTGGCCAGGACGGACCCGGGAGCGCCAAAACACAAAGGCATCAGCTACTTCCTCGTCGACATGAGCTCACCGGGGCTTTTGATCCGGCCACTGCGCGAGATCACCGGCGATGCGCTGTTCAACGAGGTGTTTCTCGAAGAGGTGTTCGTGCCCGACGACCTGGTAGTCGGCGCGGTCAACGACGGCTGGCGGCTGGCCCGCACCACGCTGGCCAATGAGCGGGTGGCGATGGCCGCCGGCACCGCGTTGGGCAATCCGATGGAGGAGTTGCTCGCCGCGGCGGTCGACCTCGAACTCGACGTCGCGCAACAGGACCGACTGGCGGAGTTGATCGTCACCGCGCAAACCGGGGCGCTACTCGACCAGCGTGTCGCTCAGCTGGCTGTCGGCGGCAAGGACCCTGGCGCGGAATCCAGCGTGCGCAAGTTGATCGGTGTGCGCTACCGACAGGCCCTGGCCGAGTACCGGATGGACATCTCCGACGGCGCCGGCGCCGTCGAGGACGAGCTGGTGCACGACTTTCTCAACACCCGCTGTCTGACCATCGCCGGTGGCACCGAGCAGATCCTGCTGACGGTGGCCGCCGAACGGCTGCTCGGGCTGCCGCGCTAGTCGGGGCTCCTTTCGGGAACCCCGCCCAGCGAGCGGGGGTGACAGTCATCGTTTGCGGATGCGCAGTGCTTCCATGCCGCCGTCGCCGTTGAGTTTGCGTCGCTGCCGGCCGGAACCGAAACCGAACCTCTCGTCCCGGCTGTACGACTTGGCCCCGACCGATCAGTCGCCTAGCTTGGCCAGGCGGGAACTGGATGTGCAAGTCGGCGCGGATCATTACTGCCCAGCCGCATGCCGGTCGCATGTCGGCGGTGGCTACCGCGTTGGCTACCACCACGGGCGGGTGCGAGCGTCAGCGTGCTCGCCGCATGTCGACCTTCGATCCCGCCATCGGGATCTGTTCGTCGGCCAGCAGCCCGGCGGCGGTGCGGTGGTGGCAGGTCGCGGGCGTTCCGTCGGCGTACACGACCCGCCACCACGGAATATCGTCCTCGAGTTGGCTCATCGCCCGGCCGACCTGCCGGGAGTCGACGCCGATCGTGGCGCCGATGTCGCCGTAGGAGGCAACCCGGCCGGGAGGGATGTCGCAGACGGCCCGTCGGACGCGGTCGATGACGTCCCCGGGTTGGTGTTTCGGGTAGGTGATCGTCGCGTGCCGTACCCGGGCGAACGGTGTCAGGGTGCCCGCTCTGGTCGCCGTGGTTGACATGATGTGCACGACCTCGATGTCCGCGACAAGGAGTGCGTCGGTGACCAGTCGACGGTGGCACCGCCACGGCACTGCTTCGCTGCACATGATCACCGCGCGTTCCCGTTTCGCGAGCGTGATCAGTTCATCTCGTCCCGCACGGAAAGCGTCGCTTGCCATGTAGTCGGCGTAGTCGCGGAAGGCCTTGACCTCCCAGGCGTCGTTGACGCTCGGACTGCCCGCGGGCATGTGTCGCCGTCCGCCGAGTTCGCGGATCCAGCGGTACGTGATGTCCGATGGGAGCGCGTCGATGATGGCCGCCTGGTTCCACTGCGGGTGCTTGCGGGATGAGGGAAACGAGCGCACGTCGACCAGCGTGGTGATGCGGTGCGCGCGAAGCATGGACAGCACGTCTTCGAACCTGCGCGTCGAGTGCCCAATCGTGTGGACGACACCATGGGCAGTGCACGTCGGCCGCTGTGACTGTCGGTGCTCGGGGCCGGGTAGGTCAGCCACGTCGCGGTCAGTCGATCTTGGTGAGCGCGTCTGCCTTATGCATCGCGACGTGCTGGGTCTTGTCGCTCTTGATCTCGAATTGCGGATCCTCGGGCGAGCAGTGCCGGGTGTGCCCCTTGTGGTCGACGTCCTTGGTGTGCTTCCTGATGATCTTTCCGGAGACCCGACCGGCTTCGGAGTTGAAGCTGACATGGTCACCCACCGTGAACTCCGGCATGAGTCGTCCTCTTTCCGGCAAGTAGTCCTGCACGTGATCGTACGTCGCCGCGTCCGGTCACTCAGATGATGTGCTACCCGACGAGTGGGATGTCGATAACCGCGCCTGGCAGCATGGATCGCGGTCGGTACGGGACGATGCGGCGGCGCGGACAAGACTTGCGCGTGACCGATTCTGGACTGCACCTGCCGGGCGATCAGGGCCATGTCCGGCCGGATGCGCACGCAGCAACCGTTCGGGCTCGAGGCGAGACTCAACCAACCGGGAACGCCTCCAGCAGCGAAAACGGTGGGGAAAGGGGTGTCACGCTGCCGAGGCGGAAGCCGGTGGTTGCGCACAAGTGTTGGAACTCTTCCCGTGTGCGTTCACGGCCGCCAACATTCACCAGCATGTTGAGGTCGTTGAGGTAGGTCATCAACGGCATCGCACCGTCGACAACGGGCGAAAGGACGAATTCAATGATCAGCAGCCGGCCGTCACCGGGAATGACCCGTCGCACGTGGCCGAGGATGGTGGCACACCGCTCGTCATCCCAGTCGTGGATGACGCTTTTGAGCAGGTAAAGGTCTGCCCCGGGCGGTGCAGAGTGAAAGAAGTCGCCGACGACTCTTGTGGCTCGGTCGCCAACTGCGGCGGCGACGAATGTCTCGTCGGATTGCGCGAGGCCTTCGGCGGTGTCGAACAGAATTCCCTGCAGCGCGGGGTTTGCTTTGAGCACCGCGGCCAGAAGCGTGCCGTCTCCGCCGCCGATGTCGACAACAGTGTGAAAGCGGTTGAAGTCATAGCTGTCCGGGAGCTGCTGGGCCGCGGCCACGGTGGTCTGCCGCATGGCGGCGTTGAACTGGGCGGACAATTCGGGTCTTTGTGCCAGATAGTCGAAAAAGCTTGTGCCGTAGAGTTTATCGAACGTTGTCTGACCGGTGCGCACGGCGGTTTCGAGTTCGCGCCACGCGGCCAGCATCGCAGGGTCGCCGAACATTCGGACGAATGCACGCAGTGAGTCGGCGCGGTCGCTCCGCAGCAAGCCGCCCGATTCAGTGAGTCGAAACCGGCCTGGGCTGGGTTCGGTGAGCAGGCCCATCGAGGCCATTGTCCGCAACAATCGGGTGAACGACGTGCTGTCGGCGTTGTACTGGGCAGCCAGCTCGACGGCCGCGGATTCACTTTCACCGATGAGGTCGGCCACGCCGAGTCGAGCGGCGGCAAACAGCACCTCTGCAGCCATCGCGCCAAACACAGTGTCGACGATCCGTCGCCTGTCCGCCAACGATGCCACGCCGTGTAAGCGTACCGACCAGCCGGCGCGATGGTGTGATCGATATGCCCATTGTCTGTAGGTGTCGTTTTTTGATGTCCTGTAAGTCATGTCCCAGGAGACTCCCTCGGACACCGATCGCGGGGTATCAGCGACGGCGTCCGGCATGACTGCCGAGGTGATTGATGATGTCGCGGTCGGCGTCAGTGACGGCATCGCGACGCTTCGGCTGAATCGACCCGATCGGCTCAGCCCAAACCACCATGCCCGGTCATCAACCGTTGCTTCACCGCAGCGGTCCCTTCAGTCGGAAAGCGGGCAAGAAGTTCATCCTTGCAAAGTCGGCGCGCGGGGCCTCTCGGTTGCCGCCGTACGGTCCCCTACCGGGTCTCGTTTGTGAAGAGAAACGAAGTTGATCAGTTCGTGTCTCGCGTGATGGACTCCAAGCCGTGGTTCAGGTACGGGAAGTTATGAAAGGGCCAGACCGCCCAAGCTGCGGAGGCAATGCTTCTGCTCAGGCCTCGCTGGAAGACCGCCGGCGCTGTCATCAACTTCGTTGACACACATTTGCGGCCGACTGGCTATCGGCTAGCCGGCGCGTTCGAGCATTCCTTGGATGCGGCGGTATCGGTGATCGGTTTCCGAGAGCTGTGGTCAACGGCCTGGGGGCACTATATGTACGTCGATGATGTGAGCACGCTGGAGACAGCCCGTGGCCATGGATATGCCGACAAACTTCTGCAGTGGGTGATCGCTGATGCCAAGCGTCGCCAGTGTGAAGGAGTCCACCTGGATTCGGGCGTTGGAAGCGATCGGGCGGCGGCACATCGGCTGTACATGCGAAATCGCCTGAGGATCTCAGCCCACCACTTCTCGCTCGAAGTCGAAAGCTGACAAATCTTGGCGCCCATGTCGCGTTTGTAGAGATTCGAGACAACCGGCGGCCCGGGGTTCAGTGGGGGCGGGCCAGCTCGCCCTGGCGGGCGGCTTTAACAGGCTCGGGGGTGGTGCGGTTATCGAGGGCTTGTTGTTTGGTCTGCTCGTCCCCGCCCACGACGTGGTCGAGATCGTTGACGAGGGCCTCGTAGCCCTGGGCGGCGACCAGTTGTTTGTCGTTCTTCCAGCTGTTGTCGCCGAATCGGGTGTTGCCCATACCGGCGTTGGCGTGGAAATCGCTGTCGGTGGCGCCGGGTAGCAGCGCGGTTACGGTGACCCCGGTCTCGCGCAGTTCCTCCCGCAGTGATTCGGCGAAGGAGAATCCGAACGCTTTCGAGGGGCCGTACACCGTTTCGTACGGCGTCGGGGTGGTCGCCGAAAGTGAGCTGACGATCAGGATCCGGCCGCGTCCGTGGGGCACCATGTGCTGGACCACTCGTTTGGCCATGTGGACGGTGCCGGTGACGTTGACGGCGATCAGTCGCAGTTCGTCGTCGAGGTCGGTGTCGAGGAACGCCCCGCCCAAGCCGATACCGACGTTGAGCGCCGCGGCTTCGACCGGGCGGCCGAGGTCGGTGACGAAGCGCCAGAAGCTTTCCACGCCGTCGTAGTTGCCGGCATCGGCCTGGTGCGGATAAGCCTCGACACCCATGCCGCGCAGCGTGTCTGCGGAGTCGAATACGCGGGTGCTGTGTCCGGATACCGCGACGTCGTAGTCGTGAATCGCGAATTGCTTGGCGAGTTCGAACCCGATCCCGGACGAGCCGCCGGTGATCATGGCCAACAGACGAGGAGACATTGTCTTGAGCTTTTTCTGTTCGGTCGCGCTTTCCCCACGCTGGGGCCATGATCACGTTACCGCCGCTCAGCGGGCCGTTGTCGCGGCGACGACCGCCGACAGGTGCCGGTAGATGGTGGGCCGGGTGACATCGAACTCGGCGGCAATCTGCGCGACGGTGTAGCGGCGCTGGTGCTGCACAAGTTTCGTCACTTGAGGGTCACCGACCGCCGGTGCCACCGCCCGCCGGCAACGTGAACGCCGACCGCGCCGCCACCGATGCCATGTGCCAGGTCAGCAGTGCCTCCGGAATCAACACGGTCGCGCGGGTGGCTGCGGCGCTGAAGAACGCCGAACGCAGGTGCACGACCTTACCGATCAACGCCGACTCGCGTACCAGTGACTTGATCCGAGGACGACGGAAGGCGGCAAACCTGGCAAAAGCTGTTGTTAGGTCGAAGGTTTGATCGACGAATGCGGCCAGTATCGCGGCGTCTTCTAGCGCCTGGCAGCCGCCCTGGCCGAGATGTGGGCGCATTGGATGGGCGGCGTCACCGACCAGCACGACCGGTCCGCGTGCCCAATGCTGGGCGGGGGTGCGGTCATAAAGGTCGTCGCGTAACACGTCGGCGGCCGCCGTTGCCGCGAGGATGCTCGGGATGGGTTCGGCCCAGTCCGCGAGCTTGGCCTGCAGGTAGGGCAACTCGCCTTGGGGCGACCGGCTGCCCTCGGGCGCGCGTTCGGTCGTGAACCAATACGTCAAGTTGGCCCCCATGGGCACGTGGCCGGTTTCGGCGGAAGGTCCAAACGTCTCGCCGGCCAGCTCCGAATCCATGGCATAGCCGGCGATTCCGCGCCATGCGGTGTAGCCGGCGTAGCGGTCGGTCAACGGGCCGTTGAGGTGGCGCGCCACTACCGAGTGGGTGCCGTCGGCGCCGATGACCGCGTCCGCGATGCGCACCGTGGCATCTGATAGGCGCGCGCGTACGCCGTCGGCGGTGCTGACCAGTCCGCTAACGGCCAGCTCATATTCGACCGTGCCTGCCGGCAGCGCGTCGGTGAGAATGTCGCGCAGCGCCGAGCGCTGCACCACGGCCAGCGGTTCGCCCAGTGCCTTGACGAAGCGCTCGGCGGCTGGGCGGCGCAACCAGGAGCCGTCCTGCCAGCGCAATGCACCGGCGGTGATTCGGCCACCGGCTTCTCGGACCGCGTCCCCTAGACCGATGCAGTCGAGGGCGGCCAGGGCGTTGGGCCAGATGCTGATCCCAGCCCCTGTTGAGGTGTCGGTGCGCGCCTCGACGACGGTGACTTCACACCCGCGCCGCTGCAGTCCGACAGCGGTCGCCAGCCCTGCGATCCCTGCACCCACTACGACGACCCGACGGCCCACGGCCTGAACCTAATGGTTGGCGGGAGCGCGGCCTACCTCCCCTAGCGTTCAGTGCGCCACTTAACGCCACGAAACCTGCGACGCCGCGTTCCTCTACCGCGTCCTCCCCAAGGCGGGGTTGCTGTCACCCCATCCCGAAGGGTCTCTCGTTAGGGATACGAACTCCCGTGGGGAGATGGTTATTACCAGCCGACCTCGGCAGAACCGAACGTCGCGGTTACTCGTCGTAGGTCACTTCGACGGAATCGGTCTGCGGGTGCGACTGGCAGGCCAGGATCAGGCCTTCGTCGAGATCCTGCTGCTCGAGCACGTCATTGACCTCCATGTGCACCTTGCCTTTCCGCAAGGTGCAGGCGCAGGCGCCGCAGTGGCCCTCCCGGCAGGAAAACGGTGCGTCCAGCCCGCGGTCGAGCAGCACGTCGAGCAGTTTGGCGCCACGCGGCCAGGACACCGTGTGGATTTCTCCGTCGAGCTCTACCACCGCAGTGGCCGGCGGCTCGGCACCTTCGTCTGCTTCGAGCTTGACCGCGGCGAACGGATCGGTGTCCAGCGACCGGAAAACCTCGATGTGTATCTGCTCACTCGGCACGCGCAGTGCTTCCAGGGCGTCCCGCACAGATTGCATGAACGGCCCGGGTCCGCAGATGAAGGCGTGCCGATCGGTGTAGGGAGCGGCCAGTTTCGTCAGCGCGGCCGCGCTCGGCAGTCCCTGCAGTGACTCCAGCCAGTGCATGACGGTCAGCCGGTCGGGAAACTTGGCAGCCAGCTCGCGCAGGGCTTCACCGAAAATCACCGAACGGTCGTCGCGGTTGGCGTAGACCAAAACGACGTGCCCGCTGCCCTGGGCCAGCGCAGACTTGCAGATCGACATGATCGGGGTGATTCCGCTGCCGGCGGCCAGCAGCAGGAAGTCGTCGTCGAGTGTCTTGGGCACGAAAGCACCCGACGGCGGGAGCACGTGGATCCGCATGCCGGGATGGGCGTTGTCGCACAGCCACCTCGACGCGTACCCGTCGGCGGTCCGCTTGACGGTGACGGTCAGCGCGTCGTCGGTGAACGGCGAGCTGCACAGCGAATAGCAGCGTGCTACCGAGCCGGTCCGGTCGCTGGGAACGCGCAGCGTCAGGAACTGCCCGGGCGCGTAGCGCAGCCGGTCCGCCGGTACCTGTGCGCCTTCCGGCACGCGAAACACCAGCGACCGCGCGTCGTCGGTTTCGACGATGACGTCGGCGACTTCCAGTTCGAGTACATGGCTGCCGAGCGGTTCGTCGGGAACGACGTCGGTCACCACCAGACCCTCTCTACTGTCACAACTAGAACAGGTTACAGAAAAACGACTTCGCAGCGCTACCAGGTGCAGGAATACGCTGCTCGACACAAATCGGAACGTGTTCTAGTCTCGTTTGTTAAGCCCGCACTTCTGGAGGAACAGTGACGTCCATTCAACAGCGTGACGCGCAGTCGGTCCTAGCCGGTATCGACGATCTGCTCCCACAACTGCGGGAGCGCGCCCAATCGACCGAGGATCTGCGGCGGCTGCCCGAGGAGACGGTCAAAGCGCTCGACCAGGTCGGTTTCTTCACGCTGCTACAGCCGGAGCAGTGGGGTGGCTTGCAGTGTGATCCCACGCTGTTCTACGAGGCGGTGCGCCGGTTGGCCAGTGCGTGCGGATCCACCGGCTGGGTCAGTTCGATCATCGGCGTGCACAATTGGCATCTGGCGCTGTTCGATCAGCAAGCACAAGAGGAAGTCTGGGGCGAGGACCCGACGGTGCGGGTCTCCTCGTCATACGCGCCAATGGGTGCGGGCGTCGTGACCGACGGCGGCTACCTGGTCAACGGTGCGTGGAACTGGTCGTCCGGCTGCGACCACGCCACCTGGGCTTTCCTGGGAGGCCCAGTGATCAAGGACGGCCGACCCGTCGACTTCGGTAGCTTCCTGATCCCTCGCAGCGAGTACCGCATCGACGACGTCTGGCATGTGGTCGGCCTGCGCGGTACCGGCAGCAATACCGTCGTCGTCAAGGACGTGTTCGTGCCGCGGCACAGGTTCTTGTCCTACAAGTCGATGAACGACGGGACCGCCGGAGGGTTTCAGACGAACACCGCCCCGGTTTACAAGATGCCCTGGGGCACAATGCATCCCACAACCATCTCGGCGCCTATCGTCGGCATGGCCTACGGCGCCTACCAGGCGCACGTCGAGCATCAGGGCAAGCGGGTGCGGGCGGCGTTCGCCGGCGAGAAAGCCAAAGATGACCCGTTCGCCAAAGTCCGGATCGCCGAGGCGGCCAGCGACATCGACGCGGCGTGGCGCCAGCTGATCGGCAACGTCAGTGACGAGTACTCATTGCTGGCCGCCGGCAAGGAGATTCCCTTCGACCTGCGCGCCCGCGCACGACGCGACCAGGTCCGTGCCACCGGGCGGTCCATCGGCTCGATTGACCGTTTGTTCGAGGCCTCGGGCGCCACGGCGCTCAACAATGACGCGCCGGTGCAACGCTTCTGGCGCGATGCGCATGCCGGCCGGGGGCACGCGGCCAACGACCCCGAGCGCGCGTACGTGATCTTCGGGAATCACGAGTTCGGGTTGCCCCCCGGCGACACGATGGTCTGAGGAGCGGCGCTAGGTGACCGCTACACAAGAGTTGACTTTCGAGTCGACATCCCGCTACGCGGAGGTTGACGTCGACGGTCCGCTCAAACTGCACTATCACGAGGCCGGCGTCGGCAACTCGCAGACCCTCGTGCTGCTGCACGGCGGCGGTCCGGGCGCGTCGAGTTGGACGAACTTCTCCCGCAACATCGCTGTGCTCGCCGAGCGCTTCCATGTGCTGGCTGTCGACCAGCCCGGCTACGGCCACTCCGACAAGCGCACCGAACATGGACAATTCAACCGTTACGCTGCAACAGCTTTGAAAGGTCTGTTCGACCAGCTGGATCTGAGCCGCGTCCCGTTGGTGGGCAACTCTTTGGGTGGCGGCACCGCGGTGCGATTCGCGCTGGACTACCCCGACCGGGCCGGGCGGCTGGTGCTGATGGGTCCGGGCGGATTGAGCGTCAACCTGTTCGCGGCTGACCCCACCGAGGGGGTCAAGCGGCTCGGGCGGTTCTCCATGCAGCCCACGCGGGAGAACCTTGAGGCGTTCCTGCGGGTGATGGTCTACGACCAGAAGCTGATCACGCCGGAACTGGTGGACCAGCGTTTTGCGTTGGCCAGCACATCGGAATCGATCGCGGCGACCATCGCGATGGGAAAGTCGTTCTCAGCGGCAGATTTCGAGGCCGGCATGATGTGGCGTGAGGTGTACCGGCTGCGGCAGCCGATACTGCTCATTTGGGGCCGTGAGGATCGGGTCAACCCGCTGGACGGCGCGCTGGTCGCACTGAAGACCATTCCACGCGCACAGCTGCATGTATTCGGGCAGTGTGGACACTGGGCGCAGGTGGAGAAGTTCGACGAATTCAATCGATTGACCATCGATTTCCTGGGAGGTGCGTAATGACCATTCGTTCGCTGGGCTACCTCCGCATCGAGGCCACCGACGTGGCCGCGTGGCGCGAATTCGGGCTCAAAGTCCTCGGCATGGTCGAGGGCAAGGGTGCAACCGAGGGAGCGCTGTATCTGCGGATGGATGACTTCCCGGCTCGGCTGGTGATTGTGCCGGGCGAGCACGACAGGCTCGCCGAGGTCGGTTGGGAATGTGCGAATGCCGAAGGGCTGCAGGAAATTCGGAATCGACTCGAAGTGCAGGGAACGGCATACAAGGAGGCCACCGCAGCCGAGTTGGCGGATCGGCGGGTCGACGAGATGGTTCGGTTCTCCGACCCGTCGGGAAACTGCGTGGAGGTCTTCCATGGCGCTGCGCTGGAACACCGCCGCGTCGTCAGCCCATACGGGCACAAGTTCGTCACCGGTGATCAAGGCTTGGGCCACGTGGTGTTGTCCACCCGCGATGATGAGGAGTCACTGCACTTCTACCGGGATGTGCTCGGATTCAAGCTGCGCGACTCGATGCGGTTGCCGCCGCAGTTGGTGGGTCGACCGGCCGACGGGGCGCCGGCGTGGCTGCGGTTCTTCGGGTGCAACCCGCGGCATCACAGCTTGGCCTTCATGCCGGCACCGACGCCCAGCGGTATCGTGCACCTGATGATCGAGGTCGGGCAGGCCGACGACGTGGGCTTGGGCCTGGACCGCGCGTTGCGCCGAAAGGTGCCTATGTCGGCGACGCTGGGTCGCCACGTCAACGACCTCATGCTGTCCTTCTACATGAAGACACCCGGCGGCTTCGACGTCGAATTCGGTTGCGAGGGGCGGCAGGTCGACGACGTTGATTGGGTCTCCCGGGAGAGCACCGCCGTGAGTCTGTGGGGTCACGACTTCACGGTGGGTTTTCGCGGCTAGCCGCGGCGGAGCTATGTCGGAGCCGATCGACGCGCGCACGTTCCGCAACGTGCTGGGTCAGTTCTGCACCGGGATCACCATCATCACCACCGTGCACGGCGATGTCCCGGTGGGCTTCGCCTGCCAGTCGTTCGCGGCGTTGTCGCTCGAGCCGCCACTGGTGTTGTTCTGTCCGACCAAGGTTTCGCGGTCGTGGCAGGCGATTGAAGCCAGCGGCAAGTTCTGCGTCAACGTGCTGACCGAGGCGCAAAAACACGTTTCGGCGCGATTCGGCTCGAGGGAACCCGACAAGTTCGCCGGCATCGATTGGAGCCCCTCGCCCTCGGGGGCCCCGGTCATCGACGGGTCACTGTCCTATATCGACTGCTCGGTGGCCTCGGTGCACGACGGCGGCGATCATTTCCTGGTCATCGGTGCGGTGCAGTCGCTGTCCGAAGTGCCGAAGATCAAACCGCGGCCGCTGCTGTTCTACCGCGGCGACTACACCGGCATCGAGCCCGACAAAACCACACCGGCACAGTGGCGTGACGACCTCGAGGCGTTCCTGACGACGACGACGCAGGACACCTGGCTGTAGCTTTCCGCCGACTGCCGTGCCCTCGCGATCACGTTTCGGCGGCGACCCGCTGCGCCCGGCTTCGCCGCGCTTGCGATCACCGCGGTGTTTCGACGGACTAACGATTCCGTTGACTTTCGGCGTCGACGCTTGTCGGCGCAAGACAGCCCGGCCGAACCGTGCTCTCGTGGAAACTGATGCACTCCGCCAAACTCGCGATCTCCCGGTCGAGCGCCGCCGCGGCGGCGTGCTGGGTGCTGCTCGCCGTCTGCGCGCCGTTGGCTGCTGCGGGCCCCAATGCGGACAGCCAGGGTTACGTCGACTCGACGGCGCGGTGTGCCACGCCGGATACGGCAGTCGCGTTCGGCAGCACCGAGAGCTCACGGGTGGCGATCTGCAAGACTCCGGCCGGTCAGTACCAGTACCGCGGGGTTCGGGTACGCGACGGTGCGAAGCTGATTCTGCCGGCCTCGAAAGCCAACGACGGCGGGTACGTCGCCACCGACGACGGCATCACCTACAC
>NZ_JBARMY010000516.1:0-5557 GCF_049802695.1 Mycobacterium sp.
TCATAGGCGCCGCGCTGTACCAGGAATCGCGAACCGGCAACGCAGGATTGGCCGGCGGCCACAAACGCCGCGAATGCTGCTCCTTCTGCCGCTACGGTCGGGTCGATGTCGTCGAAGACCACGATCGGCGTCTTGCCGCCCAGTTCGGCGGTGACGCGGGCGAATCGCGGCGCTGCTGCGACCGCCGCCGCCCGGCCGGCCTCGGTGCCGCCGGTCAGCGTGATCTTCGCGACGTCGGGGTGAGCTGTCATCCGCTTCCCGGCGTCTGGCCCACCAGTGACGACGGTGACGACACCGTCGGGCAGACCTGCCTGTGTCAGGAGGTCGGCTAAGGCCAACGTGGTCAGCGGCGTCATCTCCGATGGTTTGACAACGACGGTGTTGCCGTTGGCCAGAGCAGGGGCCAAGCTGCGGGCGAGGATGAGCATCGGATGATTGAACGGCGTGATGATGCCGCATACGCCGAGCGGCAGGCGCTGCTGGTAAGTCAGATACGGTCCGTCTCCGGGCAGTACCGCCAGGCGTTGCGCGGCCAGTAGCCCCGCGTTATAGCGAAACCATTCCGGTACGCGCGACAACTGGGCCCTGGTCTCGGTGATCGGCCGGCCGTTGTTGCGCGCCTCCAGTTGGTACAGCTGTTCGGCCCCCGCTTCGACGGCGTCAGCGATACGCAGCAGCAACCTGGCACGTGCCGTTCGCGGTAGCTGCGGCCACGGTCCGCTATCGAACGCCGCCCGCGCCTTGCCGACCGCGACGTCGACCTCGTCGCCGAACTGCTCGGGTACGGCTGCGATGACCTCGCCGGTGGCAGGGTTGATGATGTCGCGCTGGGTGGCGGCGGAATTCATTGGCGGCCTTGTCTTTCTAACTGACGGGATGTCGGCGCGGCTTGTAGCAAGCCAGACACTTGCGTTCCCCAATCACGCCAACGTCGATGCGAGGAAGTTGAAGACGGTCTGATGAAGCTGATACATTGCACCTTCGTGGCAATGCGCTCCTGCGCCGTCGGCGCTGCGCAGTACGACGTGTTTGTGTGGTGCCTGCAGTTGCTGCGCTAAGGCCGCAGCCTGTCCCGCGAAGACCTTGTCATCTTCGCCTTCCAGAATGAGGACAGGCGTTTGGATACTGCGAATCATCTCTTCGCTCAGGGTGTAGTCCACGGTTTTGCGAACGTAGTCCGCGGCGGAGCTGACGCCATACACCCAGACGCCATTTTGCAGACCCCAGCGGGCATTCGTGTCATTCCGGGCCATTTCGTCGAGCAGCGGCAGCGCTTCGTCATCCCGGTTCTGCTCGATCAAATTCAGCGTCGTCTTGGGAATCGGCGGGTAGGAGGCGTAGAAGGTGGTCAAGCCGTCGTTGCAGACGATGGCCGCTGACCGATGATCGTGCGCGGCGTAACGCGCTACCAGATAGCCACCGAGGCTGTAGCCGAAGTGAATGATCTTGCTGTCATCGATCTCTGGGGTGGTCAGCGCGAAATCGACCACGGGACCGAGAACATTTTCCCAATCGGCGCGGTAGGGCACATTGCGTTCCCGGATCATCGCCCCTTGCCCGGGCCCGTCGTAAGCCAGGAAGTTGTAGCCGCGCCGCAACGCGGCGGCACCGATGACGAAATAGCCTTCCTCCGCAGTCGAATCGAAGCCGTTTGTGTAGATCACCGTCGGTCGTGGTTGCCCGCTGTTGTCGACCAGGTACAGATAGCCCGGCAGGTCTGTATCCGCGAATGGAATCAGGACTTCCGAGAACGGGCCGTCCAGTAGCTTGCTGCCCTGCACCAGATACCGTTTGGACAACCGAGATAGCTCGAGGACCCGAGGATCGTGAAGCGGATCTTCGCGGCAGTAAAATTCCGCGGACCGGTAATAGGCAGAAGCCCGCAGGAACGCCTCCCGCGCACTGACGGTGTCTCCGCAAGAAAGAGAGTCCTCGCCACGCTTGGCGATGCGCTCAGCGGTTGCTCGCCACTCGTTCGTCCATCCCTCTTCGTCTCCTTCGGAGATCCGGGACGTCGTTGCGATGACTTCACCGATATCGGCGCCGGCGTCACCGGCGAATCCGGCAGCGCGCAACGTCTCGAACTTGAACGCCTCGTCTTTGAAAATGAACTCCATGGGCTGCGCCCTTTCCGCCACGCCTGGCATGGTGCCCGCGTCGGCTCATCGACACCCCGATTGTCCGGCGCAACCAAAACCCGGGCATCAGTCAAGCGACTGATGACGGCTCAGCGGATCATGCCGTTGAGTAAACGGCAGGGTCGGGCGAGCACACCATTGGCGCCGCGCGCAGTGCCACGAACGGAGCAGCAGATGACTCGCGGATGCGACGCGACGGACGAGACCCCGCGCGAGGTGGTGTTGGACCCCGCGATCACCAAACTGCTGGCCGCCATGTCGACGCCGCCGACCCTGCAGCAACTCGGCCCGCACGACGGTCGCGCAGCGCTGCGGGAAGCTCAGCGAGATAGCACCGCCGTCAGAGACACCAACGCCGAATTCCTCACCTGCCCGGCCGGGCCGAGCGGATTGACCGGGTTCTGGCGGATCCGGCCCGGCGGACTCAGCGGTCGACTGCCCGGCGTGGTGTATCTGCACGGGGGCCGGTGGATGTTCGGCGATGCCGATACGCACGCTCACATCATCGACGAGATGGCACAGCACTGCCGGGCATGCCTCATTGTTCCCGAATACACGCGCACCCCGGAGGCGCGATATCCGGTGGCTCTCGAGGAATGCTACGCGGTAATGACCTGGGTGTACCGCCACGCCGACGACCTCGGGATCGACCCCAGAAACCTTGCGATAGCGGGCGATTGCGTGGGCGCGACGCTCGCGATCGCCGTGTGCCTGCTGGCCAAGTCTCGCGGTGGCCCGCGCCTGCGTGCCCAACTGCTTTACTACCCGCCCACCGACGCGTCCTGCAGCAGCGGGTCGTACGACATTTTCGCCGAAGGGTTCCTGCTCACCCGTGACGAACTGCGCTGGTACTGGGATCAGTACTGCGATGATGACGGCGGCGTTGCCACGGTGTCACCGCGGTACGCCACAACCGACGAGCTGGCCGGGCTACCCCCGACGATGGTCATCACCGCCGAAGCCGATGTGGTGCGCGACGAAGGAGCGGCGTTCGCCGCGAAACTGCGCGCGGCCGGCGTCCCGGTCACCTCGATCCGCTATTTAGGCACCATCCATGACTTCGTAGCGCTGCGCCAGCTCAGCAACACCCCACCCACCCGTGCGGCGCTGGCGCAAGGCGTGTGGTTTCTCAGCACGGCGCTGCACCGATAATGGGACAATACGCCGCATGGCGCTCGCCACACCCAGCACGGGCACCCATCTCGCGTTTCGCCTCGTTGGACGCTCCGACCTGCGGCGCCTCACCACCGCCGTCGCTCGGCGCACCGGCGGGGCGCCGGGAGCGCTGTTTCTGGTCGGCGAGGCGGGAATCGGTAAGTCGACACTGTTGCTCGACGCCATCAGCGCCGCATCCCGAGACGGCATCCGGGTACTGTTCAGCGCCGGAAGCCAACCCGACCTGCTGCCAGAGTATGCGTCGCTGACCGAACTCCTCTGGCCGATAATCGATTTCGCCGACGCGCTTGCCCCAGGACTACGCGACACGATCTTCGATGTACTAGGGGTCAACGCTCAACCCGCGCCACGCGGACCGGTGATCATCCGTCAAGCACTGCTGGCCTTGCTCAAGGCCGCCGCCGCCGAACAGCCATTGCTACTCGCCGTCGACGACATCGACGCGGTGGACCGCGACTCGCGCGAGGTGCTTACCGCTGCCGTTCGCTGGCTAGTCGACGCCCCGGTGTCAGCGCTGATGACCGCGCGCCGTCGAGACACGCTGCCAGGAATCGACGCGTCGACCGCGGTCCTTGAAGTGCCGCCGCTGACCGACCGCGACGCCAGCGATCTGCTTGAGGCTCAATCTCCGCCCCCGCACCCCAGCGTTCGCGGCGAGATCATTCGCTGGTCCGGGGGCAACCCACTGGCTTTGATCGAAATCGCGCGCGTATACGGCCGCACCGGGGCCACCGCGTTCCGCGCAAACACCATGCCCGGCTATAGCGGCGCGCATTCAATGTTTTCGCTGCAATTAGCCGCCCTCGGCACCGACACCCGCAAGCTCTTGCTCTACGCCGCGGCAGGTGCCGGCTACGAAACGATCGACACCATCACCCAAGCCGCCGGCTATAACACCGATTTCTCGCGGTGGCAGTCGGCGCAGACCGCCGGCCTGGTGAGCTTCACTACCGACAGGCGGATCACGTTTTGCCATCCACTGCTACGCACCTTGGCCTACACCGAAGCCAGCCTGACCCAGCAACGCGAGGCACACCTGGCGCTGGCCGAGTCACCATTGCTCGACACCTCTTGCCGCGCTTGGCATTTAGCCGCCGCAGCGTCAGTCCCGGACGAGACCATTGCGGCGGCTCTGGAGCAGTCAGCGCACCTCTCCCAGCGTCGCGGCGGCTATCTACAGGTGGCCCGGGCGATGCACCGGGCCGCCGAATTAAGCCCCCATCCTGATGACGCCGCGCGTCGATACGCTGAGGCGGCAGCCGCAGCGAACTTCGGCGGCGACCCGGCGTGGGCGCTCATTCTCAGCCAGCACGCGTCTCTGTTGGCCGCCGACACCGACATCATCGGACATGCGTCGCTGACCCGAGCTTCGATTCAACTGCAATCGGCGCAGCCAATCGAGGCTTTCGACCTGGTCCGCCGCTGCCTCGACCACGCAACACCGCCCATCGGTCGACTTGCGCTGGCCTTGACCTACCTGGGCGCCTCGGCGTCGTACTACTCCGGAGACATCACCCACCGCAGGGCACTACCAGGATGGCTCGACCGCGTGCGCGACACCGACGACAGCGCCAACGGAATGCCCTCCGACGATTTCCTCACATTCCCGCTGGGCGCCACCGCCCTGCAACGCGCCTACATAGGCATGTACGCCGCTACCGCGGCCTCCAACACCCGCCCCACCGGATTCGACAAGCGCTGGCTCACCCCGCAGTCCTCGGCTCTGGAACCCTTTCGGCATCTCGTGGTCGGCGTGATGGCCGCGGTGACCGAGGAAACCGCACTGGCGGCACAACTACTCACTGAGGCAGTCGACTCCCTGAAAGCCTCCGGAGGGCTGCGCGGCTTCACCTACGCCATCGCCCCGTTGGCGTGGGCCCTGCTCGACAGCGGGCGCTGGGACCAGCTCGACGAACTACTCGACGCCGCGGCCGATCTGTGCGCCATCCACGAGCTCAAATTGCTTGACGGCGAAACCACAACCTGTCGAGCACAACTGCTGGCCTACCGCGGTGACATCGAGGCAGCCGCGCAGGCACTCCGCGCTGCCGGTGCGAACGCCACCAGCGCGACGTCATCTCCCACCCGGGCGGCACTGACGCGGGCCGCCGGGTGGAACGCGATCGCCGCCGGCGACTTCGACGGCGCCTACCTACACCTGCGCGAACAATTTCATCCCGACGGGACGCCCACTCACTTTGTCGTCTCGGACCGCGCCGTCGCCGACCTGGCGTGGGCGGCCG
>NZ_JBARMY010000517.1:0-4766 GCF_049802695.1 Mycobacterium sp.
GGGTGAGCGCGACGGTGGCCGCGACGTCGTTGCTGCTGTTGCCGTTGCCGCTGCAGACCCGCACGGTGATCGGCCTGCTGTGCGGCCCGCTCGTAGGAATCGCTGTGCATCTGGCCGCGCTGGCACGTCCGCGCACCTGACCAGCGTGTAATTTGTGGGAATCGCCATGCAATATCCCGACGTGTGGATCGTCATTCCAGCCTTCAATGAAGCCGGCGTCATCGGCGAGGTCGTCGCCGACGTGCGCTCGGTCTTCGATCACGTCGTTTGCGTCGACGACGGCAGTAGCGACGACACCGGCGAAATCGCGCTGCGGGCCGGGGCGCACCTAGTGCGTCACCCGGTCAATCTGGGGCAAGGTGCTGCCATCCAGACCGGCGTCGAATACGCCCGCCGGCAACCCGGAGCCCAGGTCTTCGTCACCTTCGACGGAGACGGTCAGCACCGCGTCAAAGACGTCGTCGCCATGGTCGATCGGTTGACTGCGGGTGAAGCCGACGTGGTGATCGGAACCCGTTTCGGCCGGGCGGCACTCAGCAAGCCGCCGCTGCTCAAGCGCATCGTGCTGCAAACCGCGGCCTGGCTCAGCCCGCGCGGTCGTCGTCTCGGGCTGACCGACACCAACAACGGGCTGCGGGTGTTCAACAGGACCGTCGCCGACGGGCTGGACATCACCATGAGCGGCATGAGTCACGCCAGTGAGTTCGTCGCGCTGGTCGACGAGAACCATTGGCGCGTGGCCGAAGAGCCCGTCGAGGTGCTTTACACCGACTACTCGAAGGCCAAGGGGCAGCCGCTGCTCAATGGCGTCAACATCATCTTCGACGGATTCCTGCGACGACGGAGGCGACGATGAACTGGATCCAGGTGTTGCTGATCGCCGCGGTCATCGCGCTGCTGGTGTACCTGCTGCGGTCGCGAACCAAAGCGCAGTCCCGGGCGTGGGTCAAGGTCGGCTATGTAGTGTTCGTGTTCGCCGCCGGATATGCCATCCTGCGCCCCAACGACACCACCGTGGTGGCGCACTGGCTCGGCGTGGCCCGCGGCGCCGACCTGATGCTCTACGGGTTGATCATCGCGTTCGTGTTCACGACGCTGAGCGCCTACCTGCGCTTCAAGGACCTTGAACTGCGTTATGCCCGACTGGCTCGCGCCATCGCCCTCGAAGGCGCTCGAGCACCTGACGGCGAAGCATCAGCCGGCGGCGAGGCGGAAGTATTCGACGGTCCGCCGCACGCCATCGGCCAGGTTGACTTCGGGCCGCCAGTCTAAAACCCGCTGCGCCGCATCGATATTTAAACACGAGCGTTTCAGGTCGCCCAGCCGCGGCGGATGAAACTCCGGGTCATCGGGCGCTCCGGCAGCCGCCGCGACCGCCGAATGCAATTGCCGGTCAGACGTTTCCACCCCGGTACCGATGTTGAACCGTTGACCGCCGCCGCACGGCCCCGCTGCGCGCACGAAAGCTTCAACCACATCGTCGACGTAGACATAATCGCGGGTGTTGGATCCGTCACCGAAGACCTTGGTCGGCTTGCCCGAAAGCAGCGCCTGAGCGAAGATCGCCACCACTCCGGCCTCGCCGTGCGGATCCTGGCGTGGGCCGTAAACATTGGCCGGCGCGATGTGCGAACACTCCAGGCCGTACAGGTGTCGGAAGGTATTGAGGTAGATCTCACCGGCGACCTTGCCCGCAGCGTAGGGCGACGCCGGATCGGTCGGCACCGTCTCGCCGGTGGGGTACGTCGGCGGGGTGCCGTAGATGGAGCCACCGGACGAGGTGTGCACGATCTTGCGCACCCGTGCGCTGCGCGCCGCATCGGCCAGCCGGACCGTGCCGATCACATTGACCGAGGCGTCGAATTGCGGGTCGGCTACCGAGCGCCGGACGTCGATCTGGGCGGCAAGGTGAAACACCACCTCCGGCCGGTACTCGTCGAGGATCGCCTGCAGGTCGGCGGTCACGATGTCTGCTTCGACGAAGTTGAATTCGGGCTGGTCGGCGAGATGCTCGAGGTTGGTCGCGCGGCCGGACGCGAAGTTGTCCACGCCGACGACGAAGTGGCCATCGGCCATCAGACGGTCGACCAGCGTGGAGCCGATGAATCCGGCTGCGCCGGTGACCAGTGCGCGCACCGGCCCACCATACCGACGACCCGGGCTGTGCCGGGCACCGCAGTGACGGTCAGAGGCGGTAAGAACGGACATATGCCCGGCCAGCTGACTCGTATCCCCCGGGTCGCGCTGGTCGCGGCGGCGTTGATTGCGCTGCAGCTGGTGATTCGGGCCGTCCTGGCGTTCGGCGGCTATTTCTACTGGGACGACTTGATCTTGGTCGGGCGGGCCGGAACCCACGGCCTGCTGTCGGCGTCATACCTGTTCGACGACCACGACGGGCACGTCATGCCCGGCACCTATCTGGTCGCCGGGTTGATCAGCCGACTGGCGCCGCTGAACTGGGTCGGCCCAGCCATCAGCCTGGTGGTGCTGCAACTGCTGGTCTCGCTGGCGCTGTTGCGCGCCTTGCACGTGATTCTCGGCTGGCGGCCAATGCTGCTCATTCCGCTGACGTTCGCGCTGTTCACGCCGCTGGCGGTGCCGGGTTACGCCTGGTGGGCCGCCGCACTGAATTCGCTGCCGATGCTGGCCGCGCTGGCCTGGGTCTGCGCCGACGCAATTCTGCTGGTTCGCACGGGACGTCAGCGATATGCGGTGACCGGTGCGCTGGTGTACTTCGGCGGGTTGCTGTTCTTCGAGAAGGCCGCGGTGATTCCGTTCATCGCGTTCGCCGTCGCCGTGTTGCTGTGCCATGTGCAAGGCCATGAACAAGGCAGAGCCAACCCGCTACGGACGGTGTGGGCCGCGGGCCTGCCGTTGTGGACCGCGGCGTTGGCGTTGAGCGCGGCGTGGGTGATGGTCTACCTGGCCGTGGTGGATCAGCAGCGGTGGAGCACGGACCTGGCGATGACCAACGACCTGCTGCGCCGTTCGATCACGCACGGCATCGTGCCCGGGCTGGCCGGCGGACCATGGGTGTGGGACCGGTGGGCGCCGGCGTCGCCGTGGGCCACGCCGCCGGTGGTGGTGCGGGTGTTGGGCTGGCTGGTGCTGGCGGGCGTCCTGGGTGTGTCGCTGGCCCGCAAGCGACGCCTGGCTTGGGTGTGGCTGACCGCCGCCGGTTACGCGGTGGCCTGCCAGGTGCCGGTCTATCTGATGCGCTCGTCGCGGTTCACCGCGCTGGAACTGGCGCAGACGTTGCGCTATCTCCCCGACCTGGTCGTCACGCTCGCCCTGCTGGCAGCGGTCACTTTCTGCGCGCCGAATCGGCCGGCCGAGCGTGGGTGGCGGCGTTGGCTGGACGCTTCCCCTGCCCGCACCGTAGCGACCACTGTAGTGGCGGTGCTGTTCCTCACCAGCAGCCTGTATTCGACGGCAACTTTTCTGGCCGCCTGGCGCGACAACCCCGCACAGCCCTATCTGCAGCACGCCCGGCGGGCGCTGGCCGCCGCGCATGCGGCTTCCCGGGCGCCGCTGCTCGATCAGGAAGTCGACCCGCTGGTGCTGCAACGGGTGGCCTGGCCGGAGAACCTGGCCAGCCACATGTTTGCACTGCTGCGCGACCGGCCGGATTTCTCGCACGCCACCGATGATTTGCGGGTGCTGGACGACTCAGGCCGGCTGGTCGACGCCCGAGTGGTATGGGTTCGCACGATCAGGCCCGGGCCGTTGCCGCAGTGCGGATACTTCGTGCAGCCCGATCAGCCGGCACGCCTTGCCCTGGACGGGCCGTTGTTGCCCGCGGAGTGGACCGCCGAGATCAACTACCTGGCCAACAGTGACGGCTCGATGACGCTTTCGTTGTCCGAGGGGCCGGCGGTCAAAGTTGTCCTGCATCCCGGCCTCAACCGGGTGTACGTCCGGATTCCCGGGGCGGGCGACGCCATCACGCTGCGCGCCGACACCGCTGCGCTGGCGGTGTGCATCGCAGCCGGGCCGGTGGGCTTCCTGGTGCCGCAGTCAGGCCGGTGAGTGCTGCAGTAGGCCGGTGAGTGTCGCCAGGACCCCGCGAGCGTGCGCCAGGAGCGCCGCGAGCGTGCGCAGAATGCCGGCGGAACCGGCGTGTCAGCGGACAAACACGCACCCTCGCGGATGGCGCGCGGGGAGAGCCACCTAGGAGAATCGAACTCCTGACCTGCTCATTACGAGTGAGCCGCTCTGCCGACTGAGCTAAGGTGGCGTGCCCTGACGGGCGGCACGAGTCTACGGCAGGCTCGATGATCGTCCCAAGCGTGCCCGGCCCGCTACGAGCGCAGTGCCTGACCAATGGTGGCGACCATCGCGTCGACCGCGAACTTCGGTTTGACGTTGACGGCGAGCGCTTCCCGGCACTCCAGCACGGCTTCAATGCAGCGCAGCAGCCGCTCCGGATTGCCGTGCGCGGCCATCGCGGCCACCCGGTCGGTCATGTCCGGGTGATTGGCGCGCACCCGCCCGGCACCCGCGGACACCACCAACGCGTCGCGGAAGTAGGTGGCCAGGTCGATCAGCGCGCGGTCCAAGGCGTCCCGGGAGGCGCGAGTCTGCCGCGACTTCTGCCGTCGCTCAAGGTCTTTGATCGCGCCGGCTGCGCCGCGCAGTGCCCCCGCAGCACCTTTCCCGGTGCCACCGGCCCCCAGCGCCGTGCGCAATTCTTCAGTCTCGGCCTCGGCGCGCTCGGCGGTCAGCAGGGCGGCTTCGGCTTCGGCAGCGGCCACCAACTCCTCGGC
>NZ_JBARMY010000518.1:0-5599 GCF_049802695.1 Mycobacterium sp.
TTGGGATTCGACTTCCAGTTGGTGCCGGGAGCGACACCGAAAAAGCCGAACTCCGGGTTGACCGCGTACAGCCGGCCGTCCTTGCCGAACCGCATCCAGGCGATGTCGTCGCCGAGCGTCTCGGCGCGCCAACCGGGGATGGTCGGCTGCAGCATGGCGAGGTTGGTCTTGCCGCAGGCCGACGGGAACGCCGCGGCGAAGTAGTACGCCTTGTTCTCCGGGGAGATCAGTTTGAGGATCAGCATGTGCTCGGCCAGCCAGCCCTCGTCGCGGGCCATCGCTGAGGCGATGCGCAGCGAGTAGCACTTTTTACCCAGCAGCGCGTTGCCGCCGTACCCCGAGCCGTAGCTCCAGATCTCGCGGGTTTCCGGGAAGTGGGTGATGTACTTGGTGTCGTTGCAGGGCCAGGGCACGTCTGTCTGGCCGGGCTCCAGCGGAGCCCCGAGCGAGTGCAGCGCCTTGACGAAGAACCCGTCGGTGCCGATCTTCTCCAGCGCGGCCTTACCCATCCGGGTCATCACCTTCATCGAGGCAACGACGTACTCCGAGTCGGTGATCTCCACACCGAGCTTGGGGTCCTCTGCACCCAGCGGACCCATGCAGAACGGCACCACCCACATGGTCCGCCCGCGCATGCTGCCGCGGTAGAGCTCGGTCATGGTGGCACGCATCTCGGCCGGATCCGTCCAGTTGTTGGTCGGGCCGGCGTCGACCTCGCGCTCGGAGCAGATGAACGTCCGTGACTCGACGCGTGCCACATCGGACGGGTCGGACAGCGCCAGGTAGGAGTTGTGGTGCTTCTCCTCGTTGAGCTTCCTGAAGGTGCCGGCCTGTACGAGCTGATCGGCGAGGCGCTGCCACTCCTCCGCAGAGCCGTCGGCGAAGACCACCCGCTCAGGCTGGGTCAGCTCGGCAACCTCTGCCACCCACGAAAGCAGGCCCTGGTGCTCGGTCGGCACGGTATCCAAACCCGGAATGGTCGCTGAGGTCATCGAAGTCTCCTGCGTTACATGTATGCGAGCAGGCGACGAATTCCGTGCCTGCGACTTTTCGGTAGCCCTTAGAACAGGTTATCGCTTGTCGTGTACCCAAAACGGGTCGGGTTTGTATCGGCTCACTCACAGGAACGATTCAGAAGCGTGATAAACGCGTCATTTAAGGCGCTGCTGCTCCATTTCGGCGGGGTCACCCTGTCCGCTCTGGCCGCCGACCGGCCCACCCGGTGTGACGTGATCGTCGACTGATCCGGCTTTTTGATCACCCAGTTCGGCTCGCACCCGATCGAGCGCCGTCTGCAATGCCGGCATTTCGCGGTCGCGTGACGCTGCGGCGCGTGCGTCGGCGACGGCATGTTCGCGTAATTCGCGATCGAATCCGCTGACCTGATCGGCTACCCGCGCCGCGTCCACCTCGTCCTGCTGCCCGCACGCCGAGCTCAGTGCTGATTCGGCGGTCAACACCCGGGTGGCGACGAGTTGCTCGACCGCAGCGCGCAGCGACGAGGTGGCCTCGCCGACCCAGCGGTCCAACGCGGCCCGATCGTGCAGCAGACCCCGGGTGCCGACCACCCAGACCGCCAGCGCCAGACCGATCGCCACACAGGCGATGACCCCCGCGACGGTCAGGCCCGGCGCCAGGTCGGCCAGCAGCCGGGTCAGCGTCAGCGCGACGCCCAGCCCGAAGCCGGCGCCCAGCAACATCATCAGCCGGGTTTCCAGCCGCCGGGACCGCAGTGAGGGGCCGGGGAACTCGACGCGCGGCAACGGCATGGGCATCGGCTGCGGGCAGTCGGACAGCCCGGCCACCTGCGCTACGTCAACCAGATGCTTGGTGCAGCCCTCGTCGACCTCGGCGACGACATCGTCGATGCGACGCCGGGCGTCGGGCTCGAACCCTGGCAGCGCGCGCCGGGTCAGAGCCGTGACGTCCTCCTGCAGTTCGTTGCGCACCGAGGCACAGCGGTTACGGGCGAAGTAGGACAACTGCACGCGAGCCTGCTGGATCTGGCTGCGCAGACCGATCGTGCGCTCGGACTTCGACAGTCGTCGCTGCCGCAGCGCGGTGCTGCGCTGCTCGCGCAACACCGCCGCACGCGACTGCCGGCCGGCGCCTTCGGCGTCACGTTCATACCTGCTCACTACCGCCTGAAGCCACGATTCCCACGCGCGCAGATGATTGCGCCGTGCGATATCAGGCTCGGCGAGCCGCTTTCGCGCGGCGGCGACCAGATCATCGACCTGAGGCTGCCCGTGTTCAGGTGCTGCGGCCACGCCGACCCACTGCACCCGGCGGTAACGCGGGGCGTGGGCGGCCAGGATGTCGCGATCGACGGCCATCAGGTCACGCCATTGGCGGTGCAGGTCGATCTTGGACACTGCGGCGATGACGACGTCGGTGTGGGCGGCCGCGGCGTCGATCAGCGCACAGTCCGATTCGGTCAGCGCGGCGGCCGCCGAGACGACGAACACCACCGCAGTCGGCACTTCACCCCCGCTCAAGTCCTGAGCCTCGACCACGGTGTGTTCCGGAAGCTGTTCGTCGAGCGCGGCGGCCACCGCGCTGACGCCCGCCAGCCACGGACCGGTCACCAGCACCGCGTCGACGCGCTGCACAGCCGACGCGGACAGCCGCGGTGCGATCGCAGTAACCAGCGCGTCCACCTCGGCGACCGGATCGTCGCGCCCCGGATCGGTCACATCGACCCTCCGGCGTGAATCATCAGCGCCGCTCCTCCTCATCGCTTCGCTCTGCATCGTCGCCGGCGCGCGTCCAGAGTCGAAGCGAACCGCGGGCGATGTCTGCGCCACAGCTGCGAAGCAGCACGGACGCCAGGCCACGGGCGTAGCGCTGCCAGTGCACCGCTCGCCGCAGATGCGCGGCCGCGTCGTCGCGGGGGTCCACCTTCAGCCCGGTCGCCTCAACGGCGTCGACGGCGGCCGCCATCCGGCCGATCACCGTTTCGTCGCTGCGCAGAAAGTCGCTGATTCGATCGTCGGTGACGGCAAGGATTTCCAGTTCGGCAGCGGCGTCCAACACCCGCCGGTAGCGCGGGCCCCGACTGAGCGTATCCAGCTGATCGAGGAGGGCGTCGACACCGCTGGCGCGGCGCAGCAGCGCAGCGATCGCCGCCTCGGAGGCGCCCCGCTGCAAAGCAGCGACCACCAGCGCGATGCCGTACAGATCAAGGGTTTCGAGCAGACGCCGACGCGTCGCGGTCGACACAGGGTGTGCGTCGGCCAGAAAGGCGTCCGGAGACCTGAGGTCGGCGGGCTGGTCCGTGAGCAGCCGAAGCGCAGACCACAGGACGTCGTCGAACACGGCGACGGCGAGGAGCGCGACCATCGGCGCCGTGGGCGCGCCGATGAGCTCACCAAGCTCCCTGCAGCGGCGCCCTGCCAAGTCGGCTTTGTTCAGCACCACCAACACCGGTTGGCTGGCGGCAGCGACGGCGACCCGGTCCTCGGGTTTGACCACCTCGGCGATGACCTGCACCACCGCCTCGGGAGTCACTGTCGGCGCCGTGACTGCGAGACCCGCGGCAGCCAGCGCGTGCGCGACCGTGCTCGAGCCGACGCCGCGGCGTCCGTGCACCGCCACGCGCAGCGGCGCAACGATGCGCTGCGCGATCGCCATCAGTCGCGGCTCGGCGGCCTCGACGGCGAAAGACGCCAGCTCATCGGCAAAGAGCCGGTGGCCCGGTGCGCTCACGTTCGGCCTGCTGTTGCGATCGCACGACCTCTTTTCCTGCTGCCCACGCCCGTCGGCGGGCCCTACGGAATGGTGACATCCGGGCCGCCGACACGCGAGCCACCATGCCCAGTCGAGGCCCGGCACGATGCCTCGATACCAGCAGAAGGCAACTGTTGGGTATCAATCTGCACCACAGGGCGGCTACATCGACGGTTCATAAGCCACGATGGACGGATGCATGCGCAGTGCGGGGCAGCGGCTACATCGCCGAACCCGCACGATACGGGTGTGCCCGCGCAGCGCGACCTGGCGGGTTTGCCGCGAGTCACCAGTTTCCGGTCTCGACGCTCCGCGCTCTCGGGCGCCCAACAGCAGACCTGGCAGCGGCTGTGGCCCGACTACGGGTTGGACGTCCCCCGCCGCGACGGCACGTCGGTCGCTCAACCGCTCAACACCGCTGCCTGGTTCGGGCGCGCAGCTCCGGTAGTGCTGGAGATCGGCTGCGGCGCCGGAACGTCGACAGTCGCGATGGCGCAGGCCGAGCCGGACATCGACGTGATCGCCGTGGAGGTGTACCGCCGCGGGCTGGCGCAGTTGTTGTGCGCTGTGCAGCGCGAGAATGTGCGCAATGTCCGGCTCATCCGCGGCGACGCCGTCGACGTTCTGGCGCAGTTGATCGCACCGGGCTCGCTCACCGGTGTGCGGGTGTTCTTCCCCGATCCCTGGCCGAAAGCACGCCACCACAAGCGGCGGCTGCTGCAGCCGGCGACAGTCGCGCTCATCGCAGACCGACTCCGACCCGGCGGTGTCCTGCACGCTGCCACCGACCACCCCGGCTACGCCGCCCACATCGCCGAGACCGGGGACGCCGAGCCACGACTTCGCAGGGTGGACTCCCGTACACAACTGATGATCTCGGTCACCCGTCCGACGACCAAATACGAGACGAAGGCTCGACATGCCGGCAGTGCCGTCACCGAGTTGCTCTGGGAGAGATGCGAGCCGTGAGCGTGACGCAAGAAGCAAGAGCTGACGCAGCCGAACCGGCCGAGGGGTTTGCGGCGTCTTTGGCGGGCCCGTCCGATGAACCGTCGGCCGACCCCTCAACCGTCGGGACCCACGCTTTCTCGCCGCCGACCCGCCGGGTCCTGCTGGTGTGGGACGCCCCCAACCTCGACATGGGACTGGGCTCCATATTGGGCCGGCGTCCGACGGGCCTGGAACGCCCACGCTTCGACGCGTTGGGCCGCTGGCTGCTGGCCCGCACCGCCGAGATCGGCGGCGGTCGGCAGAACGTGTCGGCGGAACCGGAGGCCACCGTCTTCACCAACATCGCGCCGGGCAACGCCGACGTCGTTCGCCCCTGGGTCGATGCTCTGCGCAACGTGGGTTTCGCGGTGTTCGCCAAGCCGAAGGTCGACGACAACAGCGACGTCGACGCCGACATGCTGCGCCACATCGCGCTGCGGTGCAGCGAAGGACTGGCCGCTCTGGTGGTGGCTTCGGCCGATGGCCAAGCGTTCCGGCAACCGTTGGAGGAGATTTCCCGCAGCGGAGTGCCTGTGCAGGTACTCGGATTTCGCGAACATGCGAGTTGGGCACTAGCGTCGGATACCTTGGACTTCGTCGACCTGGAAGACATTGCTGGCGTGTTCCGGGAGCCGTTGCCGCGAATCGGCCTGGATTCGCTACCTAACCAGGGAGCGTGGCTGCAGCCGTTCCGGCCACTGTCAGCGCTGTTGACCGCGCGTGTGTGACACTGGCTTGAAAAGCCGAAAGACAATGCGCGGGTCGTTAACGATCCAGTAAGGAGCTTGCGTGTTCGCCTGGTGGGGTCGAACCGTGTACCGCTACCGGTACATCGTGATTGGGGTCACGGTAGCTCTGTGCCTGTTGGGCGGTGTTTTCG
>NZ_JBARMY010000519.1:0-2420 GCF_049802695.1 Mycobacterium sp.
GGCCGAACAGGCGGAGGGCTCCGATGGCGAGGTTGCGTAGGGTGGCCATGATTCTGGGGCCGGATCGGGTTCTGACCTGGGAGTTGTCTTCTCGGTAGAGGGTGTCGCGCAGCCAGTGCAGTGACTCGATCGCCCAGTGTTCGCGGACGTGATGTGCCAGGGCGGCGGCGTCGAGTTGCTGGTTGGTGGAGCTGGCCACGCCGAGCGCGGCGACCGCGGAGGTCGGGTTGCCGGCGAGGTCGTGGACGTAACGTTCGATCAGGAACACCTGGTTGACGTGGGGGAACGGTAGGTCGGCGGGTGCGGGGGAGGACCTGGATGGTGCGGGTGGTGACCCGGCTGTGGCCGCGGTCGGTGGCTGTGTGCGCGATCGGTGTTTCCCGCCAGGGCAGCGCGTCGAGGGCGTCGTAGAGGGCTGTTGACCGTCGTTGATCTTGCAGAGGATGCCGTCATTCGGTTTGTCGATGACCGGGGTGTGGGAAGGCCCCGCCTGCTGGTGGCTGGCGGGGCCTTCGTCTGTCAGGTGATGGTGTCGTCGGCGGGGTGATGGTCAGTCGGCGCCGGTTTCGGAGATGGCGGTGCGGGCGGCTTTCTCGTCGACGATGCTGGCGTTGCGAGCGAAGGCCGCGGTGAGGGCGTTGAGGGCGAGGTTGTTGTTCGCTCGGGGATAGCCGCGTGAGGCGTTGTGGATCAGGGTGAGGGCGTCGTCGCTGAAAAGGGTGTCTGAACGTCCGGCGATTTTGGCGTGGTGGGTGATGTAGTCGGCGGTCTCGGTCTCGCTCATCCCGGCCAGGGCGTAGCGGACGGTGATGCGCTGGTCGAGCGCGGCGAGCACGCCCAGACGTAGCCGTTGGCGCAGTGTCGGCTGATCGATCAACACGGCCGCGAACGGTGCCCCGGAGTCCATGTCGTGGTTGGTCAGCATGCGGACGGCCTCGAGCTGGGCGTTGTCGAGCAGGTGCGCCTCGTCGAACACGACCACGGGGGTGCGGCCCCGTTCGGCGTGCTCGGCGGCTAATGCCGCGGCGGCCCGCGGCACGAGCGTCGCGGTGTAGAAGCTGGGCACTTGTCCGAGGGCGGAGACGACGTGGTGCAGCATGCCGCGCACTCCGACCGAGGGGTTGGGCAGGTAGATGACCACATGCCGCGAGCCGTCCAGCGCGGCGGTCGCGGCGCGGACGGCGACGGTCTTGCCGGCACCGACCTCGCCGGTGATCACCCCCAGGGAGTGCTGCTCGACGCACCAGCCGATCCGGGCGACCGCTTCGGCGTGCCCGCCGTGGCGGTGCAGCATCGACGGTGCCAGGCTCCGACCGAACGGCATCCGGGTGAATCCCCAGTGCGACTGCAGGCGCGAGCTCACGACCGGACCGCCGTCGCTGTGTCGGCCGCGCCGGTTCCGTTGCTGTCACCGGTGCTGGTGAGGGCGTCGTCGATGGACAACTGGCCCGGCAGCTGACCGTCATCAGGCGGCGGCGCTGGGGTGGAGTAGAGGGCGTGGAAGCCGATGCGTCCCTCGTCGCGCGGTTGTTGCTGGTGGGCGTCGGCGACCAGAGCCAGGTAGGCGATCCCGGTGTTCGCCACCGGGGCCGCCTCGGGGGTTTCCGGGCGTGCTTTCGGATGCGCGTGGCGGGTGATGCGCAACGGCACGGCGCGGCCGTAGCGGGCGCCGCGGTAGTGCACCTCGATCGTTTCTAGGTCGAACGGGGAGAACACCAACTCGACCTTGCAGCCGACCAGCACCGCCTCGACCTCGTAGGTGTTGCCGTGCAGCGACACCGTCGCGGTCTTGGTGACGGTGCGTTGCTCGGACCATTGGAACGCCTCGGTCAACGCGTCCGGGCCGGGCATGACCGGGCCGTGCCCGGCTATCTGCCACCCGTCGTCTCAGCGGGCGAGGGGTGTCTGCCCGGTCTCGGAATGCACCCGGTGGTGGTACTGGGACTCGACCCACGCGGTGAACAGTGCGTTCAACTCCAGCAACGCGGCGGCGGGCGTGAGCCCACGCTCGGTGACCTCGGCAGCGGTCGAATCCGTTACCTCGACGAGGAACTGGTCGCGCACGCCGCGGAACCACCTCTCGATCTTCCCGCGGCCTTGCGGGCGGTGCGGCGTCGAGTGAACCAGCCGGATGCCGAGCTTGCCGCGGGCGCGCAGCAGCCACGCATCGACGAACGCGCTGCCGTTATCGACATAGCAACTTTGCGGGACGCCTCGTGCGGCCAGGGCCGGGGCCAGCGCGGCGGCCAGGCGCACGGTGTCCTCAGCGAACCCGAACCGATACCCCACGGCCAGACGTGAATGGTCATCGAGAAACGCGAACAGGTAGGTCTTGCGGCCGCCGACCCGTGGGCCGTGCAGGGCATCGCCCACCCACCGCTCGTTCGGGGCAGCGGCTTCGAACCGGCCCAACACCGCCG
>NZ_JBARMY010000520.1:0-2955 GCF_049802695.1 Mycobacterium sp.
GCGCATGTGTTCGGGATCGGCTCACCGGAATGGCATGCGGCGGCGGCTGCTGTTGACGTATTGCTGACGCGGCTGGTCGAGACGCTGCCGCCGGATGCGGCGCTGCTGGTCACCGCCGACCACGGCGGGGTGAATGCCCCGCCGGAGGGCCGCGTCGACCTGGACGCCGACCCTCGGTTGCTCGCCGGTGTCCGAGTGGTCGCCGGTGATCCCCGGGTGCGCTACCTGCACACCGAACCCGGCGCGACAGCCGAGGTGCTGGCAGCCTGGCGATCGGTGCTCGACGGACGAGCCGAGGTCTACAGCCGCGACGAAGCAGTCGCGACCGGGTTCTTCGGTGACGTACGGCCGGAGCACCTGGCGCGCATCGGTGACGTGGTCGTTGTCTGTACCGGCGACACGGCGGTGCTCGCGAGCGGCCACGAGCCACCGGAGGTGGGCCACCTCATCGGCATGCACGGCGCGGCGACACCCGCTGAGACGGCGATCCCGCTGATCGCCTTCCGTGGGTGAGCCGGGTGTCACGCCGGGGCGCCGCGCTCCCCGGCGTGCGACCGGGCGGCGTCGACGATGGCGGTGAACAGCCGTAGGTCGTCGAGGGATTCTTCGGGATGCCACTGCACGGCGAGCGTGAAATCGTCACCGGGCAGTTCGACCGCCTCGATTACGCCGTCGCTGTCCCAGGCGCTGACGATCAAGCCCTCGCCGAGTTCGTCGATGGCCTGATGGTGGTAGCACTTGGCCTCCACCGATCCGCCGACCAGCGCCGCCAGCCGGGTGCCGGGCACCGTTCGCACCGGCAAGGTGCTGAACACCGCGTTGCCCACCTGGTGCCTGGTCTGCCCGATGACGTCGGGCAGATGTTGGTGCAGGGTTCCGCCGAGTGCGACGTTGAGGACCTGGGCGCCGCGGCAGATGCCGAGCACCGGCAGTTTCCGGTTCAGCGCCGCGCCGAGCAGTGCGAACTCCCACTCGTCGCGGTCAGGTCCGGGTTGGTCGGTGGACGGGTGCGGCTGTTGCCCGTACCGCGTGGGGTCGATGTCTTTGCCGCCGGTGATCACCAGACCGTCCAGCCCGTCAAGCACGAGGTTCGCGATGTCGGCGTCCACCGGTTGGGGCGGCAGCAGCACCGCGACGCCGCCGGCGAGTGTGACGCCCTCGAAATAGACAGCCGGCAGGAAACTGGCGGGAACGTCCCAGATTCCGGTCTGCGCCTGGTCGAGATAGGTGGTCATGCCGACCACCGGTCTGACTTGCCTAGCGCCGTCGAACCCCACGCATCGTTGTTACCAGGTGCTGGTGCGAAGCACGATTTCTGCGGCCAGTTGTGCGGTCGACTCGTGCATGTTACGGCGTCCGAGCAGGTCGGCCACGCGGTAATCGGCGTAGACGAACCGCTGGCTGGCGTCGGCGATCTCCCGCGCGGCCGGGGAGCCGACCAGCGCGGTGGTGTTGATCTCCACCGGTGGGCAATGCTCGTCGCGCACGACGCCGGCAGCATCGGCGACCCGCGGATGGCCGCGGTCGATGGCGACCAGACCGGTGAAGCGGTCCAGCCTGGTCGCCGCCAGCTCCCAGGCCACTTCCCCGCCGGTGCGATCGCCGACCAGCACCCCCCACTGGATGTCCAGCGCGTCGAGGATGCCGACCACCGACTTCGGTGTCAGCCGCGGATCGGGGCCGACGACCAATGTCCGCAGCGACGCGGTGTGCAGACGCTCGCAGACCGCGTCATACGCCGCGAGGACCCGCTGCGCGGCACTCAGCAGCACCACGACGGAGCCGTTTTCCGGGCCGGTGATGCTAACCGGGATGGGGAACCCGTCGACGGTGGTCATCATCGTCGAAGGCACTTCCGCAAGCTATGTCATCGGTTGTCCCTGCGGACCGTTTCGATGAAGTCTCTTTTGAAAACTTAAGTTTTCAGCGCGCTGCGCCGAGAGCTCTACGCAACATGGATGTAACTCGCGCACTGGGGTTTTCGATGCGCCCCGTCAACTGTCAGTTGCTCAGCGCGGAGACGATGGTGGGGCGCTGCGGGGGTCTTTGATCCAGCAACTCGGCGACGGCAGCGATATCCAGGTGGGCGGTCAACAGATCGGCCATCAGATCCAGTTGCGCGTCCCGGCGGGCCGCGACGTTGACGTCGTCGGCGACGAGGAAGCCGTTCCGCCGCGCCGCGGTCGCCGCACCGGCCAACCACTTTCGCCGGAACGCGTCGTTGTCGAACACCCCGTGCCAGTGGGTGCCGAACACCCCGGCGCGTCGGTAGCCCTGCGGGGACCCGTCGGCGTCGAACCAACCCGACTCGGAGCAGCGGGCCACCCGGCCGTGGTGGATCTCGTAGCCAGCGAGCGGAGTCTGCCAGCGGCGCAACACCTTTTCCGGTTCGAACACGATGTCCGCGTCGAGCAGGGCGAGGCCCTCGACACGTCCAGACCGGGTCTCGACCGGATCGTCGATGCTCCGGCACAGCATCTGGAAGCCCCCGCAGATTCCCAGCACCGCGCGGCCGGCGTCCGCGTGCGCGATCACGGCCTGGGCGAGCCCCTGGTCCCGTAGCCAGCACAGGTCGGCCACCGTGGCTTTGCTGCCCGGCAGCACGATGACGTCGACATCAGCCAGGTCGGCCGGGTCAGCGACCCAGCGCACCAGCACGCCCGGCTCGCACGCCAGCGCCTCGACGTCGGTGGAGTTGGAGATCCGCGGCAGCCGCACGGCGGCCACCCGTAGCCACTGGCGGCCACGCGGGCGCTGCGGTGCACCCAGCACCCGGTTGGTCACCACCGAGACGGAGTCCTCGGCGTCGAGCCACAACTCCTCGGCGTAGGGCAGCACCCCGTAGGTCGGGCGGCCGGTCAGGTCCGCCAGCTGCTGGAGCCCGGGCGTCAACAGCTGCGGGTCGCCGCGGAATTTGTTGACGATGAACCCGGCGATGAGCGCCTGATCGGCGGG
>NZ_JBARMY010000521.1:0-5286 GCF_049802695.1 Mycobacterium sp.
AGGCAGAGGAGCCTGCGCCAGCACCTACCGATTCGGCCCCTGCGCCGGCCGCCGACCCGCAACCGCCGAGCGCCGAGCCGCCACCGCCGCCGGCAGATCCGGAACCCGACGAAAGCACACCGTGCGAGATAGCGGCCGACGAACTACCGCAGGCGGGCCAGTGACAGGTCACCGGCTGCAGGCACTACTTGAGCAGTGCGATGATCTTGTCTTCCGGAGTCGCCGGCGCCGAAGATTCTTCCGCCGCCTCGGTGCGGGGTAGCTGCACCTCCGGATCGGCGAAATCTTTGTAGGCCTTGTCCCCGGCCAGCGCGTAGAGCAGGTATCCGGTCAGCAACGCGCGGACCGCTTTCTGCGTGCCGGTGTGGGTGCCGGGCAGCCCGAACGCCTTGGTGACGCGGCGGCCCTCCACCAGGCCGCCGCTCTTGGCTTTGCTGACGACTCGCAACGTCGCCGGGCGCCAGGCTTGGGAGAGCTCGAATGCATTGGAGCGCAACGTCTTCTCTTCTCCGGGGGCACTGAAGATGACGCCCGGGACCTGGAGGGCGGCGGCCGGATCAGTGGCCGACGGTTTGGTGACGGCCGGGAACACGGCGGCCACCGCTTTGGGCTTGTTCGGCATGCCCGCCGCCGCGAAGACCGCTGCCGAGCCGCCGAAGCCGTGTCCGGCCAGACCGAGCTTGGTCGGATGCACGCTGATCTTGCCCGGCCCCAGCCGCACGCCCGCGGCGATGTCGAGTGCAGTGCCCAGGTCGAAGGCCAGGTTCAACACCGAGGGAGCGAGTCCCCGCTCGGTGTCGGGCGCCGCCGCCACGATGCCCCACGAGGCGAGATGTTCGAGTAGACCCGAGTAGCGGTCGACGCCGGTCACCCAGTCGTGACCGAAGGCGACGGCCGGCAGATTCATACCCGATTCGGGCGTGTACACCACTCCCGGCAGACCCGCGAAAGCGAGGTCACCCTTCAGCACTGGTTGTGGACCGCGGCGGGACAGAGCGGTCACGAGTTTGCGGGTGCTGGCCACCTGTCGACGTTAGCGCACCCGGCCAACGCTGAACGCGGCCGGCGATTCACAGCAGTTTGGGAGAATCTCTTGCCGCTGAACCCTCGGGCGCTCAAAGGTTCGTGTGGTAGAACTCGCCGCATGAAAAAGATTGTGCGTGTCGCAGCATCGGCATTCGTCATGGGTGCCGGCTTGGGGCTCGTCGGTCTGGGGGCAGCTGACATCGCTCAGGCGCATCCCGCACCGTTCGCCCCCATGCCGGACTATCACTGGTGTCCCGGAGATCAGTGGGACCCGGGCTGGGGCGACAACTGGGACCAGGGTCGCTGCCACGACGACGGCTTCTACGACGGCGAGCCCCGCGACGCCGGTCACTGGCATGGCCGCGGTCCTTACGACGAGGGCCGCGGCGGCCCTCCGGGACCTTGGCACCCCTGACCCGAGCACTTCGGTGATTCACGCCCGTTCGGCGGCTTCTGCCGCCGGGCGGGCGTTCTACGTCGTGAGGCCGACTTTGCCGGCGTTTCCGTAGTCGTCGTCGATCAGGACGACCGTGCGCTCCGGATGATCGAATGATCGAGTTGGCGATCGACGAACGGTAGCCGGACCCAGCGGATCACCTCCACGCAGGCGCCCGGTGCTCCATTACCCTGGTCAGCTATGTGCGGAATTGTCGGCTACGTCGGGCAGCGCCCTGCCTGCGACGTCGTCATCGACGCGTTGCGCCGGATGGAGTACCGCGGCTACGACTCAGCCGGAATCGCCCTGGTCGACGGACACGGGAGCCTGACAGTACGTCGCCGCGCCGGTCGCTTGGCCAACCTGGAGGCCGCGATCGCCCAGACGCCGCTCACCGGCACCACCGGGCTGGGTCACACCCGCTGGGCCACCCACGGGCGCCCGACCGACCGTAACGCGCACCCGCACCGCGACGCGGCCGGCAAAATAGCCGTCGTCCACAACGGCATCATCGAGAACTACGCCGTCCTGCGCCGCGAGCTGGAGACCGCGGGGGTGGAATTTGGCAGCGACACCGACACCGAGGTCGCCGTGCATCTGGTGTCGCAGGCGTATCGCCATGGCGACACCGCCGGCGACTTCGTCAACTCGGTATTGGCGGTGCTGTGCCGGCTGGAGGGTCACTTCACTCTGGTCTTCGCCTGCGCTGACGATCCCGGGACCATCGTCGCGGCCCGCCGGTCCACGCCACTGGTGCTCGGGATCGGCGACGGCGAGATGTTCCTCGGCTCCGACGTGGCCGCCTTCATCACGCACACCCGCGACGCGGTCGAGCTCGGGCAGGACCAGGCCGTGATGATCACCGCCGACGGCTATCGGATCACCGACTTCCACGGCAACGACAAGACCGCTGACGCCCGCGTTTTCCATATCGACTGGGACCTGTCGGCCGCCGAAAAAGGCGGCTACGAGTACTTCATGCTGAAGGAGATCGCCGAACAGCCCACCGCCGTCGCCGAGACACTGCTGGGGCATTTCATCGACGGCCGCATCGTGCTCGACGAGCAGCGACTCTCCGATCAGGAGCTGCGCGAGGTCGACAAGGTGTTCGTCGTGGCTTGCGGCACCGCGTACCACTCCGGATTGCTGGCCAAATACGCCATCGAGCACTGGACCCGGCTGCCCGTCGAGGTCGAGCTGGCCAGCGAGTTCCGCTACCGCGACCCGGTGCTGGACCGCAGCACCCTGGTGGTGGCCATCTCGCAGTCGGGAGAGACCGCGGACACCCTGGAAGCGGTGCGGCACGCCAAGGAGCAGAAAGCCAAAGTGTTGGCGATCTGCAACACCAACGGCTCGCAGATCCCCCGGGAGTGTGACGCGGTGCTATACACCCGCGCCGGGCCGGAGATCGGGGTGGCGTCGACCAAGACGTTTCTGGCGCAGGTGGCCGCCAACTATCTGCTCGGACTGGCGCTGGCGCAGGCGCGCGGCACCAAATACCCCGACGAGGTGGAGCGGGAGTACCGCGAGCTGGAAGCCATGCCAGAATTGGTGGCCCGCGTGCTGGCCGCGATCGAGCCGGTGACCGCGTTGGCTTATCGATTCGCCCAATCGTCGACGATCCTGTTCCTGGGTCGCCACGTCGGCTATCCGGTCGCATTGGAAGGCGCGCTCAAACTCAAGGAACTGGCGTACATGCACGCTGAGGGGTTCGCCGCCGGCGAGCTCAAGCACGGCCCGATCGCATTGATCGAAGACGACTTGCCGGTCATCGTCGTGATGCCCTCGCCCAAAGGGTCGGCCACCCTGCACGCCAAGTTGCTGTCCAACATCCGCGAGGTCCAGACCCGCGGCGCGGTGACCATAGTGATCGCCGAAGAAGGCGACGACACCGTCCGCCCCTATGCCGATCATCTGATCGAGATCCCCGCGGTCTCAACACTATTGCAGCCACTGCTGTCTACCATCCCGCTGCAGGTGTTCGCTGCGTCGGTGGCGCGGGCCCGCGGCTACGACGTCGACAAACCCCGTAACCTCGCCAAATCGGTCACCGTCGAATAGATCGGCGCCCCGCCCCTCGGCACCTCTGCTAAGGCCGTTGTCAACAGGAGCCCGGTGGGGGTAGTGGGTCAGTATGAATGGAATCAGCCAGTTGTAAAGGGATGCCTGACAACAGTTGCGTGTAAACGTTTTCTTTACAAGCCGAGATCAGGGACAGCGCCCGCAAGCACGGCATCGCCGACGATGACATGCTGCACGCGGTACGCAACGCCCTGCGATCCATCGAGCAGGAAAACGACGGTGAAGCCCGGCTACGGGTGATCGGCCCGGACGAAACTGGGCGCCTGCTTGAGATCGTCGTCGTTGCTGATGAGCCGATGCGCATCATTCACGCCGACGCTCTGCGTCCGAAGTTCTACGACTACTTGTGAAGGTGATGAAGATGGGCAACGTAAGACACCGGCCCGATGCTGATTCGGGTGTTGAGGAATGGCTGGACAACCTTGAGGTCGATCCGGCCAACGCACGCGATGGCCGACACATGCGCCGGATCAGCGCGGCGGCCAATGCGGTCGACGTCGCACAGGCAGAACTACTTGCTGCGGCGCGGGCCGCGCGTGAGGCCGGTGACACTTAGGCGATGATAGGTGTGGCGCTCGGGATCAGTCGCGAAGCGGCCTATCAGCGGTTCGGCCAGGGCACTGACAATGCTTAAGGGTTTCCACGTTGCTCGAATATCCGCGGATTATGGTGCCTGCCTGACCGGTCAGCAAACGTCTCCGGGACCTGAACGTCGACATCGACCCCGCCCAGCTACGTCTCCTCGCGGCGCGGGCGCCTTGAGCGTGTTGAGCGGGGTGTCTACCGCGTGCCTGCGCTGCCGCGCGACGAGCACGACGAGTTCGCCGCTGCTGTCGCGTGGTCCCTAGGCCGCGGCGTCATCTCGCACGAGTCAGCCCTGGTGCTCCACGAGCTAGCGGACGTCAACTCACTGCGTATCCATCTGACGGTGCCGCTCGACAACCACCCCGTCGAGGTCGACGGCGAACGTCTCATGCTTTAGGTACCCGACGGCACAACCGGCAACGCCGGCGCATTCTGCTCGATCGGTGATACAGGGAGCAGTTACGAGTCATGATCCCGGATCTGAGCGCCAAGGGGGAGCACGTGCTCGGTGTGTCGGTGCCCCGCTGGAGTTTTCGGCGCATGAAAAGAAGCGCGGCGCGTGTAACCGCGAGACCCGGCACATCTGGTTCAATGTCGAGCTGGCCAAGAACCACCCGGACTGCCTGGAGTACATCGCGATTCGCGAGATGACGCACTACCTGGAACGCAGTCGCGGGCAACGCCTCACCACGCTGATGGAGGCTTTCATGCCGGACTGGCGTGCGCAGCGCGATCAGCTGAACGAGTCACCATTGGCTCACTGTGACTGGGCGGGGTTGCGGCGGCTCAGCCGTTGCTAGGCGCCCTGGAGCTTTCAAAAACGGCCGACCAAACAAAGGACCGCAACCTTTTGAATCACTGAAACAACTTGTTTCACTGCAGTTTTGGGTGTGGATAATCAGCGGCGGATGTCGGCGGGTCCCGGTATTATTCGAATATGCGTTCGAGCAGCCCTGAGGAGATCGTTGAGGTTTTCGACGCCCTCGACGCTGACCTGGACCGGGCACTGAAGCTGTCGTTTGATGTGCTGACCACACCGGAGTGCGTGGCGATGCTGGCGCGCTGCGAAACCCTACGCCGCCGGCTACCGGCCCTCGAGCACCCATTGATCAACCAGGTCGCCGCACAGGCCGACCAGGCTGAACTGGGCGGCAAGC
>NZ_JBARMY010000522.1:0-3322 GCF_049802695.1 Mycobacterium sp.
CCCATCGCCATCGCTGCCATACCGGGCATTGTTGACCCCTACCGTCCCTGCCGGAACATCACTTCATGGTGGCAAGGTTGTGCCAGAAATTCTTGAGGCTGTCGGTGCCGCCGAAAAGCGTGGTGAAATTCGTGGAGTCGACGAGAACCATGTCCCCCGCGCGTCCGCCCGACGGCGGCATCCAGATCAACGCGTTGAATTCGGTGTTGCCC
This sequence comes from Mycobacterium sp., assembly GCF_049802695.1. Lineage (GTDB taxonomy): Bacteria > Actinomycetota > Actinomycetes > Mycobacteriales > Mycobacteriaceae > Mycobacterium. The sequence goes on from NZ_JBARMY010000522.1 coordinate 213, forward strand.
GCCGCGGTGAAGGGATGCGGTCTGTTCTGATCGATCCGTTGCCGACCGAGCACCCGCAGAGAGTCGCTCTCCGGAGCGGTGAGTTCGTAGTGCGGCAGGTGCGGATGGAAATTGAACGTGGTGACGTTGTCGAGCAGTCTCGCTGCGTCCAGGTCGCGGACCGCGGTCAGGGGTGCGATCTCCTTCGTTCCCTCAACCACGGCGGGGCGCAGGCCCCACCTGTTGTGCACCGGAACATCGAGGGCCTTCATCAGTGAGCGGGTGTATTGACTGAACCGCTGCTGGCGCGGCACCAAGGGGTCGCCGTGATGGTCGTATTCGACCTGGCGCTGGGCGAAGTCCTCGGTGAAGCCGACGTCATGGTGCGGCGCCAACACCAAGCAGGTGCCGTCGCGCCGCAGCCATTCCCGGATTGCGTTGATCTCCTCCGGTGCGGCTTCTTGCTCGGACAGGAGGTGGTCAAGCCCGAACACCATCAGGGTGTCGGTGTCGGCGAGGATCCGTTCGTCGATCGGAAGCTTGTAGCCGGCCTGGTCGATGCGCTGGAACACCGCGACCGGGTGGCCGGTGGCCTCGCCGGCCACTTCCTGGAAGGCCAGCGCCGAGCGGTGGAAAAGTTCTAGGGTGCCGGCGATGCCCTGGAGGAATTGCGCCTCTTGATATTCCGGTGCCTCATAGCTCGGCCACACCGCGTTACGGACTTCGGTCATGGTGGAGAAGCGGTTGTACATCTCCGCCGGATCGCGTTGGGCCTCCCACGGATAGCTCCACGTCCAATAGATGCTGATGCGCCGCTGACCTGGGGTGTGCTTGCGCGGGACATGCGTTTGGTTGTAGGTGCGTGCAGTGGAAAGTGCGCCCATGGTGGATCCCTAACGTGATCCGTCGAGTGCCGCGAGGTATCGCATGGCGTTGATGCCGGGCAGGAAGAAGTACGCCCCACCCGTCAGGGTGGTGAACGCCGGCAACCCTTTGAGGGTTTTGCGGATCGGCCGCTTGGGGATTTTAAAGTCTAGGGTCCCGTCCTGCGTTCCACAGATGGGGTCGTGCTCGTTGCCGAGTTCGTGGAAGGTGGGGTCGTTGATCCAGACGTTTTGTGCGAACTCGAACTGACGTACCAGGCTGGCGCAGATGATGAACGCGGCGATGCCGCGTTCCACCCCGTCGTCGGGCGCGCCCTCGGGCAATGCAGGACCGTAGGTAGCGCCGCGGCGAATTATCCTGTGCCGGTTCATGTTGTGCGCGGTGTCGCGCGGGTTGAGGCGTCTCGCGTGCGATCCCAGCGGGCACGCGTATCCGTGCGGATCCATCTCCTTATAGTTGAAGTCGTTGTTGCGCATGGGGTCCGCCCCCAGCTCGGGGTCATCTTTGTCGGGGGCAAGGACCAGCGGAGCACCACTGCGCCAGCGGCCCATGAATTTCGCGGCGAGCAATTCTTGATCGTCCGGCGTGTCGGCGTGCTCGAGCAGATAGTCGCGGAATAGCGCCACATGCTCCTGCAGCCGCCGATACGCCGCGTAAGTCCCGTTGCGCGACAAGATATCTGGCTGCGGCAAATTCGCCACCGGACCGGATTCGTCGGGATAGCCGACAAGAAACTCACCGGGCTTCAGCGGCGCACCGGAGCCCGGAGTGGGCTCCGCACCAGATCCCTCGATGACCGGCTGCGACAGCCGGTCCCTGAACCCGAAGTGATCGTGCGCGTAGTTGAATGGCGGCGTCGCATTCAGGTCCAGGTACGACAGCCGGCGCACGCCGTCGCACCGGGCCAGCAATTCGTCGTGCGCCGCGGTGGCCCGATCATGTTCGGCGTCGTCGCGCGCGAACAGTATCGCGATCGCGTGCAGGTCGTCTCCGGCCAATCCGCCCAACCATTTGTCCGGGTGATTGCGGCCGGTGTCGCCCAGAATGTCGGCCCGGGCCGCCATGCCTTGCCGAAACGCCTCCGGAAAGGTCGCCAGCGAATCGTCGGACACGCCAAGCGCGCGCAGCCCGGTCCAGGTGAATCCCAGTGTCACCCAGCGCCTGGTGCTGTCCATCGAGGCCCGCACGGACGCCGCGGATTCGACGACGTCGGTGAGCTCTGACAGCCACGCTCTACCACCGGCAGGTTGGTCGAACGACAGAAACTCATACCGCCCGGTCATCGACGGGGTGCGGGTCAGCAGAATGTGCTGGATGTCGTCGAGCTCGAGGGTGCTCGCTTCAGTGCCCGTCACTGCATCTGGTCGAGCATGTCCGAGAATGCCGCCTTTAACCGTAGGGCTTTCTTGATCTCGTCGGCGGTCACGTAGGGGTATTCGCCGTATTCGAGGAAACTGGGGCACTGGTGTTCGCGCACGAATTTGATGAACGCTTCCGGGTTCTCTTTCCAGTCTTCGGGGAATCCCTCCAGGTTGGTGAAGACCGTCGTGATCCCGGTCTGGCTGAACAGCGCCACCGCATCCTCGGTGTATTTGTCGAAATCGGTGTCGAAGATGCCCTGGTACTGAAAATGCAGCCCCGAGCCGACGTCGAACAACACCCACCGCAAGTAGTGCAGCCGCAGCGGCGCGAGCACATCCGGGCTGCCCGCTATCGCGTCTTGGATCTGCTTGCCGTACCCGCGGACGGCCTCCTCGCGCCCCTCTTTTACCTTCGCGATGATCGAAAAGCCAAAGCAGGCAGGAGTTCTCGGATAGACGGGACCGTACCTGCCTCGTTCGAGCTCGAAGTACCCCTCTTCGGGAATGGCGATCGCCGCTGGCTTGCTCCAGTCATGAACGCTCATCGGCATCCTCGGACTTCGGTCTATGTTATCCGTGCGAACACTACGCCCCGGTCACGCCCCTTGGACCATTTCGTCGGCGGCCATTCGACCAGGCGACGACCGTTGCGTCGATGTTCATCGGGCAGGCTCCGTCGGTTCACCCCCGCCAGTCCTCAGTTCCTCGAACAACCCTGCGCGGGCCAACAGCAAGCCGCTGACCATCAACACCCAGATGGGGAACGCCATCGTGATCCACATGCTGATGTTGCCGGCAAACAGCAATGCAACGGCAGCCAGATAGCTCAGGCCAACCAGCCAGCGTGGCATCAAGCCCGTCCGAAGCCAAATCGTTGCCAGCGAC
>NZ_JBARMY010000523.1:0-10212 GCF_049802695.1 Mycobacterium sp.
GACGCGATCGTCGGGTGATTCCAGAGCATCGTCGCCGACAGCTCGAGACCCGACAGCTGCTCGGCCTCGCGTCGAATCGACATCGCCATCACCGAGTTGAGGCCCAGCTCCGCGAACGGCCGATCCACTTCGATTTCTGCTTCCGGCAGCCGAAGTTCACGGGCGAGAATTCCTCGCAGCCCAATCTCGAGTTCACGCCCCAAGTCTTCGGCGGTCATCTGAGACCACGGCCGCACCGATGTCGACGTGCGATCCGCGGCGGATGCCGCTTGGTGGGAGGAAGCGATCGGAGCCATCACCGCTTGCGCAATGTCGTAGGAATTCACGTACTCCCACGCGGCGAAGGCTTCCTCCGGAGTGACCGGCCGCGAACCCAGCCGTTCGAGCTCGTGCACCACGATCGCCGCCTCGGACGCGAAGCCGAGGCCCTGCCAGGCGACCCAATCAAGACTGACGGTGTGGCAGCCTCGGCGGTGGCGTGCCCGCGCCAAGCAGTCGAGATACGCATTGGCCGCCGCGTAGGCGCCCTGCCCGGGGATACCGAAAAACGTTCCGGCCGAGGCGATGAGGAAGAAGAAGTCGAGGCCGCTCGGCGTGAAAGCCGCCTGCAATGCCTGTCCACCAGCGATCTTCGGCCACATCACCCGCCGGAAAGCATTGTCCCCCACCTCTTCGAGAAGTTTGCTTTCGCTGACACCGGCAGCGTGGATCACGCCGCGTATGGGCGGTGCCCCGTCGCAGTCCCGCTTCGCCAGTAGCGCCTGCAGTGCTTCCCGTGAGCCGACGTCGACGGCAACGATATCGACGGCGACGCCCCGCATCTCCAGCGCCCTGATCGCGGCGATCTTCTGGCGCACATCCGTGTCGTTGGTGTCGCTGTCCCAGGCACGCCTGGGCGGCAACGGTGTTCGCCCCGCGAGTAGCAAACGACGCGCACCGAGGTCCGCGAGCCAGTCGGCCATCAGCAGACCGAGCGCGCCCAACCCACCGGTGATGAGATATGCCACGTCGGGGCGACACCGCAACGGCTCGCGCACCTGTTGTCCCGAGACCGGCACCAAAGCGGGCGCGAAGAACTCGCCCTCGCGCAGGACCAGGACCGACTCGCCTGCCGTCGGAAGTACCGTGGACAGTCCTGCTACGCAATCGCCGAAGTCGTCGCCGGCCCAGTTGGCGGGCATGTCAACGAGTCCGCCCCACAGCTTCGGCTGCTCGACCGCGATGACGCGGGCAAGGCCCCACAAGCAGCTCTGTGCCAACGCCTCATCGGAACCGGCTTCGCGGACACCGCGGGTGACGAGCCACAGCGTGGCGGGGTGTTGATCATCCCGGTCTGCGAGCAGCCGAACGACGTCGTTGACTTCTGTCGCCAGCCTTACGGCACTGTCGATGTCGGCCTCCCCGGGCTCCGACTCGGCGACGTAGAGCACATACCGCGCATCGGCCAGCCCGGCCGGACTGTACCCGGCGTCTGCGAGCCGATCCCGCAGATCGTTGCCACCGCTCGCGCCGCCGACAACGGCCAGCGTGGGTGGTCCGTCCGCCGGCGCCGGCTCATCAGCGTCCTTGGCCCGGGGTCGCCACTCGATCGCATGCGCGAAAGAACGCGGATCAGCTTCGTCGACCGGCCCGTGCGCAGGATTAGACTCCACATCCACGTACCGCAGCGAGCGGATGTCCACGCACGTATTGCCGTCTGGCGCCTTGATGGCGATGTCGACAACAATTTCGTCGGCTCTGCCGGGCAGCCGGCGTATTTCAACAACGCCCTGCGGGTAGCCGAGACCGGTTGAGAGTCGAATACTTCCGACTGCAGCGGGAACCATAAGCCGCGGGTTTGAGCCGTCCACCAAGCGGGCGACGTGGACGGCGGCGTCGACCAGTGCCACCGTCGACGGCTCCGCCAAGCTGACGTCGGCGATCGCACCGCCCGGGGTTGGCCGCAACACGTCCACCGACCAGTTGAACGGCTGGCCTTCGACGCCCCACGCATCCAAAAGCTCTGCGACGGAACGGGTTTCACCGCCGTTGACGTTGTGATGCCGGCCGTTGGCGGCGTAGACATCGCTGTCGGCAGCGCCGAGACCCGGCGGTATCGGTGACAGCCGGCCGCTGACATGCCTGACCCAGCGGTAGGAGGGCTGATCGGTCGCCGGACGCGATGACACGGTGACCGATTCGGCGTCGGCGACCACCTGGATCACCCGCGGCTGATCGACGACGATCGGATGCTCGAATTGGATTGCGGACACCGACGATGCGCCTGACTCCACCGCGGCGGCCGAGATCGTCTGCATCAGCACCGAAATCGGAACCACTTCGACACCGTGAATTCGGTGGCAGCCCGGATATGGCTTGGCCTCGGGCACCAGCCTTGCCTGCCAAAGGCGCGCAGGAGGCGTCGTTGCCACGGCGATGTGCGCACCTAGCAACGTGCCGTACATCGGCGCCGACCCGGCCGCGTCCACGCGCTCCTTGGTGGTGATCCAGTGGCGGGTGTGGTGCCAGGGCGTGGTCGGTATCACCGGATGTGGCCCGGCCGGATGAGCGGTGTCCGGCGGCTGGACGGTGTAGGTGGCGTTCAGGTTGGTGTGGAAGGTAAGCGTGTCCGGGGTATCGCGCTGCAGGGTCGGAACGGCGTGGTGATGAGTCTTGGCCAGAGTGTCGCTGATGGCGTAGGTCAGCACCGGATGCGGGCTGACTTCTACGAAAGTGCCGTAGTCGGCACCGGCAGCGGCGACGGCGTGACTGAACCGCACCGGGTTGCGCAAGTTGGCAGACCAGTAGTCAGCGTCGAAAACAATTGCGCCGCTCGTCGCATGGTCGTGAGTGGTGGTGATGACCCGAATGGCCGGCCGCCGCGGCGTCAAGTCAGCAAGCGCCGTCCGCAACTCTGGCAGCACCGGATCGATGATCGGATGGTGCGACGCTACATCCACCTCGATGCGCCGCGCCAACCGATCTTGCGCAGCCACCACGGCGATCACCGTATCCACCTGCTCAGGCGGACCGGCGATCACCGACTGACGCGGCGACGCATACACGGCCAACGTCACCCCGGGATGATCAGCGATCAACGCCTTGGCGCTTTCCGGATCCAGCTCGAGTAGCGCCATTGCGCCTTCGCCGGACAGCCGCGCCATCAACCGGGACCGGGTGGCTATCACTCGCAATCCTTCGCGGGGAGTCAGCGCTCCGGCCACCACCGCCGCGGTCACTTCGCCCATCGAATGACCGATTACCGCGTCGGGTTCCACGCCATAAAAGCGCCAGAGTTCCGTCAGCGCCAACTGCATCCCCACCAGAACCGGCTGGATGCGGTCGATTCCGACCACCGGCTCACCGGCGGTCAGCACCTGTCGCAGCGAAAACCCGGTCTGCTCAACAAATGCCGGCTCCAAGTCGGCCACCGCCGCGGCGAACACCGGCTCATCGGTCAGCAACTGCCGACCCATGCCGGCCCACTGCGAGCCCTGCCCCGAGTAGACGAACACCGTCCCCGGCCGGCACACGCCCTGATGCGGTGCTACCACCCCATCGGCCGAACGGCCCGCAGCCAGTGCGCGCAACCCCGCGACCGCCTGCGCGCGGTCGCACGCGGCTACTGTGGCGAACTTTGCCTGCCGGTTACGGTGATGGTTGACGGTATGCGCCACCTCGGGCAACGCCACATCTGCGCCCGGGCCAACCATCCACTGCGCCAAGACGTCCGCCGTCGAAGCTACGCGCTCGTCCGTCTTGCCTGAGACCACAAGCGTCGTCACCGCCCCGGCGGACCGAGGCAGGATTGCCAGGCGAGGCAACGGATCCGGACCCTGCTCCAGCACGACGTGCGCATTGGTGCCACCGAAACCGAACGACGACACCCCGGCCCGTCGCGGATGGCCCGTGGAAGGCCAAGTAGTCGGTGCTTCAACGACTCTCAACCTCAGATTCTCAAATGGAATGTGCGGGTTGGGATTTTTGAAGTGCAGGTTGGCCGGGATGTGCCCGCGCTGAACCGACAACACCGCCTTGATGAAGCCGGCGATCCCGGCCGCCGCCTCCAGATGACCGATATTCGACTTGACCGCGCCGATCAGCAGCGGAGTGCTTTGAGAGCGCGCACGACCCAGCACTCTTCCGAGCGCGCGGGCTTCGATGGGATCGCCGAGCAGCGTGCCGGTGCCATGGGCCTCGACATAGTCAACATCGCGTGGCTCGACGCCGGCATTGGCGTAGGCGGCGCGCAACACCGCCATCTGTGCTGCCGGATTGGGGGCCATCAACCCGTTGGACCGGCCATCTTGATTGACCGCCGAACCGCAAACCACCGCAAGCACCGGATCGCCATCGTGCAGTGCATCGCTGAGTCGCTTGAGCACCGCGACTCCGCAACCCTCGCCGCGTACGAACCCGTCGGCGCCGGCGTCGAACGCCTGGCATTGACCCGTCGGCGACATCGCCTCGGCCTGGTCGAAGCTGCGGGTAACAGCCGGTGACAGCAGCAGATTGACCCCTGCGGCGATGGCGAGATTCGAATCACCCGTCCGCAGGCTCTGGCAAGCCAGATGCACCGCCACCAGCGATGACGAACACGCCGTGTCGACCGTTACCGACGGCCCGCGCAGGTCGAAGAAGTACGAAAGGCGGTTGGCGATGATGCTGAGCGCACCGCCGGTACCCGACCATGCATCCACTTGGCTCAGGTCCATCGTTGCCAGAAATCCGTACTCGCCCAGGCATGCTCCGGCGAAGACCCCCGTCTGCGTCTGCCGCAGCTTATGGGCGGGAATGCCGGCGTGCTCCAAGGCCTCATACGCCACTTCCAGCAGCAGGCGCTGCTGGGGGTCCATCTTGGCCGCCTCGCTCGGCGAGATCTCGAAGAATTCTGCGTCGAAGGCGTCGATGTCGGGCAAGAACGAACCCCAGCGCGTCGTGCGCGACAGCGCGGCGGCCACTTCGGGTGAGCCATCGTCGAACCGCGGCCACCGATCCGGCGGAACCTCCCCTACCGCCGACCGACCGTCACACAGGAATCGCCAGAACGCTTCCGGCCCGGAGATGTCTCCGGGAAAACGGCATCCCAGGCCGATAACGGCGATTGGCTCGTCCAACAGGTGCCGATCATGAACGGACACCGTTTCGGCGTTGAAGTCGGACTCGGAGCCGGTCAGAACGTGAGCCAGGGCATTTATGGTCGGGTGTTGCCAGAACTCGACGGGTGAGACCGGCCGGTCGAGCAATTCTGACAGTTCGCCGGAGAGCACAACGGCATCGCGCGACCCGAGACCCAAGTCTTTCAGGGAGGCGTCGAAGTCAACGTCATCAGGGCTGCACCCGATGTTGGTGACTAGGTAGTCAACCAGCCAGTGCCGCAGTTCAGCCTCGTCGAACGACGTCATGCCGGGATACCCAGACGTGCGCCGAAGGTTTGCTCATTCAGTTGCGGGTTTCGCCGGCAGCCGGCCGCAACGTTGTCGCCGTGCACCCAAATCTCTCCCACCATGCCGGCCGGATTCTCGACGCGGGTCTTCGGGTCAACGATCCGCACAGTGCACGCACCCGGTGCACCGTGGCTGACCAGCTCGGAACCGGCTTGTTCGCGTCCGCAGCGCTGCGCGTGGCCGGCCGACAATTTCTCGTAGTCGAAACGGACGGCCGTCCAAGGGCGCCCTGCTGACGATGCCACATAGACCATTGCCTCGGCCAGCCCGTAAGACGGCCGCAGCGCGGTGGCGGGAAGTCTGAACGGAGCCAACCGTTCGCTGAACCGGCTTCGGTATTCCCCGGCGGGGTCGACGTCGTCGTCGATCAGCGGGTAAGCAGACGCGTCCGGCCGTTGCTGCGCACGTTCAGGCAACAGAGCCGATATAGATGAGGCGGTTGCCGACATCGGGATAGTCCCCCTGTGGTGTCAGGCTCTGCGGTATCAAGCTTCGCGGACGCCCGATGCGCACGCTCCCAACCGGAGAGATTACCTTCGGCCCCGTAGAAAGCCGTCATGCGGAAGTGTCAAGACGGGTGAACTCGTCTTGACGGTAACGTTCGGCACAGGCGGAGCGGCGGACCTTTCCGCTGGTGGTGATCGGGAGCGAACCGGGCGGCACCAGCACCAGATCGGCTACCCGCAAGCCATGTGATTTTGATATCGCAGAGGCCACTTCCCGCTTGACGGTGTGCAGCCTGTGCCGGACCTCGTCATCGGAGCTGCCCCGCTTCTTGAGCTCGACAATCGCGACCAGCTGCTCGCTGCGATCGTTCGGCACTGAGATCGCCGCGACGCGGCCCCCCGTGATCTCCTGAATGGTGGCCTCGATGTCGTCGGGGTAGTGGTTGCGTCCATCGACGATGAGCAGGTCCTTGATGCGCCCGATGATGAACAGCTCGCCGTTGTTGATGACGCCCAGGTCGCCGGTCCGCAGCCACGGCGCGGGTGGCGTGCCGGGCGATGGATCAGCGATTTCTCCGCCGAACGTGCGCTCAGTCAGTTGCGGATTGCGCCAATAGCCGGTCGCCACGTTATCGCCGTGCACCCAGATCTCGCCAACCTGACCGGCCGACTTCTCGGCACCGGTCTCCGGGTCGACAATCCGCACGGTACAGGCGCGCGGAGCGCCAAGACTGACCAATTCAGCACCGGATTCGCAGAGCTTCGCGTGACCGGCCGACAGCTTCTCGTAGTCCAAGCGCACGGTCGCGGGGGGACGCCCCGGAGTCGACGACGCCACGTACACCGTCGCCTCGGCCAGCCCGTACGACGGACGAATTGCCTCTTGGGGAAGATTGAAGCGGGCGAACCGCTCGGTGAACCGGCGCAGCGTCGCGGCGTGTATGCGCTCGCTACCGCTGAGGATGACCTGCACGTGCCCCAAGTCGAGACCCGCCATGTCGTCGTCAGACGTCCGCCGCGAAGCCAGTTCGAAGGCGAAGTTGGGCGCCGCCGAAAACGGGCGAGTGTGTTTGGCCATCAGCTGCACCCACCGAGCGGGCTTCTGCAGGAACGCCATGGGGCTGGTCAGCACGGCGTGCAGCCCGAGCACCACAGGAGCGGTGAGACCCAGCAGCAAACCCATGTCGTGATAGAAGGGCAGCCACGAGAGCAAGGTGAGGTCATGCGGCGGCAACCCACCGATGTCTTCGAAGTAGTCGCTGATCACCTGCTCCAAGTTCGAAATGACGTTCTTGTGCGTCACCACTACGCCGGCCGGCGTGCGTGTCGACCCAGAGGTGTACTGCAGCAGAGCCGTTTCAGTCTGTGGCGCGCTGGCGGGTTGAAATGCCGGCGGCGTGTGTAGGTCGAGCGCATCGACCTCGATGACCGCCGGCGGGGAGCCGGGAAGCCCGTGCGCGCAGGACACGACGTCGTTGACGATCGCTGATGTCGTCAGGATCGCGGCGGGCGAGCTGTCCTGAAGCGTCAGGGAAACCCGCTCGTCGTGTGCTCCAAATTGCGGCACCGACAGCGGGATCGCGATGAAGCCGGCTTCCATGGCGCCGAGGAACCCGATTATGTACTCCAGCCCCTGCGGAGCCAGTATTGCGACGCGGTCACCCGGTGATCCCTTGGATGCCAGCTCAGCGGCAACCACCTGCGCGCGGTGCTGCACCTCAGACCAGGTCAAGCTCTCGCAATAGCCGGCCGGGTCCAGTTCGTAGTCGACGAAGGTGTAGGCGATTGCGTCCGGCTGCCGCCGGACCTGTTCGCGCAGCGCGCCGGGGATTGATGAATAACTCAGCGGCACTAGCAAGCTCCCCTTTAGTGTGGCCCCGTTTCGCCTGCCGGCCATCCGGGCGGCATCGCGATTCAGAAAATTTAGCACGGTATGTCCGAGCTGTTGGACGATAGCCCGACAATCTACTGTGAGATAGGTTTCACTATCCTAAGTCCGCCGGCGTGAGCGTACACGCAACCCTGTCAGCACTTTCACAGGAGGCGCTGATTGTTATCACAGGCCTCTCTAATATTAGAATCGATTGGCTGCCGCGACCACCGGGTCAAGCTCGGCATCGGATGCACGGCCGACCGTGCACCGGCGCCAGAATGCCTGGCGTTCCCATTGCGATTGTCCGGTGCACCGGATATATTCCTGCCACTATGTATCCCGACGATAGTCACAAAGACCTCGCTACGGTCCTTTCCTATATCGCTGGGCGGACGCTCAGCAAGGAAGAGGTCTGGAAGGCGATGGGTCTCCCGCGGTCGACGTACTACGACCAGCTGGAGAAGGGCACACTGATCAATGCGGATAACCTTCGGAGGGCTGCGGCGAACCTCGGTATCAACCGGGCCGAGCTGCTGACCCGGTACCGGCTGATCGACCCCGAAGAGGTCGCGTCGCTGGCCGAAGAGATTGCGAGGATGCGCCGCCCTTTACAATTCCCCCCGTCTCGGACGGGGGTGCTCACAGAAACGACGGCAACGGCTCCGGAGAGGCGGGCCACGATATCTCGGTTACGGCCGCGCCGTGACGCGCCCCCGCTCTAGCGGTGTCGGCGACGGCGACGCATTCACACCCATGCTTGAAGTAACGAGGCGGCTGTGGCTTTGACCTTCCTGATCGCCCTGACCCTGATTTCCGTCGGGTGGAGTTTGTGGATACGACGGTTGACCTGGCACTGCCGTTGGGAAGTTGCCGCCACGCTGAACATCGCTTTGCAGGGATGCGCCGTCGCGTTGATGTCGCCGGCCGCGTCCGCCACCCTGGGCGTGGCCCTGCACGGCCTGACCGGCAAGTGGAATCTCGAGGATTATCTGGGCCACGACTGTTACGTCGTGGCGGCGTCGGCGATCGTCTACAACGCGCTCGGCCGGCTCTCCGATGACGCGACGACGCAACGGCTGTTCAAGCAATTCGTCGAGCGTCCCGCCACGTTGTGCATCCCGTTGCTGCTGGCGACCTTCTCGTTCGGTAACGGTGCGAAGATTTACCGGGCTGACTTCTTCAAGGTGCCGACCGACTTCTGGTTAGACATTTACTGGCTGCTGCTGTGCGGCACGCTGATCTACCTGCTGGGGTTCGGGGTGCGCGCGCTGCTGGCACTGCGTAAAGATCCCCGGTCGAGGCGGATCGCCAACGTGTATCTGCTCGCCTCGGCCAGCGGGATCCTCGCATGCGCGATCAGGATCAGCACCGCGTTCATTACGCCGCTGCAGCGACTGGAGGGCGGTAGCCTGGTGTGGTTCTTCGCGTGCTTGTGCGGCGCCGGTTTCGCGCTGACCGCAGCACACTCCTGGCGACAGAAGGTTAAATGGTTCCAGCGCCCGACGGCGCGCGTGTGACCGGCGGTTCTCCGCCGAGCGCGGCGGCCGTGTCGGCGCTGGCGGGGAGGTGGCCGGCGGCGAGATGTGCGTTCGGTAATAAATTTTGCGAATCGCGCACCATTAGTGCGTGCTATGCATAGCATTGCTGCACCGTGGTTGCTTGCCGTCGGGGGAAGTTTTGTGTGCGTGGGTGGTCCGAACAACCGTCGGCCGCTAGGTAGATGACATCGTTAAGGAGGAAAACTGATGTCGTTTCTGTTCACCGATCCGAATGCCCTGACGTCGGCTTCGGGAAACATCATGGACATCGGAGTTGGAATGGCCAGCAGCAGTGCCGCTGCCGCCGGCCCGACGACGGGTGTGGTTCCGGCGGCATCCGATCCGGTGTCGGCGCTGACCGCGGGGCATTTCGCGTCGCATGCGGCGCTGTACCAGGCGATCAGCGCGCAGGCCGCGCTGGTGCATGAGCAGGTGGTGTCCACTCTTGGCACCAACGCCAGCTCGTACACGACCGCTGAGGCTGCCAACGCTGCCGCCAGCGCTCTCGGCGCCAGCTAAGCGGGGTGGGGGGTGACTTTTGCTTTTCTGCCGCCGGAGCTCATTTCGGCGTGGCTCTATACCGGTCCGGGGTCGGGGCCGATGTTGGCGGCTGCGTCCGCGTGGGAGTCGTTGGCCGCGGATCTGGGTTCCTCGGCCACTTCGTTCCAGTCCGTGCTGTCCGGGCTGACCGGCGCCTGGCAGGGTCCGTCGTCGACGCAGATGGCATCTGCGGCCCAGCCGTACATGGCCTGGATCTCGAACACCGCGAGCCAGGCTCAGCAGGCGAGCGCCAACGCCGGAGCGGCGGCCGCGGCGTTCGAGACGGCGTTCTCGGCCACCGTGCCGCCGCCGGAGATCGCGGCGAACCGCTCGTTGTTGATGGCGTTGGTCGCGACGAACTTACTCGGCCAGAACACCCCGGCGATCGC
>NZ_JBARMY010000524.1:0-15910 GCF_049802695.1 Mycobacterium sp.
CCAAGGCGGGTTGGGCCACTCTGATCTACAGCGCCACGATCGTGGCGATGTTCAGCGTCAGCGCGGTGTATCACCGCGTGCGATGGCATTCCCCCACCACCCAGCAGTGGATGAAGCGCGCCGACCACTCGCTGATCTTCGTGTTCATCGCGGGTTGCTACACACCGGTCGCGCTTCTGACGATGCCGGCCTCGACCGCCCGGCTCGTTCTCACCATCGTCTACATCGGAGCAGCTGCCGGAGTCGGTCTCAAAATGTTGTGGCCGTCGGCGCCCCGATCCGTGACCATGCCGGTGTTTCTGCTACTCGGCTACCTAGCGATCTTCGTCTCCGGGACGATCTTGCACGGAGCAGGCTTGGCCGTATTGGCGCTGCTCTTCGCAGGCGCGCTGCTGTACAACATCGGCGCAGTACTGTATTGGCTCAGCTGGCCCAACCCGTGGCCGCAGACCTTCGGCTACCACGAATTCTTCCACGCCTTCACTGCGGCAGCGGCGCTCTGCCACTACGTCGCGATCTGGCTGATCGTTACCTAGCCGGGCCTAGCCGGCCTCGTCGGCCGGTACAGCTTGCAGCACCACGGTGGCGCGGGCGTCGACAGTGAAGGCCGCTCCGGCGCCCACTTCGACGGCCGGTTTGGTGGTGTCCGCGGCGGTGGACACCACCGTCCGCCAGTGACCGCCGAACTCTTCGGGCGGCGCGGTGAACTCGAGCGGCTCGTGGTGGGCGTTGAAGCAGAGCAGGAACGAGTCGTCGGTGACCCGCTGGCCCCGCGCGTCGCGGTCCGGAATTCCGTGGCCATTGAGGAACACCGCGACGGATTTCGCGAAGCCCGTGCCCCAGTCGTCGCCGCCCATCTCGGCGCCCTCCGGAGTAAACCAGGCGATATCGGGAAGACCGGCCTCACCGCGGCGGCCCACCGGCTTGCCGCTGAAGAATCGCCGCCGGCGAAACACCGGGTGGTTCGCGCGCAGCTCAGACACCTGGCAGGTGAAATCCAGCAAGTCAGCGTCGGCCTTGGACCAGTCGATCCAGGTGATCTCGTTGTCCTGGCAGAAGCCATTGTTGTTGCCGCCCTGCGAGCGGCCGAGCTCGTCGCCGTGGCAGATCATCGGGACACCCTGCGACAGCAGCAGCGTCGCGATGAAGTTGCGCTGCTGGCGGGAGCGCAACTCGTTGACTTCCGGGTCCTCGGTCGGCCCTTCCTCACCGCAGTTCCAGGACCGGTTGTGGCTTTCGCCGTCGTTGTTGTCCTCGCCGTTGGCCTCGTTGTGCTTCTCGTTGTAGGACACCAGGTCGCGCAGCGTGAACCCGTCGTGGGCGGTGACGAAGTTGATCGAGGCGACCGGCCTGCGCCCGGTGTGCTCGTAGAGGTCAGCCGATCCGGTCAACCGGTAGGCGAACTCGTCGAGCGTGGCGGGCTCGCCGCGCCAGAAGTCGCGGACGGTGTCGCGGTACTTGCCGTTCCACTCGGTCCACTGGGGCGGGAAGTTGCCGACCTGGTAGCCGCCCGGCCCGACGTCCCACGGCTCGGCGATCAACTTGACCTGGCTCACGGTCGGATCCTGCTGCACGAGTTCGAAGAACGCCGCCAACCGGTCGACGTCGTAGAACTCGCGCGCCAGCGTCGAAGCGAGGTCGAACCGGAAGCCGTCGACGTGCATCTCGGTCACCCAGTACCGGAGCGAATCCATGATCAGCTGCAGCGCGTGCGGGTGCCCGACGTTCAGGCTGTTGCCGGTGCCGGTGTAGTCCATGTAATAACGCTTGTCGTCGTCGACCAGCCGGTAGTAGGCGGCGTTGTCGATACCGCGCATCGACAGCGTCGGGCCCATGTGGTTGCCCTCGGCGGTGTGGTTGTAGACGACGTCGAGGATGACCTCGATGCCGGCCTCGTGCAGGTTCCGCACCATCGACTTGAACTCCTGCACCTGCCCGCCGGCGGTGGTGGCGCTGGAGTACTTCGAGTCAGGCGCCAGGAAACCGACGCTGTTGTAGCCCCAGTAGTTGGACAGGCCCTTGTCGACCAGGGTGGAGTCGTTGGCGAAGTGGTGCACGGGCATCAATTCGATGGCGTTGACGCCCAGGCACTTGAGGTGCTCGATGATCACCGGGTGCCCCACCGCGGCGTACGTGCCGCGGATCTGCTCGGGGATGTCCGGGTGGGTTTCCGTCAGGCCTTTGACGTGCGCCTCGTAGATGACGGTGTCGGCGTATTCGTGGGCCGGTGGCCGGTCGTTGCCCCAGTCGAAGTAGGGGTTGATCACCACTGACTTTGGCATGTTAGCCGCGGAGTCCTCGTCGTTGCGGCTGTCCGGGTCGCCGAAGTTGTAGCTGAACAGCGACTGATCCCACCCGAAGGTGCCGTCGATGGCCTTCGAATACGGGTCCACCAGCAGCTTGTTCGGGTTGCAGCGCAGCCCGGCCGCCGGGTCATAGGGCCCGTGCACGCGATACCCATAGCGCTGGCCGGGTTCGATGCCGGGTATGTAGCCGTGCCAGACGTAGTAGTCGACCTCCGGCAGCGGGATCCGCGATTCGTTGCCCTCGTCGTCGAACAGGCACAGTTCGACCCGGTCGGCCACCTCGCTGAACACCGCGAAGTTGGTGCCCGCGCCGTCGTAGGTTGCACCCAGCGGGTAGGCCTTTCCCCTCCATATTTCGCCGGTGGGCGTGGGAACGACGACGTCTGCGCTGGTCATGGGGCAAACGGTACCCGAGCGGCGCGGCGGCCAAACTGTGATCTATTTCGTGGCAAGCTGTCTCGGGGAATGACGATGCCGAACCGGCGACGCCTGTGCGCCATCAGTGCAGCCGCTGCGTGGCTTGTGGCAGCCCTGGGTTACCTGACCCTGGAAGCCCTTGCCGCGGCGGGTCGTCCGCATTACAGCTACGCCCACGACTTCATCAGTGACCTCGGCGTCCCGTCCGTCTCCCCGCGGGCTTGTCTGATGAACGCTGCGTTCTGCCTGCAGGGAACGTTTTTCCTGCTCGGAGCCGTGCTGATCGTCGGTGCTTTCAGAGGCCGGCGGGTCGGCTTGTTTCTTTTACTCGCCGCCTCGAACGCGGTCGGCAACGTAGTGGTGGCAGCTGTGCACAGCGGACAGGTCGCGCATTCCGACGGAACCATCTGGCTGCACGAGACCGGCGCACTGCTCGCAATCGTCGGCGGCAACGCGGCAATCCTGGTGGGGTCGTCTGTTATCGCCGGCGCCGGCGGGCCGTCGTGGTACCGCGGTATACCGGTGGGGCTTGCTGGGCTGGGCCTGCTCAGCTTTGCGCTGCTTGTGGTCGAGTTGAACGTCTCGGCGATACGCATCCTGCCGCCTGCGGTGTGGGAACGATCCAGCGTCTACTCGATCATCACCGGGCAGATGATCTCCGCCGCCCACCTGCTCGTTCGCAGTCGCTAGGCACGACACACTCGCCGTGCACGGGCGGGTGCGTGCCATTCGCAGCGTTGGCACTATCCTTGCTGCAGCTATCCAGCGGTGTTTCTCGAAGTGATCCGGCGCCGCCTGGGTAGGCTCCCTCCGTGTTGAACGGTCCAGCACGGTGACCGGATCACGATGAATAGCTTCTAAGGACATCCAATGGCAGAAACGTCAAACGCAACGCAGAGCTCAACGCCGCAAGCTCACTCCAAGTGGCTGTCCAAGTCCGCAGCGCAGACGCGCGGCTCGGACAAGAAGGAAGTCCAGTTCCACTACGACATCTCGAACGACTTCTTCAAGCTGTGGCAGGACCCGACCCAGACCTATAGCTGCGCATACTTCGAGAAGGACGACTACACGCTCGAGCAGGCGCAGATGGCCAAGGTCGACCTCGCCCTGGGCAAGCTGGGTCTACAGCCCGGGATGACGCTGCTGGACATCGGCTGCGGGTGGGGCTCGACGATCATGCGGGCGGTCGACAAGTACGACGTCAACGTGATCGGCCTGACGCTCTCCGAGAACCAGAAGAAACACATCGAGAACCACTGGTTTGCGAACTCAACCAGCAAGCGCCACATGGAAGTGCGGCTGCAGCCCTGGGAAGAATTCGAGGGGCAGGTCGACCGGGTGGTTTCCATCGGCGCCTTCGAGCACTTCGGCTTCAACAAGTACGACGACTACTTCAAGAAGACTTTCAACTGGATGCCCGACGACGGCGTGATGTTGTTGCACACCATCATCATTCCGAGCGACGAGGAGATCCAGGCCAAGAAGTTGCCGCTGACGATGTCGCGGGTGCGGTTCATCAAATTCATCATGGATGAGATCTATCCCGGCGGTCGTTTGCCACTGGCCGCGCAGGTCGTGGACCACGCCGTCAAGGCCGGCTACACCGTGACCCGCCAGCAGCACCTGCAACCGCACTACGCCCGCACCCTGGACACCTGGGCCGCCAATCTCGAGGCCAAGAAGGACGAGGCCATCGCGATCACCTCCGAAGAGATCTACGAACGCTTCCTGAAGTACCTGACCGGCTGCGCCGACCTGTTCCGCCAGGGATATACCGACGTCTGCCAGTTCACATGTGAGAAGGCGGCCAGCTAGCCGGGCCAGGACGTCTCCGTAACACGGTGATGCTGCACACACAGAGGGAATCGCAGATGGCAGACAACGAGACGGGCACCACGACGATGCGGCCGGCGTTCGAGGACGTCCAGGCCCATTACGACACCTCGAATGAGTTCTTCGGCCTGTTTCAGGACCCGTCCCGGACTTACAGTTGCGCCTTCTTCGAGCGCGAGGACATGACGCTCGAAGAGGCGCAGCTCGCCAAGATCGATCTGGCGCTGGGCAAGCTGGATCTACGGCCCGGGATGACGCTGCTCGACGTCGGCTGCGGCTGGGGCTCGATGATGAAGCGGGCCGTCGAGAAATACGACGTCAATGTCGTCGGCCTGACGCTTAGCAGGAATCAGCACACCCTCGGCCAAGAGATCCTCGACCGGATCGACACCGACCGTTCGCGGCAAATCCTGCTGCGCGGGTGGGAGGAGTACGAGGGGGCCGTCGACCGCATCGTCAGCATCGAGGCGTTCGAGGCCTTCCCGAAGGAGCGGTATGCGGCGTTCTTCGAGCTCTGCCACCGCATCATGCCCAGCGACGGACGGATGGTGTTGCAGACCATCATGGGCCACCCGCTGAAACGCTGGCCGGAAATGGGGATCCCCATCACCATGACCGACCTGAGGTTCATGCGGTTCGTCGCCAAGGAGATCTTCCCCGGCGGCTCGGTGCCCTGCGACGAGGACGTCGTCGAATTCTCTGCCGCCGCCGGGTTTTCGGTGGCCGAGAGGCAAGACCTGACCGCGCACTATGTCCGGACACTCGACATCTGGACAACCAGACTGGAAGCCGCCCGCGACCAGGCGATCGCGGTGAAATCCCCGGAAGTCTACGAGCGCTACATGAAGTATCTGACGGGCTGCTCAGACTTCTTCCAGCGCAACGTCTCCGAAGTCGGACAGTTCACCCTCGTCAAGGGCTGAGTGTTGGCAACGCCTCTTTCCCTTCTATCACTTCCGTCGCAAAGTCCGACCAATACACCCTTCCGCAGAATGATATCGCTGGTGACATCACCCACTCGGGGCGTCCCCGTGATAGCGCATGCGCCATCACTTTCGCGAAGGCACTATTCCTTGACGGAGCGACGTAGAGGCTGATGTGACTGGTGTCAAAACGGTCAGGGACCGCCGCGCCAGTGTTCGATGCGGTGGAAATCGGGCGTGAAACCATGCTCGACACCCCAGAGCACCGCCTGAGTTCGGCTGGCGACGTCGATCTTTCGGTAGATCGTGCGGATGTAGGACTTCACGGTGTTGGGGCTGAGGTAGGTCAGCCTGGCGACGTCGGCGTTGCTCATGCCCTGGGTGATCAGCGCCAGGATCTCCGACTCGCGATCGCTGAGGCCTTCGTTGCGGCCCGGCCAGTCCAGTCCAGGGGCGCTGCGCGTGCGCGGCGGGACGTCGCTGATGACGTTCTCGCCGGCGTGCACCGCCTCTAACGCCGCGACCAGTTCCCGCGCCGGCAACGTCTTCGACAAGTAGCCGTGCGCGCCCTGCCGCCGAGCGCTGGCGACCAGATCGGGATGAAAGTTCCAGGTGTACACCACCACCCGGTGTGCCCGCGGGTTCGCGATCAGCACGGCGATCTCTTCGTGGTCGGATTCCGGCTGCGCGAACGAGTCGTATAAGACGATGTCGACGTCGTCTACCACGGGCATCGACGAGTCGAGTTCGGCGATGACCACCCGGTCGCGGTACCGGTCGAGCATTTTCGCCACGCCCATCACCACCACGTCGTAGTCGTCGACGAGCGCCACCGTGATCGGACTGTTCGGGGACGAAGGCATGGCTCGGACATTACCTCCCTTGGGGTGTATTGCCACCCCCCTCAGGGGTGGTCGACTGAAGTGACGTCGAGCAACCGCCCGACCGATCCGATCTTCAAGCGCACTCAGCGCCCTGTTCAGAAAGGCTCAACCATGATCGTTCTCGGCATCGTTCTCATCGTCCTGGGACTCGTGCTGCCCACCCTGGTCCCAACCTTCGCATTCGCCCATCTTCTGGTGGTTTTCGGCGTCATCCTGCTTATCGTTGGCGTAATCCTGGCGATCCTGGGATCCATGGGACGCGCTGTCGGCGGCCGCCGCCACTACTACTGAGCGTCAGGCTTGGCGTCTTAGACCGTACGGGCCAGCCGCTCGGCGACCAGATCCGAAGGTGCGGCCGGCCGGGCGAAGAAGGTCACGAAGAAGGCGGTACTGAAAACCGCCAACGTTCCGACGATGAGCGGGCCGAAGAGCAGCGGGTAGCGCGCCATCGCCTCTGCGAGGTAACGGCAGCACAGCAGCAGGACCGCCAGAAACGCCGAGCCGAAGGCGACTAACCCCGCCCGCGACCAACTCCGGCCCTGCGCCGGTTCACGCAATGCCGACTCCATGGTCAGGCACAACACCGCGCCGGCGACAAGGTCAACGCCATAGTGGTAGCCGAAGCCGAGCGTCGCTGCGATGGTGCCCACGAGCCAGAACGTGCCGCCCGACCGCAGCCAACGCGGTCCACCACGGGAGTGGATGAAAACTGTCAGCGCCCAAGCGGTGTGCATTGAGGGCATGCAGTTACGCGGGGTTGAGCGGTCGAAGCGAATCGCCCTCGGCGACAGATGGGTTGGCGGCAAAGCGTGTGGCCAGTAGTCGCCGACTCGAAAACCCCCACCTGCACTGCCGAACGCGACATAGGGGCCGACCAACGGAAAGAGCACGTAGATCACCGGCCCGATCAGGCCGAGCAGCAAGAACGTCGGCATCAGAAACTGCCTCGGCCAGCCGCCGGTGCTGACGTTGCGAAGCTGGTAGACCGCGACCACCACTGCCGCGACCGGTAACTCGATGTACACCCAGTGCAGCACGGCGTTCAGGAACGGGCCGCCCGCGTCGACGAGCCGACCCACCAGCCAAGATGGTTGTGCGAGTGCTTGATCGGCCAGGAGCGCGTACTCGTCGAGGACCGTCGGCCGAAGCATCGCGGTGATACTCAACCAGGCATCGCCGACTTTGGACGCAATGATGAGCAAGAGGCCGAAAGCGATTCCGCGGAAGGCGGTGGCGCGTTCGGTACCCGTCCAGCGCAGCAATGCCACCACGGCCAAGCCGGTCAGCACAAGCAGCGGCCCGGTGCCGAAGGCGAGCATACCGCCGCGCACAACCCTGGCCGCGGCGCAAAGCACGTCGAGCGCCGCGGCCATCGACAGTGCACATATCCGGCGTCGGTTGGACAACCCGACCATGGCCACGGCGAGGCTGACCCACGGCACCGTGGCCGACTTCGGGCTGGCGACGTAATCGCTGAGCAAGCTACGCAGCGGACCCTGAAATCCGGCACAGTTGGCAACGACCTGCAACGCGACCAGCAACAGCACAATCAATGCGACGGCGATCGGGACCCAGCCGCGGGCCGATACGGCACGCCACCGCACTCGTCGCACGTCGCCAATGAACACCCGACGAATAATAGGTGCCCGATTGCCGGCAGGCGCGTTAAACGCTGTCGAAGTTGACCGTGAGTCGCAGCGCCGCCCTCCTAGATTGTGCGCGCCAGCCTCTCGGCGACCAGCTCGGCGAACCTCGCCGGGTCGTCAGGCGCACCGCCTTCAGCGAGAAGGGCTGTGCCGTAGAGCAGTTCCGCGGTCTCGGCGACTGCGGGATCGTCGCTGCGGTCACGGTGCGCTTGGCGTAGGCCGGTGACCAGCGGATGCGCCGGGTTGAGTTCGAGGATGCGCTTGCTGGCCGGAATGTTCTGGCCGGAAGCCCGGTAGATCGCCGCGAGCGCCGGGGTGATGCCGAAGGCATCGGTGATCAGGCACGCCGGCGACTCGGTCAGCCGGGTCGAGAGCCGCACCTCCTTGACGTTGTCGCTCAAGGTCTCCTTCAGCCAGGTCAGCAGATCGGCGAACTCCTTTTCCTGCTCCTGACGCTCGGCCTCGTGCGCGGTCTTCTCTTCCTCAGAGTCGAGGTCGACTTCACCCTTGGCCACCGACTGCAGCGGTTTGCCGTCGAACTCGGTCACCGACTGCACCCAGATCTCGTCGACCGGTTCGGTGAACAGCAGCACCTCATAGCCCTTGGCCTTGAACGCCTCCAGGTGCGGCGAGCTGAGGATCTGCTGGCGGGTGCCGCCGGTGGCGTAGAAAATCTGCTCCTGCCCCTCTTTCATGCGCCCGACGTACTCGGCGAGGGTGGTGGGCTCCTCCTCGCTGTGGGTTGAGGCGAACGACGAGATGTGTAGCAGCGTGTCACGGTTCTCGAAGTCGGACATCAGGCCCTCTTTGAGAACTTGGCCGAATTGTGTCCAAAAGGTGCGATAGTCCTCCGGCCGCTCGGACTGCAGGTCCTTGATGGTGGACAGCACCTTCTTGGTCAATCGGCGACGGATCGCGTTGATCTGCCGGTCCTGCTGCAGGATCTCGCGGGAGACGTTGAGCGATAGGTCTTGGGCGTCGACGACACCCTTGATGAAGCGCAGGTAGGGGGGCAGGAGCTGGTCGCAGTCGCCCATGATGAAGACACGTTTGACATACAGCTGTATCCCGATGGGGCTGTCCCGGTTGAACAGGTCGAACGGGGCGTGCGACGGGATGAAAAGCAACGCCTGATACTCGAAGGTGCCCTCGGCTCGCAACGTGATGACCTCGAGCGGATCGTCCCAGGCGTGCGCGATGTGCTTGTAGAACTCCTTGTACTCCTCCTCGGAGACCTCGTCTTTGGGCCGCGCCCACAGCGCCTTCGTCGAGTTGAGCGTCTCGGTCTCGATGGTGACGGTCTCTTCGCCGCCCTCTGCCCCACCTTTTTCCGAGGCCGGTGTGCGTCGCTCGACGTCCATCCGGATCGGCCAGGCGATGAAGTCGGAGTACTGCTTGACCAGGCTGCGGACCTTCCACTCTGAGCTGTAGTCGTGCAGTTCGTTCTCGGCGTCTTCGGGCTTCAGATGCAGGGTGATCGAGGTGCCCTGCGGGGCATCCGCCACGGATTGGATGGTGTAGGTGCCCTCGCCGCTGGACTCCCACTTGGTGGCCTCGCTCTCACCGGCTTTGCGGGTGAGCAGCTCGACCTTGTCGGCCACCATGAACACCGAATAGAAGCCGATGCCGAACTGGCCGATCAGCTCTGCGGAGGCGTCGGCGTTCTTGGCGTTCTTGGCTTCGCGCAGCTGGTTCCGCAGCTCGGCGGTGCCGGATTTGGCCAGGGTGCCGATCAGGTCGACGACCTCGGCACGCGTCATCCCGATGCCGTTGTCGCGGATGGTCAGGGTGCGGGCATCGGTGTCGGCCTGGATCTCGATGTGCAGATCAGAGGTGTCGACGTCGAGGTCCTTATTGCGGAACGCCTCGATCCGCAGCTTGTCCAGCGCATCGGATGAGTTCGAGATCAACTCCCGCAGAAACGAATCTTTGTTGGAATAGACGGAGTGGACCAGCAGGTCCAGCAGCTGACGTGCCTCCGCCTGAAACTCCAGTTGCTCGACACCCGCGTTCATGCGATTCCGTCCCTCGTCATAGCACTTGAATTTGACGGTTGACGATCATACGTTCACCCGGCTCGCCATGCCGTCGGGCACCTCTGCACCTCTTACGGCTCAGATTCGGTGACCTCATCATCGGCGACACGACGTTCGCTGTCTGCCATCTCGCGCGAAATGTCGGATTGCTCACGTTGAGCACCCGCTCGCTTTCGCTCTGATCGGTCTTCGGCGCGCTGGATTCGGTCGAGTTCGCGCTGGGCAGCGGTGCCCTCCCGCTCGTCTGCGCCTTTTTCCCGTTCGTCGGCCAGCTGCTCGCGGTGGTTCGCTACCGTGTCCCGGTCGTCAGCGATCCGGTCTCGCTCATCTGCCAGCCACTCGCGTCGTCCGAGCTCGTTCTCGCGGCGTGCTGCACTCGCATCCGGTTGGTCAGACGCGGCCGCCGCCGGATTCGGATCCGATGCCTGCCTACCTCGCTCACCAGGCGTTTCGGCGTGCTCTTCGGCTACCATGGCGCTTTCCTTCGCTGCTTCGACGGCGCGTTCGCTGCGGATTTGGGATACAACTGAGGCCCAAAAAAAGATCGTAATTACCACTGTCCGGCGTCCGGCAAGGTACCGTCGTACCCGGTTGAGTAAACAGCCTCCCGGACACGTCACGGCGGCGACGTAAAGTCCCTGCCGATCGGGCTCAAACGCTCCGACGCAAGCCGACTTATTCGGGGTTGCGTTATGGGGGACGTTTCTTGTCGGGAGGTTTTGGCACCCAGGTCGGCGCGCTGCGCCGTTCATCCGCCCTTCTGTGTGTACAGTCAGGGCGTTCCAGATCTCCTGGGGTGCACGAAAGGGGAGTTCTGCTCTTCCCAGGTAAGGGTCTGCCCTCATCCGGGCGGATGACAACTGAACTTCAGCAGCTTCACCGACACCGGCATGCGCAGTTTCCATGACGATGCCGGGCACCATCAATCCGACTACCAGTCTGCTCGCGCAAGCTCACGAGCGGAGTCCAGAACGTGGCTCAGACGCGCTTGATCCAAAAGGAATTTCCGTGAGCAGATTCACCTCAACGATGTTTGCCAACGCCCGGTCAAGCCCTAAGGGCATGACCACCGGGGAGCCGGACACACCTGTGCGGCATACCTGGGCGCAAGTGCACCAGCGGGCCCGGCGAATCGCGGGCGGGTTGGCCGTCGCGGGCGTAGGACATCGTGACGCGGTCGCGGTGCTGGCCGGCGCGCCGGTCGAGATCGCCCCCACCGCGCAAGCTATCTGGATGCGCGGCGCCAGTTTGACCATGCTGCATCAGCCGACCCCGCGCACCGATCTGCAGCGCTGGGCCGCGGAAACCACCGCCGTCGTCAAGATGATCGACGCGAAGGCCGTCGTCGTCTCCGAGCCGTTCATGGCTGCGGCGCCGCTGCTGTCCCAGCTGGGAATGCCTGTGCTGACAATCGCTGAACTGCTCGATGGTCGCTCGATCGAGCCGATAGAGACCGACGAACGAGACTTGGCGTTCTTGCAGTTGACGTCCGGCTCCACCGGGTCACCCAAGGCGGTTCAAATCACCCATGCGAATGTCGTCGCCAACGCCGAGGCGATGTTCGCCGGCGCGGACGTCGATGTGGACACCGACGTGATCGTGAGCTGGCTGCCGTGTTTCCACGACATGGGGATGACCGGCTACCTGACCGTGCCGATGTACTTCGGCGTCGAGTTGGTGAAGGTCACGCCGATGGACTTCCTGCGCGATGCGTTGTTGTGGGCCAGACTGATTGACAAATACAAGGGAACCATGACCGCCGCCCCGAACTTCGCCTACAAGCTGTTCGCCAAGCGGCTGCGCAGACAGGCTACGCCCGGTCAATTCGACCTCTCGTCGCTGCGCTGGGCGCTGTCGGGCGCCGAAGCCGTCGAGCCCGCCGACATGGAAGACCTCTGCGAGGCCGGTGCCCCCTTCGGGTTGAGGCGAGAAGCCATTGTGCCGGCCTACGGAATGGCTGAAACCACAGTGGCGGTGTCGTTCTCGCAGTGCGGTGCCGGCATGGTGGTCGACGAAGTGGATGCCAACTTGTTGGCTATCTTGCGCCGCGCGGTACCGGCGGGCCGGGGCCGTACCCGGCGGCTGGTATGTCTTGGCCGCCCACTGCAAGGAGTGGCGATCCGCATCGTCGACGAAGACGGGAGTGTGCTGCCGGCCCGCGGCGTCGGCGTCATTCAGGTACGCGGCGGCCCAGTCACTCACGGCTACACCACCGTTGCCGGCTTCGTCGAAGCGCGAGACGACCAGGGCTGGTTCGACACCGGCGACCTGGGCTATCTGACCACATCCGGTGACATTGTGGTGTGCGGCCGGGTGAAGGACGTCATCATCATGGCCGGGCGCAACATCTACCCGACGGATATCGAACGCGCCGCTGCCCGCGTCAAGGGTGTTCGGCCGGGTTCCGCGGTTGCCGTGCGTCTTGATGCCGGGGAGCAGCGGGAGTCTTTCGCCGTCGCGGTGGAGTCAACGGCGTGGCAGGAGGCAGCGCAGGTGCGCCGCATCGAGCACCAGGTGGCGCATGAGGTGTTCGCCGAGGTCGATGTCCGGCCGCGCAATGTGGTGGTGCTCGAACCCGGAATGATTCCGAAGACACCGTCCGGGAAGCTTCGACGCGCGTACGCGCTGGCGCTCGTGAGCTGATCAGCATGGCAAGTCTTCCGGCGTAGTTTAGTCGCCCAACATGGTCAATCAGGAACTTGGACTCGGGTACGCGCCGCCACGGCTGGCGCAACGCTCCGGTGCACAGACTCAAGCGGCCGAAGTAGGGTTGCACGCCGGGTTGAGCGGGGTGGCCGCAATCGTGGCCGACCAACATGACATCAGCGAAATCTTGAGGGAGATCGCGCAATTCGCGGTGCAGGCGGTGCCACAGGCCGATGGCGCCGCAGTGACGTTGCTCCGGAGATGTGATTACCGGCCGCAGATCCAGACCTGGGCGACGACGGCGGCGTTCGTCGAAGAAATCGACAGCGGCCAGTACGAAGACCTCGACGAAGGACCGGGGATCACCTGCATGCAGTCCCGGCGACCGGCGCTCTGCGGTTCACTGGGACGTGACCGTCGTTGGCCGCGTTTCGGTGGCCGGGTGGCCCGGATGGGTGTGCATTCGGTGCTGGCGCTGCCGCTGACGGTCAGCGAACACGTCATCGGGGCCATCAGTTTCTACGCCTACGGCCGGGACACGTTCACCGACCACGTGGTCCAGATCGGATCCCAATTCGCGGGCGTGGCGGCCGTTTCGGTGTACCACGCACGACTACTGGCCGGAGCGCGAGAGCGGACCGAACGGTTGCAGCGGGCGATGAGCGGCCGGGCGGTGATCGACCAGGCGATCGGCATCATCCGCAGCCGGGCGGGCTTGAGCGCCGAAGAAGCCTTCGAACGGCTCAGCAATATGAGCCAGGGTGACAACGCCAGGCTCCATGCCGTCTGCGAGCGGTTGGTCGAGGAGGCGGTGCGGCGAGCGCGCGCCCGTACTCAGTCCTGAGGGCGCTGGGATACTCGTCGCGCGAGGCCATACAAGTTTAATTTTTCCGTGTTAGAGTTCCGATGGATGTTTTTGGTACATCCACTTGAAAATGAAAGAAGTTAGTAGATGGCACAGGGAACTGTGAAATGGTTCAACGGCGACAAAGGCTTTGGCTTCATCGCCCCTGACGACGGCGCAAAAGACGTGTTCGTCCACTACTCGGAAATCCGTGGCAGTGGCTTTCGGACGCTCGAAGAGAACCAACGCGTGCAATTCGAGGTCGAGCAGGGGCAGAAAGGCCCCCAGGCAGTCGGGGTGACGGCGGTCTAACCGACAACACCTAACCGTGGGCTGGTGCGAATCTGCACCAGCCCATTGGTGTATCTAGGCATCGACCGACGGGTGCTCGTGGGGCGACTCTTGCCCTACCCGACCGTCCAGCGTCCGGATGCTCCATGACGCACTCTCGGCCTGCGCTGCACGCACCACGCAGTCGGCCGTCTTGAACACCATGCTGACTTGTTCGACGTCCGGGATGCTCATCGCCGACGCCCGGCGCAACACCATCAGGCCCAGCGCCGAGGACGTCAGCTGCGGCACGACCAGCAGCATCGCGCCTGCCTCACGACCCGAGATCGCCATCACACGCTGGCGGCCGTGCCGCCAACCCGGAATCGACATGGCGTAGGGAGTCATCGAGCTCAGGTCGGGAGCCGGCTCCGTCGCGGACCAGTTGACGCGAATATCGAGAATCTCACCCAAGGTTCGATGCAAGGCCTCGACAAGCTCCGGCAGTTCGGCTGCAACCGAGGCGGCACGCGGCCACCATGCTCCGTCAATGTCGCTGCCCAGCGAGGTGGCAAGGGCGATCCGCACCGGACATGCCGATCGCCGCGCACCTCTCATGCCGTTCACGTCATGCCGTTCACGGCGACGGTGTTGTCACGTCTGGTTCCGCGAGGGCTTGTCCGAGAAAGCGGGGTGCTCCACTGGCTCTGTGGAGGCCTCGCCCGAGCGAACGAATTCCGGCGCCTCGGGGTGAGAAAACAAATTCGAAGAGTCCATACAGATTTTTCTTCCTAAGGTCAGGGCCGACCCGTGCCTGTTTTACGTGACTCATAGCATCGAGTCATTTCATCTGACTACGACGGGTCGCGGTCACCGCTGAGATAAATGGTTCAGCTTCAACGGTACACCAGCGGCTTGCGAACCACACCGCGCCCTCATTTTCGGTGTCGAGTCGTTGCGTGCGCTGAAGGACTCCGATGTTCTGAGTCAGTCGGACTTCGTCGACGACGGAGCGCGAAAACCGCCGTGTGCTATCGCGATAGACACACCAGTGCCTATCGGGCCGGTTCGGTCGACGAGCACGGCCGAGCCGGTGGCCACCCCGTCATGGCTGGAATGGACAAGTGAGGCAAGGCCGATGTGCGGACCATCGGGCAGCCGGCTCAGCGTGAGGGTGTAGTCGACATTGATGAACTGCAACGCCTTGGTGCCCCAATTGGCTATCGCGGCGGTGACATCACCGGCCATCGCGGCGCGGGTGAACGCCGTCAACGGTTCGTTGTCGATCAACGGACGCGTCTCCTGCAACCAGGTGTATTTCGGTCCGAACCCGTTGTCCCAGTCTGGGTCCGGATTCTGCAGTCCGATCCCCCAGCCGTAGGTCCGGATGAACAGCGACTGCTGCTCGACACCCTGTCCCTCGGGCAGCGACGGCATCTGCACGGGTGGTGACCACACTTCGCCCTCCGGCTGGGATCCGCGCCGCAGAAACAGCGCTGTCGCCCGTGCCACCGTGACGTCCTGCTGGACGAGGCTGACTTCGACGAGCCGCAATCGCCGTCGCTCGTGGAATACGTGCGTGTGTACTTCGAGCGGTTCCAGCGCGGCCGGTGCGGGAAGGTCGACGGTGAGACGCGCCGGTTGGAACTTCGGATCGTCGACGGCGCGTTCGGCTGCCCAGCTCAGCAATCCGCCGGCAACGTGGCCGCTGAGCGTCGGGCCCCACCCGCCGCGGGCAATTTGGGTTGGCAGGTAGTGGCTGCCGTCGCGACGAAAGTAGGGAGCCGCTGGATCGGCAACATCCGGTTGGTTATTCGGCTCACTCGATGCCATAGGTTTGGTTCCGCTTCCGACGCGCGTGTTTGACCGTCAGACCATCACATGCACCGCGGTTCGCAGCCACGGACCCCATACAAACGGCTTGCATGGCGCGGCCATAGCCGATTCATAGGCACCCTATCTAATTTCAGCATTGTAGGGGCACGAGTCCGATGACCTCGCTAATAGATAGGTGGAGGACCATGAAACTCAAGCAATTCGTCGGAGGGTTGACCGTCGCCGGCGCTCTCAGCGCAGCCGCGTTGGGGGTGGGTGCCGGTTCGGCC
>NZ_JBARMY010000525.1:0-11496 GCF_049802695.1 Mycobacterium sp.
GGCACGTCCTTGGGCCCATCGGCGGCCCGCGGTCTCATAACGCCGAAATCACTTGCCACGCGGCCAGGTCAGCGATTGAACGCTGGGAAATGAGCCGAGGATCAGTAACCGGGCACCGTCGCCGACGACCGGCGGGAATCCTTGCAGCAGCGGTGTGGTCGTCATCAGCTCCCATGATTGCGCACCGGCGTTATACGTTGACCGCGTGGACGACGCTGGGATCGAACCTCTGCTGGATGGTCTGGCGGGTGCCGCCCGCGACGAACGCGCCGAGCTGATCGAGTGGTTGCTCGAGCAGGGCATCACCGTCGACGAGATCCGCGGCGCTATCACTCCGATGCTGTTGCCGGCCCGCCGGTTGATGGGCGACGACGGCAGCTACGTCTCGGCCCGGGAGATCAGCGACATCGCAGGCATGGACATCTTTCTGCTGCAACGGGTGCAGCGTGCCATCGGGCTGGCCGGCATCGACGATCCCGACGCGGTGGTGCACATGCGGGCTGACGGGTTGGCCGCCGCTCATGCGCAACGGTTCGTCGAGATCGGCATTCATCCGGATCATGTCTTGCAAGTGGTGCGCATCCTCGCAGAAGGGCTTTCGCACGCTGCTGAGGTGATGCGCTACACAGCGTTGGCCGCCGTGCTGGAACCAGGTGCGACGGAATTGGAAACCGCCAGGCGGTCCCTAGCGCTGTCGAGTCAGATCGTGCCGCGACTGGGCCCGATGATCGAGGCGATGCTGTTCATGCAGCTGCGGCATTCGGTGGAAACCGAAGCCGTTAACGCCAGCGAGCGCGCCGCCGGTGTGCCGCTGCCGGGTGCCCGGCAGGTCACGGTCGCGTTCGCCGACCTCGTCGGTTTCACCCGGCTCGGCGAGGCGGTGCCGCCTGAGGAGCTGGTGCAGCTTGCCGACCGGCTGGCAGACGTCGCCCGGGACGTGGCCATCCCGCCGGTGCGGTTGATCAAGACGATCGGCGACGCGGTGATGTTTGTCTGCCCCGACCCGGCGCCGCTGTTGGACGCCCTCCTCAAGCTGGTCGACGTCACTGACTCCGACAACGACTTTCCCCGGCTGCGGGCCGGGATGGCGGCCGGGTCCGCGGTTTGCCGGGCCGGCGACTGGTTCGGCAGTCCGGTCAACGCGGCCAGCCGGGTGACCGGTGTGGCCCGGCCGGGTGCCGTGCTGGTCACCGAGTCGGTGCGCGAGGCGGTCGGCGACGGGAACGGCTTCTGTTGGTCTGACGCGGGGGCGCGCCACCTCAAGGGCATCAAGGGGGATGTCAGGCTCTTCCGCGCCCGTCGCGGTGACGGCCCGGAGCAATAGCCCATCGTTGAGCGCGGCCCGAACCGCTGCGTTCGCTGCCGGAGAACGCGGTTCCCCCCGGGCTGTGAAACGGTGTAATTATGTAATCATGAGACAACGTTATGAACGAGGCCGGCGGTCCGGCCGCCCCGGAGGTTGGCAGCAGGCGCACCAGCCCGACGCCGGTGACGCAACCGAGTGGTTCGCCGGTCGCCTGCCTGACGATTGGTTCGACGGTGATCCCGCGGTGATCGTCGACCGCGAAGAGATCACGGTCATCGGCAAACTGCCCGCAGCTGTCGAGTCCGGAGAAGAAAGCGAAGCCCGTACGTCGGGCCGGGTGTCGCGGTTTCGGGAGGAGACCCGGCCGGAACGGATGAAGATCGCGGACGAAGCTCAGGATCGCTATGGCCGCAAGGTCTCCTGGGGCGTCGAGGTCGGCGGAGAGCAAACCCTTTTCACCCATATAGCGGTGCCGGTGATGACGCGGCTCAAGCAGCCGGAGCGCCAGGTGCTCGACACACTGGTCGACGCGGGCGTCGCCCGGTCGCGTTCCGACGCGTTGGCGTGGTCGGTGCGGCTCGTCGGCGAGCACGCGGAAGATTGGCTGGCTCAACTGCGCTCGGCGATGTCAGCGGTCGACGACCTGCGCACCCAGGGACCCGAACTCTAAGCGCCCGACAACGAAAGTGCCCTGCGCCAGACTCTCATTGAATGTCGCAGTGTTGCAATCGTTCTCGCTTGGTCGAGCTTTGAGACTGAGCCGATCGCCGGTGTCGAAGGAAACCGGCTCGCGAGCCGCGGTCTACAGTTTTGCCTCATGAACGGTGACGGGCCGACCGACGTTGTGGGTCACTGGTGATGGCGTGACATCTGTGGAACAGGCCCGGCTGCTGTTCGTGCACGCGCACCCTGACGACGAGAGCATCACCAACGGGGGCACCATCGCCCACTACGTCGCTCGAGGCGCGAACGTCCGCGTCATCACCTGCACTCTCGGTGAAGAAGGTGAAGTCATCGGCGAACGTTATGCATTGCTTGCCGTAGATCACGCCGACCAGCTCGGTGGGTATCGCATCAGCGAGCTGACCAAGGCTCTGCACGCGCTCGGTGTTGATGAGCCGACGTTTCTCGGCGGTCCCGGCCGCTGGCGGGACTCCGGTATGGCGGGTGAATCTCGCGGCCACCACACCGCCTTCGTCGACGCCGGGGATGAGGCCGTTGAGGAACTCGTCGATATCCTCGACAGCCTGCGTCCGCATGTCGTCGTAACTTACGACCCCAAGGGCGGTTACGGCCACCCCGACCATGTACAGACGCACCGGGTCACCGCGGCTGCGATAGCGGCCGCGCGATGGAAAGTCCCGAAGTTCTACTGGACCGTGCTGGCCTCAGGTGCACTGCAGACCGCTCTCGACGACTTGAGGGACATCCCGTCCGACTGGATCCGACTGCCCGACCTCGGCAGGTCCGAATACACCTACGCTTACCGCGAAATCGACGCAGTCATCGATGCGGGAAGACACTTCTCGGCCAAGGTCGCAGCGCTTGCCGCGCATACCACCCAGCTGACCCTGGCACCGGATCGCCGGTCCTTTGCGCTGTCGAATAACATCGTGTTGCCGATCCTGGTCGAGGAACATTTTGTGCTTGCGGCCGGCACTGCCGGGCCGCGTGACAGCCGCGGCTGGGAAACGGATCTGCTGGCCGGTCTGGCATTGCAGTAATGATTCTCGTGATAACGAGATAGTTGACGGCCGGATCGGCTCTGCCCTGTCCGGATCCCTGCTGCAGCGAGGATTCAGTCGTTGCACGCTCGTTCGCTTGCGCGGGACCTGGTTAGGCCTGGGTCATCGCGTAGTAAGCGGTATGTTTCGCCATCAGCTCGTCGTGGTTCCCCTGTTCGACGATCCGGCCGGCCCGCATAACCAGGATGTGGTCGGCACTTCGGATCGTCGAAAGACGATGAGCGATGATGAAACTCGTGCGATCGCGACGAAGCTCGCCGGTGGCCCGAGCGATCAGCGCTTCAGTTCGGCTGTCCACCGAACTTGTCGCCTCGTCGAGGATGAGCAGCTGCGGGCGAGCCAGGAACGCCCGCGCTATGGTGATCAACTGCTTCTCGCCGGCGCTGATGTTGCCACCGTCGTCACTGATGCGTGTCTGGTATCCGTTGGGCAGCGTGTGGACGAACCGGTCGACGTAGGCCGCTTCGGCGGCGCGGACCATGTCGTCGTCGCTGGCCCCGGGACGCCCGTAGCGAATGTTCTCCGCGATGGTCCCGCCGAACAACCAGGTGTCCTGCAACACCATCCCGATACGTGATCGCAGCGAATGCCGGCTCATCGACGCGATGTCGACGCCGTCGATCAGAATGCGTCCGGAGTCAACCTCGTAGAACCGCATCAGCAGATTGACCAGCGTGGTCTTGCCGGCACCCGTCGGCCCGACGATCGCCACGGTGCTGCCTGGTTCGGCCACCAGCGACAGGTCCTCGATAACCGGTGTGCCGGGCCGGTAGGCGAAGCTGACGTGCTGGACCTCGACTCGTCCAGCCAGCAGCGACGACGCAGTGCCGGGAAGCGGTGCCGACCCGTCGGCTGAAGTGTGCGCATCGCGGTCGGGCGTTTCCTCGGGCTCGTCAAGCAGGTCGAACACCCGCTCGGCGCTGGCCACCCCGGACTGCAGCACGTTGTACATCGCCGCCAGCTGCGTCAACGGCGAATTGAATTGGCGCACATATTGAACGAACGCCTGGATACTTCCCACTGTGATCTGGCCGGTTGCCACCTTAACGCCGCCGACAACGGCCACCACGACATAGCCGAGATTGCCGATGAACGACGTCGCCGGTGAGATCAGCCCGGAGATGAACTGAGCGCCGAAACCGGCGTCGTACACATTGCCGTTCAGCTCGCGGAACCGCTCCAGAGCGCTGGCCCGGTGGCCGAACGTCTTGACGACCGTGAAACCGCTGTAAGTTTCCTCGATGTGGGCATTCAGCCGTCCAGTGTTGGTCCACTGCGCGACGAATAACCGCTGCGAGCGCCGGGTAATCATGCGAGTCACCCAAAGCGACAACGGCACTGTCAGCAGCGTGATCATCGCCAGCAGCGGTGAGATGGTCAACATCATGGCCAGCACTGTTACCACTGTCAGGACCGACGTCAGCAGCTGGGTGATCGTCATCGACAGCGAAGTTTGAACGTTGTCAACGTCGTTGGTGACTCGGCTCAGCACTTCCCCGCGTTGCCGGCCGTCGAAGTAGGCCAGCGGCAGCCGGTGCACCTTGTCTTCGATGTCGGCGCGCAACGCCATCATGGTGCGCTGCACGGTCAGGTTGAGCAGCCTGGCCTGGGCCCACACCATCATTGCGGCAACAAGATACAGGGTCAACGCCACCATCAGCGTTCTGCCGATGGCGGCGAAGTCCACGCCTTGGCCCGGTGTGACGTGCATTCCGGACAGCAAGTCGGCGAAGTTGTTGTCACCACGCTGCCGGGCGGCGACGACCGCTTGCTCTTTGGTCAAACCTTTGGGCAATCGGCGCCCGATGACACCGTTGAACAGCAAGTCGGTGGCGTGCCCGAGGATACGCGGCACGACGACCCCGATCCCGGTACCGCCGAGCGACAGCAGGATCACCGCGGCGCTCAATCCGCGCTGGGGCCCTAACCGTTTGATCAGGCGGATCATTGATCCGCGGAAATCCCGCGTCCTTTCGGTGGGGCCCTGCACCACGGCGCGCATCGGCGGGGTGGTCGCCGCGGTCACCGTTGGCCGCCGACTCCGGCGCCCAGCGATTGAGAATCGGCGAACTCCGCGTAGGTCGAGCAGGTCGCGAGGAGCGACTCATGCGTGCCGAGACCGACGACCCGTCCGTCGTCGATGACGACGACCTGGTCCGCTTTCGCTACAGTCGAGATCCGTTGCGAGACCACGATAATGGTTGCATCGCGAGCCACTTCTCGCAGCGACGCGCGAACTTGTGCGTCGGTGTGCACGTCCAGCGCCGAGAAGGCGTCGTCGAATAGGTATATCGCGGGGCGACGGATCACCGCTCGGGCGATGGCGAGCCGTTGCCGCTGTCCGCCGGAGAAGTTGGCGCCCCCTTGGGCCACCGGCATCTGCAGGCCGTCGTCGTGGGTTCGCACGAACCCGTCGGCGTGCGCTACCTGCAGCGCCTGCCACATCTCTTCATTCGTGGCGTCGGCCTTGCCGTAGCGCAAATTTTCCGCGACGGTGCCGGAGAACAGGTAGCCGCGCTGCGGCACCAACCCGAGTGCGGACCACAATTGTTCGGTGCCGTAGTCACGCACGTCGACGCCGTCGACGAGCACCGCCCCTTCGGTGACGTCGTAAAGTCGGCAGATCAGCGCGACCAGCGTCGACTTGCCCGAGCCGGTGCCCCCGACGATCGCCGTGGTAGCCCCTGGACGCGCAGTGAATGAGATGCGCTGCAGCACAGGGCGTTCAGCGTTGGGATAGCAATATGCCACGCCGGCAAGCTGGACCACGCCGGTTGAGGACGACGGGCGCACCGGCTGTTGGGGGTTGGTCACCGCCGGACGGGTGGACAGCACCTCGGTGATTCGTTCAGCGCATACCGAGGCGCGGGGCAGGACCATCAGGGTCGTCGTCGCCAACATCACAGCCATCAGAATCTGGGTGAAGTAGGCCAGGAAAGCGATCAGCGAGCCGACCTGCATCTGCCCGCCGTCGATGCGGCGCCCGCCGAACCAGATCACCGCCACACTGGAGCAGTTGATCGTCAGCGTCGTCACCGGCAGCATCAGCGCTTGCCAGTTGCCGGCATTGAGTGCGGTGCCGGACACAGCGGAATTGGCCTGATTGAACCTTTCCCGCTCGAAAGGCTCACGCGCAAAAGCTCTGACCACACGAACCCCGGACAACTGGTCTCGCATCACCCGGTTGATGTTGTCGATCAATTTCTGCATGCTGCGGAAGATTGGCAGCATCTGCGAAACGACCACGTAATTGGCCACTGCCAGCACCGGAACGCTGAGCAGTAGCAGCCACGAGAGCCCGGCGTCCTGGTGGACGGCCATTGCGATCCCCCCGACGCACATGATCGGAGCTGTGACCAGCACGGTGGCCGCGATCTGCACCAGGAATTGGATCTGGCGGACGTCGTTGACCGTGCGGATCAACAGGGACGGCGCACCGAACCGGCTGGTTTCGTGGGCGGAGAAGTCGGTGACACGTTCGAATATCGCCCAACGCAGATCGCGGCCGAACCCCATCCCGGTTCGTGAGCTGAAATACACCGCGCCGATGGCGCACAGCACTTGCAGCCCGGCAACCGCGAGCATCACCCCGCCGAGCCGCACGATGGCGGAGGTGTCACCTTTGGCGACGCCGTCGTCGATGATCGCCGCGTTGACCGTCGGCAGGTACAGCGAGGCCAACGTGCTGATCAACTGCAGCAGCAACACCGCGGTGAGCGGCCCGCGATACGGCCGGGCGTACTGGCGCAGCAATGCCAGGAGCATCTCGTTACTGTCGCACAAGCACCGATCAGCTGCGGTTAGTGTGCACGCTGTGATCAGCCCGAGACGCGACCTCAGCCGCGCGGTGACGGCGTTGGCTCTGGTGGCCGCTGCCCTGGCCGGCGGGTGCTCCGATTCGGGGACGCAGTCGGTGGCGTCCCCGGCGGCCGGAGGGCCTCATCGCGGCCCGTTCTTCCCACAGTGCGGCGGTGTGAGCGATCAGACCATCGCCCGACTCACCCGGTTGAGCGGGCTGGCGAACACCGCACAGAACTCTGTGGGCTGTCAGTGGCTGCTGCACGGCAGTATCCGCGGTCCCTACTTCTCCTTCTCCTGGTATCGCAGTAGCCCGATCGGACGGGAACGCAGGACGGTGCAGGTGAACCATCCCCGCGTCGAAGACATCACCATCAGCGGTCACAACGGCTTCATCGCGACCGGCAGCGAGGCGAACTTGGGTGACAACCTGTGTGAGATCGGGCTGCAATTCGACGACGACTTCATCGAGTGGACCGTTTACTTCAACCAGAAGCCGTTCCCGGATCCCTGCGACATCGCCAAGGAACTGACCCGGCAATCGGTGGCCAACTCCAGATGACGCAAAAGTGCTGGTCAACCCGTGTCGAAGTGGTTGACGCGAGGCGCTGGCGCTACAGTGCATGCTGTGACCAGCAGTAGGTGCGCATAGTGGTGCGAGGCAAGCCGACGGCGCTGGCACTGGCGGCTGCGAGCTTGATGGGCATGGTTGCTGCGTGCTCTGACTCCGACTCCGGCAAGACCCAGGGGACCGACTCGTCGGGCGCGTCGTCCGCCTCGTCGCACCACGGGCCGTTCTTCCCGCAGTGCGGCGGAGTCACCGACCAGACCGTCGCCCAGCTCACCAGGGTGGCCGGATTGGTGAATACCGCGCAGAACTCCGTGGGCTGCCAGTGGCTGGCCGGTGGCGCTATCCTCGGCCCGCACTTCTCGTTTTCCTGGTACCGCGGAAGCCCGATCGGACGGGAGCGAAAAACGGAGGAGTTGTCGCGATCCAGCGTCGAGGACATCAACATCAACGGTCACGGTGGTTTCATCGCGGTCGGCAACGAGCCGACGTTAGGCGACTCGCTGTGCGAGATCGGCATCCAATTTCAGGACGACTTCATCGAATGGTCGGTCAGCTTCAACGCGAAACCGTTCCCGGATCCGTGCGACGTGGCCAAAGAACTCACTCGCGAGACGATTGCGAATTCGAAATGAGCGGCCGGTTGCAGGCTGTGCGGATTTCGGCGCAGAGAAGTGTCTTCGCGGCCGCGGCAGTCGCGCTCACGGTCCTGACGGTGCTGAGCGGGTGCTCGCGGGCGGTGGGCGGGACGCCGGTGAAGGCCGGCGCAGGTGACGTCCCGCCCAACAGCAACTCCCAACAGCAGTACCCCAACCTGCTCAAGGAGTGCGAGGTCTTGACCAATGACATCCTGGCCAAAACGGTGGGCGCCGACCCGCTCGACATCCAGAGCACATTCGTCGGGGCGATCTGCCGCTGGCAAGCCGCTAACCCGGCTGCTCTCATCGACATCACCCGGTTCTGGTTTGAACAGGGCAGCTTGGACAACGAGCGCAAGGTCGCCGAGGGCCTCAAATATCAGATTGAGAACCGTTCCATTGCCGGTGTCCGGTCGATTGTCATGCGAACCAACGACGCCAACGGGTCGTGCGGAGTCGCCAGCGACGCCGCCGGCGTCGTCGGCTGGTGGGTCAACCCGCAAGGTCCCGGAATCGATGCCTGTCAGCAGGCCATCAAGCTGATGGAGCTGACGCTGTCGACCAATTCCTGACCGTTTTTGCGGCCCGGGCCGCTCATCGCGGCACCTGGAAGTCGAGCAGCGTGGCGGCACCGCTATCTAACCGTTGCCAGCCGTGCGGCACTTCCAGCACGGCGAGCGCCGAAGTCGGGAACTTCTCTGCGATCCGTTGAGCAGCAAAGGTATCAGTGCCGGCGAGCTGCAGCGCCACGTCGGACATTGTCGGCTCGTGACCCACGACGAGCAAAGTGGCGGCGTCGTCGGCAACCGTGCCGATCTCATCGATCACCGTGCTGGCGTTGGCGCCGTACAGCCGTTGGGCGTAACGCACCGGGGCCCGAACACCGCTGTGCGCCAGCGTCTCCCGGGCGCGGGTAGCGGTGGAGCACAGGACCTGCTCGACAGCAGGTACGTTGAGTCGCAGCCACTCACCGGCCAGCCCGGCTTCGCGTACGCCGCGTGGCGCCAACGGCCGGTCGTGGTCGACGACCCCGGTCGGATACGCCGACTTCGCGTGCCGCAGCAGCACCAGGATGCGATGGTCATCAGTCACGTCGACGACGGTATGGCATGACCCTGACCGAAGCGATCCGTGCGCCGGCAATACAGCACCAGGGACGGTCGACGAGGCGCCCGCTTGCGTCGAACAATCTCCGGAACCAACCGGGTGGGTGCCGGTGCGCGTCCCCGGACTTGTCGGCGGCCCGCCCTACACTCGCCTTGCTCACAGCCGCCCGACATCAGAGGGGCAAGGAATGCGATTCCTGCACACCGCCGACTGGCAGCTGGGCATGACCCGTCACTTCCTCGCCGGTGAAGCTCAGCCCCGGTATTCGGCCGCCCGGCGCGACGCGGTCGCCGGCCTGGGTGCGCTGGCCGCCGAGGTCGGCGCTGAGTTCATCGTCGTCGCCGGTGACGTGTTCGAACACAACCAACTGGCGCCCAAGGTGATCAGTCAGTCGCTGGAAGCCATGCGCGCCGTCGGCGTTCCCATATATCTGCTGCCCGGCAACCATGACCCGCTGGACGCGTCCTCGGTCTACACCAGCCCGCTGTTCACCGCGGAGCGTCCGGACAACGTCTTCATGCTGGACCGGGCCGGCGTCCACGAGATTCGACCGGGCCTGCAGATCGTCGCCGCGCCGTGGCGGTCCAAAGTACCGACCACCGACTTGGTGGCCAAGGAGCTGGAAAGCCTGCCGGCCGCCGGGGTCACCCGGGTGCTGGTCGCCCACGGCGGCGTCGACGTCCTCGACCCAGACCCCGGCAAGCCCGCGCTGATCAGTCTCGCCACGGTGGAGAAAGCCTTAGCCGGCGGCTGTGTGCATTATGTGGCGTTGGGCGACAAGCACTCCCGTACCTGTGTCGGTTCCAGCGGCCGGGTGTGGTACTCCGGCTCACCGGAGGTCACCAATTTCGACGACACTGAGTCCGACTCCGGGCATGTTCTGGTGGTCGACGTCGACGAAACCGATCTGAACCGGCCGGTGCACGTCGAGGCGCGCAATGTCGGACGATGGCGGTTCATCACCATGCGCCATCAGGTCGACAACAGCCGCGACATCACCGATCTGGACTTGAACCTCGACCTGTTGGACGGCAAGGATCGCACGGTGGTGCGGCTGGCGCTGACGGGTTCGTTGACCATCACCGACCGCGCCGAACTGGACAGCTGCCTGGACAAATACGCCCGTCTGTTCGCCTGGCTGGGCTTGTGGGAGCGGCACACCGAGCTGGCGGTGATCCCGGCCGACGGCGAGTTCACCGACCTGGGCATCGGCGGGTTCGCCGCCGCGGCCGTCGCCGAGCTCGTCGCGACGGCACGGGTGGGCGACGCTGAGACCGCCGACGACGCCCAGGCGGCGCTGGCACTGCTGCTGCGGCTCACCGAGCACGGCAGGGGTGCGGCATGAAGTTGCATCGGCTGACTTTGACAAACTACCGGGGTATCGCCCACCGCGACATCGAATTCCCGGACAGCGGTGTCGTGGTTGTCTGCGGCGCCAACGAGATCGGCAAATCCTCGATGATCGAATCGCTGGATCTACTGCTCGAGTCCAAAGATCGCTCGTCGAAGAAAGAAGTCAAGCAGGTCAAGCCGACCGATGCCGACGCCGGATCAGAAGTCACCGCTGAGATCAGCACCGGACCTTACCGTTTCGTCTACCGGAAACGTTTCCACAAGAAGTGCGAAACCCAACTGACCGTGCTGGCGCCGCGCCGCGAGCAGCTGACCGGCGACGAAGCGCACGAGCGGGTCTGCGCGATGCTCGCCGAAACGATGGACACTGAACTTTGGCATGCGCAGCGGGTCCTGCAAGCGGCGTCGACCACGGCGGTGAATCTGTCAGGCTGCGAAGCGCTGTCGCGTGCCCTCGACGTGGCGGCCGGAGCGGCCGACGCGCTGTTCGGCACCGAGCCGCTGCTCATCGAGCGCATCGACGCCGAGTACGCGCAATACTTCACGCCGACGGGCCGCCCCACCGGCGAATGGTCGGCTGCGACAACGCGGTTGCAGCAGGCCGAGGACGAAGTCGGGCGCTGGGCAACGGCGGTGGCCGAAGTCGAGGACCGGGTACGGCGACACGTTGAACTGACCGATCGCCTCGCCGACCTGTCCGGTTGGCAGCTCGCGGCCGGCGAGCGGCATGCTGCTGCCCAGACCGCGGCCGGTGAACTCGCCGAACTCGGCGATCAGCTGCGCGAAGCACAGCTCATCGCCACGGCCGTCGCCGCCACCAGCTCGGCATCCAATACCGCCCACACCGAGCGGCTCCGGCTGCGAACCGATCTGAGCACCCGCACCGCAATCCTGGCCGCGGTAGAAGCCGAGAACCGAGAAGCCGCCGCTGCGCAGTCAGCTGCGCAGCAAGCCGGCGCGGCCGCCGACGCCGCCCTGGAT
>NZ_JBARMY010000526.1:0-3119 GCF_049802695.1 Mycobacterium sp.
GGGCTGGTCGGCCGACGGCGTGTCACCGGCGGGGCTGCGCGGCGCGGCGAAGCGAGTGGTTGCCGCCTCGGATTCACGTGCATCAGCGACCGGTAAGCGCGTGGTGCTGGCCTGCGAGGACCTGTCCTGGGCCGGTGGCCGCGTCTCCGGGCGGCTGGTGACGGACGGACGCGAGGGTGCCGGCGTTCCCGGGTAGGTCGGGTCGTGAGGAGGGCGAGGTTTGGTGGCGGGCGCACTGCCCGGCGCGATGGCAGCTCCGCCGGATCGAGCACGAACGACGGGCTGCTTGCGCTCGTCGGGCAAGTGGATCTCGCCGAGTCCCAGCCTGGTCTGGATCCGTTTCATCCAGCGCGGCGCCCACCAGCAGTCGTCGCCGAGCAGCTTCATCACCGACGGAACCAGGAACATTCGCACCACGGTCGCGTCCAACAACAGGGCCGCCATCAAACCGAAGGCCAGGTACTTCATCATCACCAAGTCGGAGAAGACGAAAGAGCCGGCGACCACCGCGAGGACGGTCGCCGCCGCCGTGATGATGCGACCGGTGGTCGCTGTGCCGATCCGGATCGCCTCGGCGGTCGACATCCCGCGTTCCCGTGCCTCCACCATGCGGGAGACCAGGAACACCTCGTAGTCGGTCGATAAACCGAAGATGACCGCGATGATCAATCCGATGACGGGCGCGGTGAGCGGCGTCGGCGTGAAATTAAGCCACTTGGCGAAGTGACCGTCGACGAAGATCCACGTCAAGATGCCCATCGTCGATCCGAGCGTCAACGCGCTCATCATCGTTGCTTTGACCGGTAGCACCAGGGATCCGAACGCCAGGAACATCAGCAGCGTCGTGGTGGTCAACAGGATCACCAGCATCAGCGGCAGCTTGTTGAAGATGCCGTGGATGCTGTCCTGCACAAGAGCCTGCGTGCCACCGATCATGACGTTCAGGCCCTTGGGCGGTGTGACGGACCGCAGCTCAACGATCTTCTTCGCGGCGTCGTTGGTGTTGACCAAGCCGTTCTGGATGACGCGGGCGGTCTCATCTTTGGGTTTCGTCGTTCCGTTGGGGCCGGGGACGCACGGGTTGCCCGCGACGTTCGGGCAGGGACGTTCGTCCCATTTCTTGTCGGTGAAGCCGGCAATCCCCGAGACGTCATTGCGAATCTCGGCGACCTGCTGATCGGTGACCTTGGTGTGGTTCTTACTCTGGATCACCAGGGTGACCTGCTCGGTGCGGTAGCCGGGGTACAGCTTGTCGAAGTGTTCCTGTGCCAGGCGCACCGGGTTGTCCGGCGGCAGATACTTCTCGCTAAAACCGCCGAGGGAGAGCCGACCCAGCGGAATGATCAACAGGATCATCGCGACCACGATCGGAATGGCGAACACCAGCGGCCGCTTCATCACCCGGTTGACCAACTTGCCCCAGAACTCGTGCTCGACCTCTTCACGGGTCTTGGTCTTCTGCAGCAGATTCGCGAGCCATTCCAGATAAACCCGCGAAACTTTCCATTCCTGGAGGAACGGCACCCGGAATAAAGTGCGCACGCCGAGGGCGTCGACGTGGCGGCCCAGGATGCCGAGCACCGCCGGAAGAATGGTGATCGACAGAATTGCCGAGAGCATGACGGCCGCGATCGTGGCGTAGGTCAACGACTTCAGGAAGCCCTGCGGAAACACCAGCATGCTGGCCGCCGAGACAGCGATCAGCACTGCGGAGAACGTCACGGTGCGCCCGGCCGTCATCATGGTTCGGCGAACAGCGACCTCGCTGTCGTAACCCTCGGCGATCTCCTCGCGGAACCGGCTCACCACGAACAACCCGTAGTCGACGGCGATACCGAGGCCAATCATCGTCACCACCGGTTGGGCGAAGAAGTGCACCGGCCCGAAGATCGCGATGAACCGCATGATGCCCAGGGCGCCGGCGATGGCCAGCCCGCCGACGATCGCCGGCAGGCAGGCGGCGATCACACCACCGAAGACTAGGAACAGCACCACTGCCACCAGCGGCAGCGCCAGAACCTCCATGCGTCGTTGGTCGGTTTCGATGGTCCCGGTCAAGGCGCTGGCCACCGGCTCAAGACCGGCAAGTTCGACTTTGCCGCCGCCGAGTTTCTGCAGGTCGGGCGCGATCAGCTTGTAATTGTTCAGGATGCTGTCATCGTCGTCGCCCTTGAGCGCGATTGACGCGAAGACGTGCTTTTTGTCCTCAGTCGCCATGCCGTGGACACGCGGATCGGTGGAATCCGGTGCCCGGAGGTAACTGACCCAACCCAGCACCTGATTGGGATGACTCTTCTGAAAGCTGTCCAGTGAGTCCTTGATCTGCTTAGACCAGGCCGGGTCGTCGACCGTTTTGCCCTGCGGCGCTGCGAACGTCGCCACGATGTGACTGGTCCGGTCGCGGCCGTAGGTGTCGTCACCCAACACCGACGCTTTGACAGACTGGGAACTGTCGTCGTAGAAGCCGCTCTGGGTGACGTGCTTGCCGAGGCTCAGCCCGAAAACGCCGCCGCCGAGGCTGAGAGCCACCATGACGCCGATTACGATGAACCGGTAGCGGTACACAATTCGACCCCACCAGGCGAACACGCAATCTCCTTACTGGATCTGTAGCGACCCGCGCATAGGTTTTCCAGTGTCACACACGCGAGGCCAGTAACGACGACAGCGGCCGGAACGGCTGGAGCCAGGCACCCTGCTCAGGCAGCGAATCCAACCCAATTCGCGGCAACGGTTCCCGGAAAACACCGTCTATGTCCTCCAGGTCGACGAACTCCAAGGTATCCGACGCTAGTGCCCAGCTCGCATGTTCGCGAAATCCCAGAACCTGCACCGGTATGCCGCGGTGGGATATCTCCTCCAACGGTTCCCGGAACGCTTGGCCGTCAGCTGAAGCCACCACCAGGGCGGCCAGTCCTTCGCTGCACCGCAGCCCGATGTGGTGCAGCATGTCGGCGTCGACGTCACTGTTGTCATCGATCTTCGGCTTGGCGAAGACCGCAAAACCCACATTACGTAAAGCATCGACCCAGGGGCGAACCACCTCGGCGTTGCCCGGCGCGATGTTGGTGAAGACGGTGGCCTCCGGCTCCGCCGACATGTTCTGCCCGGTGCCGGCG
>NZ_JBARMY010000527.1:0-2749 GCF_049802695.1 Mycobacterium sp.
GACCGACCCGCTGCGCGGCGTCACGGTGGAGTGCGCGGCCGACGGCGCAACCGTCGACGTCGCGCGGGCGTTGGCCGGCGGCCCGGTGGTGCTTGATTTTTGGGCCTACTGGTGTGCTCCGTGCACGGCCGAGTTGCCGGCGATGGCCGAATACCAACGACGCGTCGGCTCGAAGGTGACGGTGGTGACAGTGCATCAGGACCAGAACGAGACCGCCGGGCTGTTGCGGCTGGCAGAGCTGGGTGTCCGATTGCCGACTTTCCAGGACGGCCGTCGTCGGATAGCCGCGGCGCTGGGCATTCCCAACGCGATACCCGCCACAGTGG
This sequence comes from Mycobacterium sp., assembly GCF_049802695.1. Lineage (GTDB taxonomy): Bacteria > Actinomycetota > Actinomycetes > Mycobacteriales > Mycobacteriaceae > Mycobacterium. The sequence continues at coordinate 327 of NZ_JBARMY010000527.1, forward strand.
TGTTGCGATCGAACGGTAGCGTTGCGCAGGTCCTGCCGCGACCGTTCGCCAACGCCGATGAGATCAGCGCCGCGGTCGGAGACCAGGCGCGATGAGGGCGAGGAGGAGCCGTTGAGCGCAGGGGGTACCGCCGGCTCGCGCGGGGCAGTACCGCTGCCGTCCAACATCGGCCCCGCGTGGCTGCGTCCGCTGCTCGACAACGTCGCCCAGGTGCCGTCGGTGTTCCGGCGTCGTCTGCCCGCCGATGTCCTGGCAATGGAGGCCGTGGCCAAGGCGACGGCCGCGCTGCGCGGCGGTGGGCGCGATGCGGCGGTGCTGGTGTTGTTCTCCGGACCCGAGCACGTACCCGACGGCTCTGCGAACGGCTTTGTTCCCGACGACGCGGATCTGCTGCTGACAGTGCGGGCCGGCACGCTGCGCCACCATGCGGGCCAGGCGGCTTTCCCCGGCGGCACCTCCGATCCGGACGACGACGGGCCGGTGGCGACCGCGCTGCGGGAGGCGCGCGAGGAGACCGGCATCGATATCGGTCGGCTGCATCCGCTTGCCGTTATGGAGCGGACCTTCATTCCGCCGTCGGGCTTTCATGTCGTCCCGGTGCTGGCCTACTCCCCGGATCCCGGACCGGTCGCCGTCGTCAACGAAGCAGAGACCGCGCTGGTGGCCCGCGTCCCGGTACGGGCCTTCATCAACCCGGCCAACCGCCTGATGGTTTTCCGCCGGGGGCTGGGCCGTCGCTTCGCCGGACCGGCGTTCCTGTTGGACGAGATGCTGGTGTGGGGATTCACTGGTCAGGTGATCTCGGCGATATTGGACGTGGCGGGCTGGGCCGTGGCCTGGAACACTACCGACGTGCGTGAGCTTGACGAGGCGATGGCGTTGGTCGGCGACGGGGACGGGGCGGCGCGATGACCACCTCTCAGTGGCTGGACATCGCCGTGCTGGCAGTGGCTTTCGTCGCGGCGATCTCGGGCTGGCGGTCCGGCGCGTTGGGTTCGTTGCTGTCTTTCGTCGGTGTGCTGCTGGGCGCGGTCGCCGGTGTGCTGCTGGCGCCGCACCTGGTCGCCCAGATCAGCGCTCCGCGCGCCAAGCTGTTCGCCGCGCTGTTTTTGATCCTGGCGCTGGTGGTCGTCGGCGAGGTCGCCGGTGTGGTGCTGGGCCGGGCGGTGCGCGGTGCCATCCGCAGCGACTCGGTGCGGTTCTTCGACTCGCTGGTCGGGATGGCGCTGCAGCTGGTCGTCGTGCTGACCGCGGCGTGGTTGCTGGCCACACCGCTGACCCAGTCCAAGGACCAGCCGGCTCTGGCCTCCGCAGTACGGGGTTCGCGGGTGCTGGCCCAAGTCAACGACATGGCGCCCACCTGGCTGAAGACGGTGCCCAGGCGGCTGTCGACACTGCTGAACACCTCCGGGCTGCCGGCGGTGCTCGAGCCGTTCAGCCGCACACCGGTCGTTGCGGTGGCGACGCCGGACGCCGCACTGGCCAGCAACCCCGTCGTCGCGGCCACCCAGGCCAGTGTGGTGAAAGTGCACGCCATCGCGCCCAGCTGCCAGAAAGTGCTGGAAGGCAGCGGCTTTGTCCTCTCCCCTGACCGGGTGATGACGAACGCGCATGTGGTGGCCGGCGCGGACACCATCACCGTGGCTGTCAACGGCAATCCTTACGACGCAACCGTGGTGTCCTACGACCCGTCAGTGGACATCGCGATTCTGGCCGCGCCGAACTTGCCCGCTCAACCGCTGGCTTTCGCCGATGAGGCGGCGAAAACCGGTACCGACGCACTGGTGATGGGCTATCCCGGCGGCGGCGACTTCCAGGCAACGCCGGCCAGAGTCCGCGAGACGATTCAACTTTCGGGTCCGGACATCTATCGGAACGCGACGGTGACCCGCGAGGTGTACACCGTCAGAGCGACTGTCGAGCAGGGTAATTCGGGCGGACCGATGATCGACCTCAACGGCCGGGTGCTCGGTGTGGTGTTCGGCGCGGCCGTCGACGACAACGACACCGGCTTCGTGCTGACCGCCAAGGAGGTAGACGGTCAGCTCGCCAAGATCGGTGACACTCAGCAGGTGCCGACCGGGACTTGCGTCAGTTGAGCCGCGGCCCGTGCACCTGCTCGAGGAAGCGCATCAGGTGGCTGTTGACTTCGTCGGGCGCCTCTTCGTGACTGAAATGCGCCGCGCCGGCTACCGAAATGTAGCGACCGTGCGGAGCGTAACGCTGCGTCCGCTCGACCGGATCGGCCAGCACGTAAGGGTCGGTGTCACCGCGTAGGTGTAGCACCGGGATGCCCAGCTGTTGTTTGATCGACCGCATGAACCGGCGGCCCTCATCCCGCAACTGGCTGCGCACCGCCCAACGCTGGTATTCCAGCGCCGAGTGCACTGCCGACGGGATCTGCATCGCCTGACGCAGATGGC
>NZ_JBARMY010000528.1:0-19001 GCF_049802695.1 Mycobacterium sp.
AGCCGGTGCCAAAGCCTGAGCCGGTCCGGCCGGTTCAGCAACCGCCGGCGCCGGCCGCTGCCCCCAGGGAACCCGGCGCGGCGGCGGTGCGCACTATATGGCCCACCGTGCGCGACAAGGTGCGGCAGCGTAGCCGCACCACCGAAGTGATGCTGGCCGGCGCCACAGTGCGCGCGGTCGAGGGCAACACGCTCGTGTTGACACACGAGTCAGCGCCGCTGGCCAAGCGGCTCTGCGAGCAACGCAACTCCGACGTCATCGCCGAGGCGCTCAAAGACGCGCTCGGCGTCAACTGGCGGGTGCGGTGCGAGACCGGCGCACCGGCGCCGACCGTCCTCGAATCGCCAATCGTCGACATAGAGCTCGCTCAGCGAGCCGACGAAGAAAGCATGCTTGCCGAAGCCGGCAGTGACGACGCGTCGTTGCCGCGCCGCGACCCGGAAGAAGCCGCACTCGAGCTGCTGCAGAACGAGCTCGGCGCCCGTCGCATCGACAACGGCTGACCGGAACACCGGCCGGAGCTGTCTGCGTCAGGCGCTTAGGGCTGCCACCAGGGGCGCAGCGGCAGGCAGTTGCTGCCGCGCTCGTCGAGCTTGGCCGCCAGCACGTGATGCAGCTGGATGTTGTTCTTCTCGAAGGCCACCCGCGAAGCCGCCATATACAGACCCCAGATCCTCGCGGTGCCCGGACCGACCTCCTCGACGGCCTCGTCCCAGCGCTCGACCAGGTTGCGACACCAGTCGCGCAGCGTCAACGCGTAGTGATGCCGGAAGTTCTCCTCGTGCAGCACCTCGAAACCAACGTCCTGGATCTCAGAGATGATGCGCCCGGAGCCGGTGAGTTCCCCGTCCGGGAAGACGTAGCGGTCGGTGAAACTGCTGGCGCGGAAGTTGGACTTGTTGTCGGCGCGGGTGATGCAGTGGTTGAGCAGCAAGCCGTCGGTGCGCAATTTCGACATGAGGAAGGCGAAGTAGGCTGGGTAGTTCTTGACGCCGATGTGCTCGGTCAACCCGATCGACGAGACCGCGTCGAACTCGCTCTCCGCAACGTCGCGGTAGTCGGAGTGGCGCACTTCGGCCAGATCGCTCAGGCCCTCGGCCTCGATGGCCTGCTGCGCCCAAGCAGCTTGCTCGGCGGACAGTGTCGCGCCGATCGCGCGGACACCGTGCCGCGCCGCGTACCGAACCATGCCGCCCCAGCCGCAGCCGACGTCGAGCAACCGGTCACCAGGCTGCAGGCGCAGTTTCTCGAAAATCAGGCGGTACTTGTTTTCCTGCGCCTCTTCCAGCGTCGCCTCGGGGTTCGGGTAGACCGCGCAGGTGTAGGTCATCGACGGGCCCAGCACCCACTCGTAGAAGGTGTTGGAGACGTCGTAGTGGTGATGAATGGCCTCGGCATCGCGGGCTTTGCTGTGGCGCAAGCCCTCGGCGAGACGCCGCCAGCGCGGCAGCACTTCCTGCGGCGGTGGGGCGGCCGGAAGCAGATGCTCAAAACCAATCGAGCGGATGACGCTGGCCAGCACCCGTGGCGAGGGCCGATCGAAGTCAAGCTTATCGGCCAGCAGCGTGAGCAAATCATACGGATTACCGGGGTGGACTCCGCGCGCTTCGAGATCGCCCGATATGTAGGCGCGGGCCAAGCCGAGTTCGCCGGGCGCCGTCGCCAGGTATCTGGTGCCACGAGGAGTCAGCAAATTTAGACCCAGCGTGGCGTCCTCGGGCCCGGCGGTGCTGCCGTCATATGCGGTGAACCTCAGCGGCCGCTCGGCGCTGTTGGCAAAGATCGCCAAGATCTCGGCCAGGCTCAACTTGCCGGTCGTTGTGGCCACCGGTTCCCTGATGGTCGTCATCGCCGTTGCACCGCCTTTGCGTAGAGGTCGAGGAGACGCGAATCGGGATCGTAGGTTTTCTTAACCGTGTTATAGGCTTCGCCACCGTAAAGTTCGTCGAATTCCTCACGGGTGTAATAAGAGTCGGAGTACAGCGATTTGTGCCCGTCGAAATCTCCGACTTTCGCCTCGATCAACCGGTTCGTCGCGCCCTCGCTCGAGCCGACCGGCACCGACGACCAGAACCCGACGTTGACGTAGGTGTGGCCAGGCCGGATTGGGTATAGCGGCCAACCGTCGTGATCACGTAACCGCAACGGGCACAACCAAACCGGTTCGATGGGGACGGTGTCGAGGAACCACTGCAAGAACTCCTCGGTCCGTTCGATCGGCACCTCGACGTCTTGCACCACCCGCTCGCGCGGCGGGCGACCGTTGCGCTTCTCGATCCGGTCGGCGACGTTGTATCGCTGATCCAAGGCGATCAGCTTCCAGTAGAAGCTGCTGCGCCGGTATCGCCGCGGCCACCAGCGGCGCAGCCGGGGGCGCTGCGCACCGAACGGGCGTGAGCACCAGAACCAGTCGGTGTCCCAGCGCCAGAAGTAGTCATAGATGGTCAGCCGGTCTTCTTTGCTGCCGGCGTCATGCTGGATCGAGCGGTAATAGATGTGCTGGCCGGTGTAGTCGCTCACCGGGCCGGGGGTGGCGGTCCGCACCCCTACGCACAGATAACTCTCGTCGGCGCTGAACACCACACCGTCGAGGTAGTCGACCGGCTGCCCGTCGAGCCCGCCGGTGTCGATGATGCGGTCCATCGCCGCCACCAGGTCCGCCAACGTCCGGAAACGGACATGCCGTAGCGCCACGAACGGCTTGACCGGCTCCAGCTCGATACGAAGCCGGGTCGAATAGCCGAGCGTGCCATAGGAATTCGGGAAGGCTCGAAACAAGTCGGCGTGCTGCTGCGGTGAGGCCGTGAGGAGTTCTCCGGCACCGGTGAGCACGTCCATCTCCAGCACCGACTCGTGCGGCAAACCGTTGCGGAATGACGCTGACTCGATGCCCAGACCGGTGACCGCTCCGCCGAGTGTGATCGTTTTCAGTTGCGGCACAACCAGCGGCGACAAGCCATACGGCAGAGTCGCGTTCACCAGGTCTTCGTACGTGCACATGCCAGCGACGTCGGCGGTGCGGGTTTCGGGGTCGACCGCGATGACGTCGGTCAACCCGGACGTGTCGAGCCCGGGAGCGTTACTTTTCGCGCGGGCACGAAACAAATTCGAAGTGGGCTTGGCGAGCCGCACGGACGCCGACGCGGGAATGGACCGATAGCTGTCCAACAGCCGCTCGACGCCCGCCTGATGAGCCGTCTGTGCCGACGCAGGAACAAGCACCACATGTACCTTAGTCCCCGACAGCAGCCAACGCACCCGCGCGGCGCGCCGCGTCAGCACACTCACAGCAAAGGAGTCTCGCCTGATGGCACAGGTCAGCGCAGCCAACACCATCCTGATCAATGCGGAGCCCAAAGCGGTGCTGTCCGCCGTGGCGGACTACCAGAACGTGCGTCCGAAAGTGCTGTCGGCACACTATCGCGACTACCAGGTGCTGCAAGGTGGTCAGGGGCAGGGCACGGTGGCCAAGTGGAAGCTGCAGGCCACTAAGTCGCGCGTCCGCGACGTGCAGGCCAGCGTCGACGTTGCCGGTCACACCGTCATCGAGAAAGACGCGAACTCCAGCCTCGTCACCAATTGGACAGTGGCGCCCGCTGGACCCGGTTCCAGCGTCACCCTCAAAACGACGTGGACGGGCGCCGGGGGAGTCAAGGGTTTGTTCGAGAAGACGTTCGCGCCGTTGGGGTTGAAGAGGATTCAATCCGAGGTGCTGGAGAACCTGAAGAAGGAGCTGGAAGGCCCGTCGAGCAGCCAGGCCTAGCGGGTCGCCGCCATCGGGCTAGCGGGCCTGACCCTGTGCTCCCAGAAAGCCAGAGACGCCTCTGGTCACCGCGTCGGCGTACTTCTGCCTGCCGGAGGCGGATTCCATCTGCGCCGAGTCGACCGGATTCTTCATGTTGCCCAGCTCGATCAGGATCGACGGGTACTGCGCCAGGTTGAGGCCGGCCAGGTCGGAGCGTCCGTAAAGGCCGTTCTGGCCGATGTAGGCGGCCGGCGGAATGCCCGACGCCGCGAGTTGGTCGCGCATCACGTGCGCCAGCTGCACCGACGGGCCGGCCTGAGCCTGGTTGAGCGGTGGGGCGGAGTAGTTGACATGGAAACCGCGTCCATTCGCCGGACCGCCGTCGCCGTGCAGGCTGATGACCGCGTTGGGGTGCAGCGCGTTGGCCATTTCGGCGCGTTCGTCGACGCACGGCCCCAACGCATTGTCGTTGCCGCGCGACATCGCGGTCCGTACGCCCAGGGCGTTCAGCTCGGCGCGGACGCGCAGCGCGGTGTCCCAGGTGAAGGTGTGCTCCTGGTAGCCGCTGTCAGTCGAGGTGCCACTGGTCTGGCAGTCCTTGGTGCCACCGCGACCGGTGGGCACCTGACGGCTGATCGACGCGTCGTTGGCGCCGTTGTGGCCGGGGTCGATAAACACGACCATGCCGGCGATCGAGGCGGGAGCGGCGGCCGCTGTGGGAATAGCCGGTGTCGATGCGACGACGAGTATGGCGGTGGTCATCGCGACGCCGACACGCAGGCGAACTGGTACGCGCACCGCGCCACGGTAGCCCGAAGCCGTCTACGCTGGGTGTTTCGAACCGCCGGTTACCCACAGGCGAAACCAAGTCGAGACCACGATGCAAGGGGACTGTCATGCAACCGGGAGGCCCGCCCGACATGTCTGGGTTGCTGGCTCAGGCACAGCAGATGCAGCAACAGCTGATGGAGGCCCAGCAACAGCTGGCCGACGCCGAAATTCACGGGCAGGCCGGCGGCGGCTTGGTCCAGGTAACGGTCAAGGGCAGCGGCGAGGTGGTGGCGCTGACCATCGACCCCAAGGTCGTCGATCCAGACGACATCGAGACCCTGCAGGATTTGATCGTGGGCGCACTGGCCGACGCATCGGGGAAGGTCAACGCGCTGGCGCAGCAGCGGCTGGGGTCGGTTGCCAGCGGCATGGGCAGCGCGCTGGGCCTGCCGGAGTCCTGACTTGTACCGCCATGTTTGAAGGGCCCGTCCAGGATTTGATCGACGAGCTCGGCAAGCTGCCGGGCATTGGGCCGAAAAGCGCGCAGCGGATCGCCTTCTACCTGTTGTCCGTCGAACCACCCGACATCGACCGGCTTACCGCGGTGCTGTCGAGGGTTCGCGACGGAGTGCGGTTCTGCGCGGTGTGCGGCAACGTCTCCGACAACGAGCGCTGCCGGATCTGCGCCGATCCGCGTCGGGACGGGTCGCAGGTCTGCGTCGTCGAGGAGCCTAAAGACGTGCAGGCCGTCGAGCGCACCCGGGAGTTCCGGGGCCGCTATCACGTGCTGGGTGGGGCGCTGGATCCGCTGTCCGGCGTCGGGCCGGAGCAGCTGCGGATCCGCGAGCTGCTGACGCGGATCGGTGAGCGCGTCGACGGCGTCGAGATCGCCGAGGTGATCATCGCCACCGATCCCAACACCGAGGGCGAGGCGACGGCGACCTACCTGATGCGGATGCTGCGCGACATCCCTGGTCTGGCCGTGACGCGGATCGCGTCCGGGCTGCCAATGGGCGGTGACCTGGAGTTCGCCGACGAGCTGACCCTTGGCCGGGCGCTGGCCGGCCGCCGCGCCATGGTCTGAGCTTCCTTTTGCGTCGCGACACTTAAACGTCTGCGACGACATGCCGGTGCGCTTCGCAGTGGCTTAAGTCTCGGCGATGGTGTCGGTGCCGCGTGCCACTGTCTCTCCGTGACCGAAGCGTTTGTGGGCAGCGAAGCCGTCCGGACGGGGAGGCTGAGCGGATATGACCTCCGCACGAAATTCCGGGCTGTCTTTCCCGACGTCTACGTCGCCGACTTCGCCGCGCCGTCCCTTCGATTGCGCTCAGAGGCGGCATGGCTGTGGTCGCAGCGCAGTGGTGTGCTGTCCGGATTGGCGGCCGCGGCGCTGCACGGTTCGGCGTGGATCGACGACGACGAATCCGTCGAGTTGATCTGGCGTAACCCGAACCCGCCTGTCGGCATAGTGGCCCGCAACCAACGAGTCGACGGCGATGAGGTCACTCGGGTAGCGGGTCTGCCGGTTACCACTGTGGCGCGTACCGCCTACGACCTGGGTCGTCACCTACCGCGAACACAAGCAATGGCACGTCTCGACGCCTTGATGCACGCGACGCCGTTCTCGGTTGAGGACGTGTTGCTGTTGGCCAAACGCTACCGCGGTGCCCGCGGGCTGCGGCGATTACGTGCGGCGTTGCCCCTGGTCGACGGCGGCGCTGCGTCTCCTAAGGAGACTTGGCTGCGTCTGGTACTGATCGACGCGGGCCTGCCGATACCGGCAACGCAGATTCCCGTGGTCGAGGGCTACTGGCCGGTGGCCTTCCTGGACCTCGGCTGGGAGCAGTTCAAAGTGGCTGCCGAGTACGACGGCGATCATCACCGCACCGATCGCCGTCAATACGCCAAGGACCAGCGGCGGCTACGCAAGCTGGAACAACTGGGCTGGCTCGTCGTACGTGTGATCGCCGAAGACAAGCCAGACGACATTGTGCGACGCGTCCGCGCCGCGCTTCGTCGCAAGGGGTTTCGCGACGCTTAAGCGTCTGCGTCGCCCATCGGCGTGTCGTCACACGCGGTTAAGTGTCGCGGTCGGCGCAGCCGACTAAGCGCGCAACCGCTCGCGGCGCAGTAACTCCACTTCGGGCAGTTCCAGCGGCGCCAGCTCGCCAACCACCCGGGTCAGCAGAAAATCGGCGAGCTCCGGGTTTCGGGCCAGGCACGGCCCATGCATGTATGTGGCGACGACGCTGCCCTGCACAGCCCCGTCGAAGCCGTCGCCGGCCCGGTTGCCCGCTCCGGTCTTCACCACGCCCAGCGGTGACGCCGCCGCGCCGAGGACCGTGCCGCCGCGGTGGTTCTCGAAGCCGGTCAACGGCCGGCTCAGCCCGGTGAGCAGCGGCTTGCTGACGACCTCGCCGATCGTCCGAACTCGCTGCGGCACCGTGGTCACGTCGAGCAAACCCACACCGTCGACCCGTCCACCCGCCGACGTCTCATACCAGTGCCCGAGCACCTGGATGGCCGCGCAGATGGCCAGCACCGGCGCCCCGCGTTCAGCGGCTCGCTGCAGCCCCTGGTGCTTCACGAGGTGGCGGGTGGCCAGCCGCTGCGCGTAGTCCTCCGCGCCGCCCAGGGTGTACAGGTCGAGGCGTTCGGGGACCGGGTCGGCCAGTGTCACCTCGATGATCTCGGCGGCGATCCCACGCAACCGCAGCCGCTGCCGCAACACCACGGCGTTGCCGCCGTCACCGTAGGTGCCCATGACGTCGGGCAGCACCAGGCCGATCCGCACCGTCGAATCAGTCATGCCGTGGCAACCTCCGCTGCAGCTGCAGGAATGCCGTGTAATTGGCGACGACCTCCACCCGTCCCGGCGGGCAGGACGCGATCGCCGCCACCGTGTCGTGCACGAGGCTGTGCTGCACGCCGGCGTAACCGAGACGCACGGCGAGGTCAGTGCCGCGCTCACCGGCGGCCACTACCGCGGTGTCATCGAGATGCTCGAAGCGCACATCCCAGAGCCAGGACAGATCCTCACCGTCGGGCACCTGTCCGTTGACCGAGATGACGACGCCGGCTGCCTGCTTGTCGACCATAGCCATCGCCTCCTGCCAGCCGGCGGGATTCTTGGCCAGCAGCACCCGCACCTCGTGCTGCCCGAGGGTCACGGTGCGGTAGCGCCCCGCAACCTCGTCGACCGTCGACACCGCGGCCACTGCGGCCGCCGGATCGGCACCTAACGCAACCGCGGCCGCCACAGCCTGGGCGGCGTTACCGCGGTTGACCGCGCCGGGCAGCCTCAGCCGCATCGGCAGGGCCAGCCCATCCGGCCCGTAAAGGGTGTCGTCGTCGAACCACCAGTGCGGACTGGGCCGTTTGAAGTCCGTGCCGGTCGAACACCAGTGGCTTTTGTCGCGGACGATCAGCTCACCGCTGCGCGGGCAGCTCACCGAGTCGGACTGCCAGGTGCCCCCGGCTGCCACCCAGACCACGTGTGCGTTGTCGTAGGCCGCCGACGTCATCAATACGTCGTCGCAGTTGGCGACCACGACCGTCGACGGGTGCCTGGCCAGGCCGGCTCGCAGCGTCCGTTCGATCACGTTGATCTCGCCGACCCGGTCGAGCTGGTCGCGGGACAGGTTGAGCATGATGACGACCGCGGCAGAAATTGCATCCAAGACGTGCGGCACGTGCATCTCGTCGACTTCCAGAGCCGCCAGGTCGGCGTCACGGTTCGCGGCCAGCGCCGCCACCAGACCGGCGTCCATGTTGGCGCCCTCGGCGTTAGAGGCCACCGGTCCCAGGGTCGCAAGAGCTGCCGCGGTCATCCGGGTGGTGGTGGACTTGCCGTTGGTTCCAGTGACGATCACCGTGCGGCGGCCCGTGCCGAGCTGACGCAGGACCGAGCGGTCCAGCGTCATGGCGACCAGTCCGCCGATCATGGCGCCGGCGCCGCGGCCGGTCACCCGCGACGCCCAGCGTGCGCTTGCGCCGACGGCGAGTGCGAGCCGTCCCCGGGTGGTGATCACCCGGGCAGTTTAAGGGCGATCGCAAGCTCGGCGTGTTTTGCCGAGTGCAGCGGGTCGCCCTCGTCGGGTTAAGGGCGATCGCAAGGTCGGCGTGTTTTGCCGAGTGCAGCGGGTCGCCCTTGTCGAGTGAAGTTCACGACACGGCGCGCAGCGACCCGGCGATGTCGGGGCGGCGTGCGATTCTCATGACGTGCGCCATATCTGGGGTCGACCGGCCCGCCAGCCCGACGTGGGCTGGGCGGTCGTCGACGTGGAGACCTCGGGGTTCCGGCCGGGACACGCCAGAATCATCAGCCTGGCAGCGCTGGCACTGGACGTTGACGGGCGAGTGGAGCAATCCGTCGTCAGTCTGCTCAATCCCGGAGTCGATCCGGGCCCCACCCACGTACACGGACTGACCGCGGCCATGCTCGAAGACCAGCCGGAATTCGCCGACATCGCGGGGGACGTGGTCGAACTGCTGCGTGGGCGGACGCTGGTCGCGCACAACATCGCGTTCGACTACGGCTTCCTCGCCGCGGAGGCCGAAATCGCCGACTGCCAACTTCCGGTCGACACCGTCATGTGCACCGTCGAGCTGGCCCGGCGGCTCGAGTTGGGCGTGGACAACCTTCGACTGGAGACACTCGCGGCGCACTGGGGTGTGCCTCAGCTGCGGCCGCACGACGCGTTCGACGACGCCGCGGTGTTGTCCCGGGTGCTCGCGGCAGCGTTGGAGCGGGCGCGTGAACGCGACGTCTGGCTGCCGGTGCGGCCGGTGACGCGTCGCCGGTGGCCGAACGGCCGGGTCACCCACGACGAGCTTCGACCGCTGAAGGTGCTGGCATCGCGGATGCTCTGCCCTTACCTGAATCCGGGCCGGTTCGTCCGGGGCAGGCCGCTGGTGCAGGGCATGCGGGTGGCGCTGGCCGCCGAAGTGCGTCGCACCCACGAGGAGCTGGTAGAGCGGATCCTGCATGCCGGTTTGGCCTACAGCGACAGCGTCGACGGCGAGACCTCGCTGGTCGTATGCAACGAAGCGCGACCCGAGCACGGCAAGGGATACTTGGCCGGCGAACTGGGAGTGCCGGTGGTAAGCGACGCACAGTTCATCGACGGCGTGGGCGCGGTGGTCGGCGGTACCGGCGTCGAGGAGTTCGCCGAAACCGCCTTGAAACAGCAAGCCGAGCAGTTCGCGCTGTTCTGAGAGCCCGTAGTCCGGCAACTGTTGACGGCGCTCTTGCCCTGCGAGATTACCGCTCTAGGGGTGTATCGCTACCCCCCTGGAGGGTGGTCGACTGGGTTCACCGCCGGGTAACCGGCCGAACCATTCAGGCAGCACCACTCATTGGGAGGCTCACTTGATAATTCTCGGCATCATCCTGCTCGTCGCAGGATTTCTGCTCAAGATTTCAATCCTGTGGACCATCGGGCTCGTCCTGGTCGTCATCGGCGTCATCCTAGCGATCATGGGTTCCGCGGGGCGCGCCGTCGGCGGCCGCCGGCACTACTTCTGACTGACCCGTTCCACGTGCTGCACGTCACAAAACGGCGTTTGCAGCGGAGCCGCTCGGGTAATTCGACACGTGTATGAAAGGAGCACCACATGCCTGGATGGGAATGGATTTTGATCACGGCGTGCGTCGTCATCGTGGTCGCCGCAGTGCTCGTCGCGGCAAGCTTCGCCAGCCGTCGCAAGAGAACGGAGCGACTCAAGCAGCACTATGGTCCCGAGTACGAGCGTCTGGTATTCGAAACCGGCGACCAAAAGGCCGCCGAGACCGAACTCACTGCCCGGGAACGCAAGCGGCACCAGTTGAACATCGTTCCGTTGACGCCGTCAGCACTCTCGGACTTCACCACCCGCTGGCACCAGGTCCAGACCGGGTTCGTCGATAATCCGGCAACCGCCGTCGGCGTCGCCGATCGTTTGGTGACCGAAGTGATGCGGGAACGGGGCTATCCCGTTGACGACTTCGACCAGCGGGCAGCCGACCTCTCGGTAGATCACCCGGAGATCGTCGACAACTATCGCGCCGCGCACGACATTCATCTGTCGCAGCAGCACGGCGATGTCAGCACCGAGCAGCAGCGGAAGGCGTTCGTGCACTACCGGGCGCTGTTCGAGAAGTTGCTCAAGAGCAGCACAGACGACCACTCGTCAAAGGAGGCAAGCGCATGACAACACACGATCGTCAAACCGAGATGACCGGTTCGTACGACGAGTCGCAGTCCGGGGTCGCGGAAACGCCACCGGTGAGCCGTCACACGGCGCCGGCGGGTCAGGCCGACCCACCGACCGCTTCAACCGAACCGCCACTGCCGCCGAGCGCAGCGTCGCCGGCCGTCGGGCAGGAGCAGAACCAAAGGTCCTCGTGGGTCGCACCGGCGGATGCCTCGACCGGCTCCGAGACCCCTTCCGGCGGATCAGCACCGGGTGCCGAGGCTGCGGTATCTGGGGAGGCCGTCCCAGCGGAGCAGTCGAGCGCGGAACCCGAACCATCAACAGAAGAAGCGCTGTTCGCCGACGACGAGCTCGCGGGACTGCGTGCGCGGTGGTCCGGCGTGCAAGCGGCCTTCGTCGATGATCCCAAAGAATGCGTTCAGAAGGCCGACGTACTGGTCTCGGATCTGGTTGACCAGCTCACGACTGGTTTTGCCCGCGCGCGTTCGCGTCTCGAAGAACAATGGGCTCGCGGCGAGCAAGCGTCTACCGAAGACCTCCGGCTGGCCCTCATGCACTACCGTGAATTCTTCGAGCGGCTGCTCGCGGTGTAACGCCGCCAAGCCGGCGTGCCGCATCAGATACAGATCAGCCGCTACCGGGCAGCTCGATTGACCGCCGACACCACCGCGCGCAGCGACGCGGTGGTGATCGACGGCGCGATGCCCACGCCCCAAACCGTCCTGCCGCTTATCGAAGCTTCGACATAGGCGGCGGCCTGCGCGTCTTCACCACCGCTCATGGCGTGCTCGGAGTAGTCGAGCACGGCGACCTCGAAGCCGACGTGGCTCAGCGCGTCGACGAACGCCGCCAGCGGACCGTTGCCCGAACCGCTGATCTCGGTCTCGGTCCCGTTGATCTTGACGGTCGCGGCGATCCTGGTGACACCGCTGTCCTCCTCGGCGGCGTCGACCCGCTGCTTGATCCGCTCCAGCGGAACCACCGGTGCCAGATACTCCTCGGCGAACGCTCCCCACATCTCCTTCGGTGTGACCTCGCCGCCTTCGCCCCCTGTGCCCTCTGCGATCTTTTGGATCACGCCGCTGAATTCGATCTGCAGCCGCCGCGGCAGCGCCAGGCCGTGATCGGCCTTCATGATGTAGGCCACCCCACCTTTGCCGGACTGTGAGTTGACCCGGATCACCGCTTCGTAGGTACGGCCGACGTCGCGCGGGTCGATCGGCAGGTACGGCACCTGCCACAACATGTCGTCGACGTCGCTGTCGGCTTCGTCGGCGGCGACCTTCATCGCGTCCAGGCCCTTGTTGATGGCGTCCTGATGACTGCCAGAGAACGCGGTGTACACCAGATCACCGCCGTAGGGGTGCCGTTCGTGCACCGGCAACTGGTTGCAGTACTCCACAGTCCGGCGGATTTCGTCGATGTTGGAGAAGTCGATCTGCGGGTCGACACCGCGGGAGAACAGGTTTAATCCCAGCGTCACCAGGCACACATTGCCGGTGCGTTCGCCGTTGCCGAACAAGCAGCCCTCGATCCGGTCGGCGCCTGCCTGGTAGCCCAATTCAGCTGCGGCGACGGCAGTTCCACGGTCATTGTGCGGATGCAGGCTCAGGATCACCGAGTCGCGACGGGCCAGGTTGCGGCTCATCCACTCGATCGAGTCGGCGTAGACGTTCGGGGTGGCCATCTCCACGGTGGCCGGCAGGTTGAAGATGATCGGGTTGTCCGGCGTGGGCGCAACGATGTCACCGACCGCGTCACACACCTGTACGGCGTACTTCAACTCGGTGCCGGTGTAGGACTCCGGGGAGTACTCGAATCGCCACTGTGTGTCGGGGTACCTGGCCGCCGCTTCGACGCACTTGCGGGCGCCCGCGGTGGCGATCGCCAGCACGGCGGGCCGGTCCGCCCGGAATACCACGCGGCGCTGCAGGATCGACGTCGAGTTGTAGAAGTGCACGATCGCCCGCGGTGCGCCCGCGCATGCCTGAAAGGTGCGCTCGATCAGTTCCGGACGGCACTGGGTCAGCACCTGGATGGTGACGTCGTCCGGAATGACGCCTTGCTCGATGATCTCGCGGGTGAAGTCGAAGTCGGTCTGGCTGGCAGACGGGAATCCGACCTCGATCTCCTTGTAGCCCATCCGGATGAGCAGCTCGAACATCCGGCGCTTGCGGGCCGGGCTCATCGGGTCGATCAGCGCCTGGTTGCCGTCGCGCAGGTCGACCGCGCACCACATCGGCGCCTTCTCGATGACGCGATCGGGCCAGGTGCGGTCGGCCAGTCCGACGGCTTCGACTTCCTCGGCGAACGGTCGATACCGGCTGACCGGCATCGACGAGCCACGCTGAGCGTTCCATGCGGGCTGACCCGGGTTGGGCGAACCCGCGGGTTGGGTGATGCTACGAGCCGAGGTGAACGCGTCAGACGAATATGCCGACGGTTTGGAGAAAGTAGCCACGGTGTTTGCTCCGGAGTTGAAGGGGGACTTCAGACCGGCGCATCGCGAAAGCCCGCGACGGGAAGCCGGTCTGGATCAGGCCCCGCCGCGGCGTCCGAGAAGGAGCACCCACTGCACGAGCCGCATTCTACCGTCTCCACCGCCGCTACCAAAACCGCTGGTTCAAAGGTGGCGACGACAGTGTCGCGCGGTGGCAGCCGGGGTATAGCCGTTGCGTCCGCAATCTGACGATTTCACGGAGGAACAATGTCCGATCCGACACCGCCGGTCGTCCCATCTCCGGCGTCCCCCACCGACGCTCGCGTCACTCCGGACACCGCAGGTTCGCCGGTAACCGGCCACGGCAGCCGGGCAGCGCACATGGAGCGGCAGGCCGCAGCGGTAGGCGCCGTGGCAGCAGCAGTCTTGCTGATCGTCGCCGGCACGGTGCAGCTTCTCGAAGGTATTTCGGCGGTTGCAGCCGACGACATTGTCGTCGTTGGTCCGCAATACATCTACCAATGGAACGCCACCGGCTGGGGAGTGGTCCACATCGTGATCGGTGCGCTACTCATAGCCGTCGGTGTTGCATTTCTGAGAGGACGGACGTGGGCGCGTCTCACCGCGATTGTGCTGACTGCACTTTCCATCGTCGCTAATTTTCTCTGGCTGCCGCATAACCCTTGGTGGTCGGTTTTGATCATCGCTTTGGACGTTTTCTTGATCTGGGCATTGGCTACCTGGCACCGGTCAGAGCCGTCGGCTCCACCTCAAGGATGAGCCGGCTCGGCTGCTGATGCCGCTGCCATGTCGTGAAGTGTCACCTTGAACTGCATCGTCCGGTAGGGCCAGCCGACCCCGGTGTGCCACTGCGACACGACCAGTCCGACGCCGCCTTGCACATCCAGTCGAGAGCCCGGCAGGACGTAACCGCCGTACAGTTGAGCGACCTGATTCTTGGACAGATCTTGCCTTTCCCAGCTCGTCCCGGTAACCGGAGTTTGAACGTCCGCGTCGCAAAGCTTGGCGGTCGGTGACGCGATCACGCGGTATCCCAATGCATACGCCGAGGACAGGAAGCCGCCCAGAACCCACCTGCCGGTGCCCAGGCGGCGCAGGGTCAGCTCGCCCCAGGTCTCGTTGGGCGGCGTGATCGGCGTGGGTTCGTTGTCCCATCCCCACTGATGGTCAGCTCGACCCCAGCCCGAGTACTTCGTGATGTCGCCGATGTTCTTCGGAAGCACGCGCCGCAGGATCACGCCTTTGTCGCGCCGGAAGCCGGTCGAGACGATGTACACCCAACCGTCGTCAGGGTTGAAGTCCCACGACCATAGTTGGGCGTACCCGTGGTGCAGCGTCCCGGGAAAGACCGCTTTCCGCCCCGTCTGTTGCCAGAGGACACCGTCGTCGACGGAGGTCCAGATTTCGGTCCACACGATGTTGCCGAAACCGCGGTTGACGAGGACGTGCAGGTACATGGTCTGTCCGACGACCAGTAGGTCGGAAGGAATGACAGTGCTGATGCCGCCGCGGCTCCACGGCGCATCGTCGTGGACATAGGGCCACAACTGGTGCGCGTAATCCGGGTCCGCGCCGCCGGCTTTCCGGTAAGTGATGCGGTCGTCGGCGTCGCCGGTGCCGATCAGGACGACCGGCGACCGCCAATCGCCGTGCCCGACAGCGGAACCGGAGAAGGTATCCCCGAAGACGGATACTAAGTCGCCGTTCGGCGCCAGTACCGAGACGCCGAGGTCGGCGCATGTGACGCCCCACCGGTGGGTGATGCCCGGGCCGGTCAGATCGCCCAGATAGCCTTCGGCAGGCCCGTCTGCCGGCACCGCTGCGGCACCAGGGCTCGACCTGAGCCCGCCGGTTTCATCGTCTCGACGACGGTCGGACGAATAGCGCATCAAAACCCATCTTGCCCGAACAGCGGCTCGGTCCGCGCAAGTATTCTGTTCTGGACTCAACACCCACTCCCAGGACTGACAAGGACAACAGTGGCGCTCGTCGTGCAGAAGTACGGCGGATCTTCGGTGTCGGACGCCGACCGGATCCGCCGTGTCGCCGAGCGCATCGTGGAAACCAAAAAGCAAGGTAACGACGTCGTCGTGGTCGTCTCGGCCATGGGTGACACCACCGACGGCCTGATGGAGCTGGCCCAGCAGGTGTGTCCGGCACCGCCGGCCAGGGAACTGGACATGCTGCTGACCGCTGGCGAGCGGATCTCGAACGCGCTGGTGGCGATGGCCATCGAGTCGCTGGGCGCGCAGGCCCGGTCGTTCACCGGCTCCCAGGCCGGTGTGATCACCACCGGCACCCATGGCAACGCGAAGATCATCGACGTCACTCCGGGCCGGCTGCAGACAGCACTCGACGAGGGAAAGATCGTGCTGGTGGCCGGCTTTCAGGGGGTCAGCCAAGGCACCCGGGACGTCACCACGCTGGGCCGCGGTGGCTCGGACACCACCGCGGTGGCTTTGGCCGCCGCGCTGGGCGCCGACGTCTGCGAGATCTACACCGACGTGGACGGCATCTTCAGCGCCGACCCGCGGATCGTGCCCAACGCCCGGCGCCTGGACACGGTCACCTTCGAGGAGATGCTCGAGCTGGCCGCATGCGGCGCCAAGGTTTTGATGCTGCGCTGCGTGGAGTACGCCCGTCGCTACAACATTCCGGTGCACGTCCGGTCGTCGTATTCGGACAAGCCGGGCACCGTCGTTGCCGGATCGATTGAGGACAAGCCAGTGGAAGATCCCATCCTGACCGGCGTCGCGCACGACCGCAGCGAAGCCAAAGTGACCATCGTCGGGCTGCCCGACATCCCCGGCTTTGCGGCCAAGGTGTTCCGGGCGGTGGCCGACGCCGACGTGAACATCGACATGGTCCTGCAAAACGTCTCCAAAGTGGAGGACGGCAAGACCGACATCACCTTCACCTGCTCGCGCGACGCCGGCCGTACCGCCGTGGAGAAGCTCGATTCACTGAAAGACGAAATCGGCTTCACCCAGATTCTTTACGACGACCACATCGGCAAGGTGTCGCTGATCGGCGCGGGCATGCGTAGCCATCCCGGCGTGACGGCCACCTTCTGCGAGGCGCTGGCCGCGGTGGGGGTCAACATCGACCTGATCTCCACCTCGGAGATCAGGATTTCGGTGCTGTGCCGAGACACCGAACTGGACAAGGCCGTCGTGGCGTTGCATGAGGCTTTCGGGCTCGGCGGCGACGAACAGGCCACCGTCTACGCGGGAACGGGCCGGTAGATGGGGCGCCGTGGCCTGTCTATCGGCGTGGTAGGCGCCACCGGTCAGGTGGGCCAGGTGATGCGTTCGCTGCTCGACGAACGCGACTTCCCGGCGACCAATGTCCGATTCTTCGCCTCCGCGCGCTCCCAGGGCCGCAAACTGCCGTTTCGCGGGCAGGAGATCGAAGTCGAAGACGCCGAGGCGGCCGACCCGACTGGTCTGGACATCGCATTGTTCTCTGCCGGAGCGGCGATGTCGCGTGTGCAGGCACCCCGGTTCGCCGCCGCTGGGGTGACGGTGATCGACAACTCCTCGGCGTGGCGCAAAGACGCCGAAGTTCCGTTGGTGGTCTCCGAGGTGAATTTCCGTCGGGATGCGCACAACCGGCCGAAGGGCATCATCGCCAATCCCAACTGCACCACAATGGCCGCGATGCCAGTGCTCAAGGTGCTGCACGACGCGGCCCGGCTGGTTCGGATCGTGGTCTCCACCTATCAGGCCGTGTCGGGCAGCGGTCTGGCTGGTGTGGCCGAGTTGACCGGGCAGGTGCGCGCGGTCGTCGACGATGCTGAACAGCTGGTGCACGACGGCAACGCCGCGCAATTTCCGACGCCGCAGACCTACGTCGCTCCGATCGCGTTCAACGTGGTGCCGATGGCCGGCTCTCTGGTCGACGACGGATCCGGTGAGACCGACGAAGATCAGAAGCTGCGCAACGAGAGCCGCAAGATCCTCGGCATCCCCGATCTGCTGGTCAGCGGGACCTGTGTGCGGGTCCCGGTGCTCACCGGGCATTCGCTGTCGATCAACGCCGAGTTCGCCGAGCCGCTCTCCCCGCGACGGGCCTGCGAGCTGCTTGACCGCGCTCCCGGCGTGAAGCTGGTCGACGTGCCGACACCGCTGGCCGCCGCGGGTGTGGACGATTCACTGGTCGGCCGGATCCGGCAGGACCCCGGTGTGCCCGATGGGCGTGGGCTGGCGTTGTTCGTCTCCGGTGACAATCTGCGCAAGGGGGCGGCGCTGAACACGATCCAGATCGCTGAATTGCTGGCCGCCGAGCTGTGACCCGCGGGTGACCAAGCCGCCCGCCCGCCGGGCCGCGCGGCGTTCATCCGTGATCGCTGCCTTTCTTTTTGTTGCGGCACAAGAATTTTCGCTAGCGCATGCCGATCCGCCCGCCCCGATGCCGGAACCCGTGTTGTCGCAACTCGCCCCGGGGGAGGTGATCCGGATCGGGCCGACGGCCGGAACCGGGACGCCCACCGGCGATTACGGCGTCGGCGCCACCGATTTGTGTGTTTTCGTGGAGTTCCCGAGCGAACTGTTGCAGATCTGCGGCGACAGTTTCCCCGGACAAGGGGTGGGCTTCGGTCGCGACTACGCCCCGGTCGCGCTGCGGGTCGATACCGACTCGGTCGACGACCCCGATGGAGTCCGCTACACCGGTGTCACCGGTGTCGGGCAACCGCTGCTCGCCGAGCCGACACCGCCGGGCGCGTCTCAGTTGCCGGCCGGCGTCGTGCAGATCAACCGGCAGAACTATCTGCTGGTCACCACCGCCGCTGCACTGGTTCCGCAGACGTCCCGGCTGGTGAAAGTTGAAGCCGGGCAAGGTCGTTGGGTCACCGTCACCGGGTCGCGACGCGCCGCCTCCTATCAAGGCGGAGCGCAGTCGCAAATCAGCGGGTACTACGACCCGATCCCGACCGCTGACTCCAGCAGCGGCTGGGTGTACATCGTCGCTGACGACTTCGACCGCAGCCAACCGGTGAGGTTGTACCGGGTGGCACCGGAGAACTTCACCGACCGCTCGCGATGGCAGGGTTGGGCGTCGGGACTCGACGGTGGCTGGAACAAGCCCGCAACTCCGTTGTGGCCCGACATGGTTGGCGAGATGAGCCTGCAGCAGGTCGACGGTAAGTCGGTGCTGTCGTACTTCGACGCCAGCACCGGTGACATGGAGGTACGGGTGGCTCACGATCCGACGTCACTGGGCGCCGCGCCGGTGACCACCGTTGTCCAGCACGACGATTGGCCTGAGCCGGCGGAAAGCCTGCCGCCCCCGTATGACAATCGCCTCGCCCAGCCGTACGGCGGTTACATCTCGCCCGGCTCGACGCTCGACGAGTTGCGGGTTTTCGTCAGCCAATGGCACAACAGCGATCCCCGCGAAAGCGGCCCGTACCGGGTGATCCAGTTCGCCGTCAATCCGTATAAGCCCGAGTAGCCGACCGGTTCGCCGGGGACCGTCTGCTTCATAGCTGTTACATAACCGGCGCATAGGCCGAGCTATTGGTTGCCGCCGCATCATTCAAAGCATGAGTGAAATACCAGAAACCCCCACTGTGCGGACCACCGCCACCAACCCGCCGGCCACCGGAACTGCGGTGCCGGCCAAGCCGTCCAGGCTCTACCAAGTCGCCGCCTGGGTCGTGATCGTCGCAGGCATCTTGTACATCGTCACGACGATCTTCTTCGCCGGCTTCAAGCTTGCCGGTCACCACGGTCACCACCACCACGGGCATCACCCGAACGCCATGGTTCACCACCACCGCGGGCCGGGCGGGGGTCCGCACGGCGGACCCGGCGCGCCGATCGGACC
>NZ_JBARMY010000529.1:0-4166 GCF_049802695.1 Mycobacterium sp.
CAGGTGCCCCGGTGGGTGGGCTTTCGGTGCCGCCGGGCTGGTCAGCGGCCACGGCTCCGGCGACGGCTGCCACGAATGCGCCACTGCCGGTCACCAGCATCAGCGGCGCCCCGGAGGGTGCCGGTGCCGGTAACCTGCTGGGCGGGATGCCACTCGCCGGTGCTCCGGGTTTCGGCGGGGGCGGCGCCGGACCGCGGTACGGCTTCAAGCCCACCGTGATGGGTCGCCCACCGTTCGCCGGATAGCAGCGCCGTATGGTGCAGCGGCGGGCGCCTGACCGAGGGCAGGTGCCCGCTGTTGGCGATTCGGTTACGGCGCGGGTGAACAGCACCCTTCGTGCGTGGACGACCCGTAGATCTAGCAGCGTCAGTCCTCGTCGAGGACTAGGGCCATCTCCGGGCAGGAAGCGACCCCGTCGCGGGTGAGCTGGGCATCCTCGGGCCGCACCTCGTGCTCTTCGAGGATCGAGTAGCCGGCATCGTCGATGGGAAACAGCTGCGGATCGACTGCGTAGCACTGGGCGTGTCCCACACACCGCGACTGGTCGAGACGGACCTTCATGGGTGTTCCCTTGTCATCGAAAGTCATCTGAGTCATCGAGAACTTGCTTGGCTGGTGCATCAAGCCTAAAAGAAGGCCGCTGGTCCAGTGGCGCCGATGCTGCCTACCGCGCACAGTCGGTGCCGCACCTACGATATGGACGGCACGGCGGTTAGGCGTCAACGTTCCACCAGGGAGACAGCAGCGGGTGAGCACCCTCGACGATGGATACACCGGGGCATTCCATCTGCCGCGCCTGGAATTCTCCACGCTGCCGCTGGGCACCGACCGCGGGCTCGGCTGGAAAACGTTGCGCGACGCCGGGCCGGTGGTGTTCATGAACGGCTGGTATTACCTCACCCGGCGCGAGGATGTGCTGCCCGCGCTGCGCAACCCGAAAGTGTTCTCGTCCCGACTGGCCTTGCAACCGCCCAACAGCCCTTTTCCGGTCCTCCCGCTCGCGTTCGACCCGCCGGAGCACACCCGCTACCGCCGGATCCTGCAGCCGTACTTCAGCCCGCACGGGCTGAGCAAGTCGCTGCCGGTGCTTCGACGCCATGCGGCCGACATGATCGACGCCTTCGCCGCTCGGGGAGAATGCGACGCAATGGCAGACCTCGCCGGCTTGTACCCGTTTCAGGTGTTCTTGGATCTGTACGGTCTGCCTCTGGAGGATCGCGACCGCCTGATCGCCTGGAAAGACGCGGTCGTCGGCGACAAGCCCTTCGTCACCGAAGACGACATGGCGCCCAGCCGCTCGTTGTACGAGTATCTCGCCGACGCAATCCGGCAACGCCGCGAGAATCCGGGCTCAGACATGTTGTCGCAAGTCATGACCGGCGACGGCGATTTCACCGACATCGAGCTGCTCGGCATGAGCCACCTGCTGATCCTGGCAGGGCTGGACACTGTCACAGCCGCGATAGGTTTTTCGCTACTCGAGTTGGCCCGCAGACCGCAGCTCCGCGTTGCGCTGCGCGACAATCCCAAGCACATCCGGGTCTTCGTGGAAGAGATCGTCCGCCTGGAGCCGTCGGCCCCGGTGGCGCCCCGGATCACCACCGAGGCCGTCGCCGTCGGTGGCATGGTGCTGCCGGCCGGCTCGCCGGTGCGACTCTGTATGGCCGCGGTCAACCGCGACGGCAGCGACGAGGTATCCATCGACGATCTGGTTATGGACGGCAAAGTGCACCGCCACTGGGGGTTCGGCGGCGGCCCGCACCGGTGTCTGGGTTCGCATCTGGCGCGTATGGAGTTGACCGTGATCGTCGACGAGTGGCTCAACCGGATTCCGCAGTTCGAACTGGCGCCGGACTACACGCCCGAGATCGCCTTCCCGTCGAAGACCTTCGCGCTCAGAACGTTGCCGCTGCGGATGAACTGACCGCGGAGTCGCGCCGACCGTTGGTGGTCCCGGCGGGTTCTGCCGAGATTTAACTGAGCGAGATTTAGTCGCTTGTGAGGACGCGTTGCGGAGAGGACCATGGTGTCTGCGACAGCACCGGGCTGTCGCGCGCCGTCAAGGTGGAGTGTGCAGGTTTACGCAGGTGGCGGAGCATTCCGCGGCCTGGGCGACAGCGGCCATCATGCACAGATCTCCATTTTGAGGTTACCGAGTTGTTACTGCAGATGAACGCTTGTTGCCGATCGGTGAACAGTTGCCAACACATGCCTTCGTGGACGGCAGAGGCCGACGCTGCCATCTACGCTTTTTACGGAAGCGCAGCTTCGAGGAGGAAAACAGATGTCGTTCGTGACCACACAGCCGGAAGCCTTGACTTCGGCCGCCGGAACTCTGCAGGGGATCGGCTCGTCGATCAACGCTCAAACCGCGGCTGCGGCGGCCCCAACTACGGGGGTGGCCCCGGCGGCTGCCGACGAGGTGTCGGCTCTGACGGCCGCGCAGTTCGCCGCACACGCGCAGATGTACCAGTCCGTGAGCGCGCAGGCTGCAGCAATTCGCGAGATGTTCGCCAACACTCTCGGCACCAGCGCTGGGTCGTATGCGGCCACGGAGGCCGCCAACGCCAGCGCTGCCGGCTGAGTACCTAATTGAGCAATCAGCGGGTTCTAGGTCACAGGGGTTTGTAGACGGTGGATTACGCAGCGCTACCCCCGGAGGTGAACTCCGGGCTCATGTACACGGGTCCTGGGTCGGGACCCATGCTGGCCGCTGCGGCGGCCTGGGACGAGCTCGCGGCGACTTTGTACGCGACGGCGTCGTCATACGGTTCGCTGGTCGCAGACGTGAGCACCGCGTGGCTGGGGCCGGCATCGACTTCGATGGCCGCCGCGGCAACGCCGTACGTGGCGTGGCTGGGCAGCACGGCGGGAATGGCGGAGACGACAGGCGCTCAGGCCAAGGCCGCGGCAGCCGCCTACGAAGCTGCCTTCACGATGACGGTGCCGCCGCCGGTGATCGCTGCCAACCGCGCTCTGCTGGCGGCGCTGGTCGCGACAAACTTCTTCGGCCAGAACACGCCGGCGATCATGGCGACTGAGGCGCTGTACGCCGAGATGTGGGCTCAGGACGCCGCGGCGATGTACGGCTACGCGGGATCATCGGCAGCCGCCTCAGCGTTGTCGCCGTTCGCTTCTCCGCCCCCGACCACTTCGGAAACCGGGCCGGCTGGACAAGCGGCAGCGATGGCGCAGGTGGCCGGCACCTCGGCCGGCTCGAGCGCGCAGACCGTCGCGCAGACCGTCTCACCGCTGACGTCGGCGGGCACCGCCGGGACAGCCACGGCGTCAACCACCACGGCGACCTCGCCGGTCTCGTCGCTGTCGGGTGTGACGACGTCGACGGCCGCGCTCACCTCGACCTCGAGCATGGCCTCGAGCACGGCCTCGGGCACCGGGTCGACAGCCACGATGGGGACCACGGGTCTGACAATGCTGACTTCGGCGAATTCGCTGATGAAGTCGATTTCGCCGGCGACCAGCGCGTTGTCCAATCAGATTCAGATCTGGGGGTCGGCGCTGCGCAGTGGCGTCAGCCCTGGAGCCTTCGGTTCGGTCGGCAATGTCGCCGCGAGCGCGAGCGTGGGCCGGGCGGCGTCGCTGGGAGTGCTCTCGGTTCCGCAGAACTGGACCACGGCCGCCCCCGCTTTCAGTCAGTTCTCTCAAGTTTCGTCAATCCTGCCCACCACCGGCGCCAATGCTGTCCCGGCGGTCAGCGCAGCCAACCCCGGTATGGTCCCGCCGCCGCTCTCGACGTTGTTCGGTCGCGAGTCCACACCAATGGTTTCGACTGCGAGATTCGATGTCCGCCCCACTGTGGTGCAACGCCCGGTGGCCGCCGGTTAAAGGGAAGGGGGGAGCATCCAGGTGTTTCAGGTCGGCGGATACGTCAACCGTGTAACCGGTCCGGCCACTACGTGTCCATCACATCCGTTCGTTTCTAACTAAGGAGAATCAAGCTATGCCTTCACGTTTCATGACTGACCCGAACTCCATGCGCAGTATGGCGGGGCGGTTCGATGTGCACGCTCAGACGGTGGAAGACGAGGCCCGCAAGATGTGGTCGTCGTCGGTCAACATCGCCGGAGCGGGCTGGAGCGGTACCGCTCAAGCCACGTCCTACGACACCATGGGCCAGATGAATCAGGCCTTCCGCAACATCGTCA
>NZ_JBARMY010000530.1:0-2257 GCF_049802695.1 Mycobacterium sp.
CAGCAGCCGCGCCGCCGCGCGCGCAGCCGGCGAGGCGATGATCAGCATCAGCCAGGCCAGCGCACCCGCGACGGTTGCCCACAAAAAGCCGGCCAGGCCCCAGCCGATCACGAAGGTGACCAGTGCGACTGCGACCCGGATGGCCGCGTCGGTCACCATCAGGGCCCCGTACTGGGTCCACAGGTTGGTGCCCGCCAGCATGCCCAGGAGGGTGGCGTGCAAACAGAACCCGGCGAGTCCCACGCTGAGCAGCCCCACCGAGAGCCAGCGCGCCCCGGCGAACACCTGGCTGCTCCACAGCGGTGAGCTGGCGGCGATCAGGACGGCGGCAGCGACGCCGACCAGCGCGGCCACCTGCAGGGGATTGGTTCTGGCTTTTCCGCGGCCCGGCACGATCTCCGCGTAGCGCACGGCGCGGACTTCTCGGGTGGTTTCCTGAAGCAGGCCGTTGGCGGCGCCGGTGACGAAGCCGAACGCACCCCAGAAAACCCCGAACACCGAGAAGCCGGCGGGAGCCAGGTCGCGCGCGGCCAGGTAGATCACCGCGTAGCCGCACAGCGCGGTCACCGCCGTCGCCACGCCGACTCGTGCGACGCTGCTGCGCGCGATCGGACCGGTCGAGGCTCCTTTAGAAGGAAGTGATGGCATCGAAGCCGAGGCGCCGCCGACCTCGGTCACGTCGACGGCAGCCGGGGAGCAGGGACGACAGGCTTCTCCACAGTTTTGAAACTACTAAGAGGCAGCGCGCTGGTGCCGGAGGCCGCGGCCGAACTCTGAGAGACTGATCGGCAGAGGGGAGTATTCCTCCGCCGCGGTGTCGTCATCACGTCGACCGCCATCGGACGACCGGCGCCGCGGGCCGGTGCACCTGACGGTGGAAGAGACCTCTGGTTCGTCTCACGGCCGGAGATTTCCCATGAATGTGTCCGCACTCGAGTGGATCGTCACGTTGTGCTTGACCAGCGCGGTTCTGCTTTTCGACGTTGTGGTGATCGCCCGCCGACCGCACGAACCCACCATGGGCCGATGCGCGCTGGCGTTGTCGTGCTACATCGGGCTCGCCATGGTCTTCGGTGGGTGGATTTGGTTGTTTCACGGCCAGCAATTCGGCCTGCAATTCTTCGCCGGCTGGCTGACCGAGTACAGCCTGTCGATCGACAACCTGTTCATGTTCATCGTCATCATGGCGAACTTCAACGTGCCCAAGTTGTACCAACTGCGGGCGTTGTTCTTCGGGGTGGTGATCGCACTGGTTCTCCGGGGCGCTCTGATAGCACTCGGGACGGCGGCGATTCAGCGGTTCTCCTGGGTTTTCTATGTGTTCGGCGCATTCCTGCTTTACACCGCCGTCAAGTTGGCCCGCGGTCCCGGTCACGGCGAAGGGGGAGACAGCGCGGTCACCCGATTCGCCCGCAAACGATTGAACACTGTCGAGAGCTGGGACGGGATGAAGCTGTTGGTCAGAGACGGCGCCAAGTTGGTGATGACGCCGATAGCGATCGTGATTCTGGCTCTCGGCGCGACCGACCTGATGTTCGCCCTGGATTCGATACCGGCAATCTACGGACTGACCCGCCAGGCTTACCTGGTGTTCGCCGCGAACGTCTTCGCGTTGATGGGCATGCGCCAGTTGTATTTCCTGCTCGGTGGCCTGCTGAGTCGGCTGGTCTACCTGTCGAAGGGGCTGGCGGTCGTGCTGTTCTTCATCGGGCTCAAGCTGGTGTTGCACGCCCTGCACGACAACACGCTGCCTTTCATCCACGGCGGTGCACACGTGAACGTGCCCGAGATTTCGACTGTGCTGAGTCTGGGCGTCATTGTGGTGACCTTGGTCGCCACCGCGATCGCCAGCTTGTGTGCCACCCGCGAAGAGCACGCCGCCGCTCACTGAGCGCGTAGGCAGCAGCGCTGACCGTCAAACGGTGTCCGGCGCCGAACCCGCAGAGCAGGCCCTGCGCCGGAACCAGTTGGGTTGCGTCAGTACAACGGAATCCAGTCACCGAAGTACCAGAAGCCCCACCCGCCGAACGCCGGGTTGAACACCGGGATCGCGGTGAAGCCGGCGTAGTTGAACCGACCGAAGTCGTTTCGTGCTGCACCGACATCGCGAGGCGGGCCGTTGTACCGGTCATTCCAGCCACCGGGAGGGGGAGGACCGTTCCAGCCACCGGGAGGTGGTGGCCCGTCCCAGTTGGGCGGCGGTCCGCCGGGTGGCGGTCCGTCGTTCCAGCCGAACCCCCTGTCCCGTGGCGGGGGC
>NZ_JBARMY010000531.1:0-2024 GCF_049802695.1 Mycobacterium sp.
GCGGCCGCCAGCGCGGTCAGCGCCGGGCGACGGCTGCGAACAGCGACGAGCACCGCCAGTGCGGGCAAACCCAGCAACGCCAGCCCGTAGTTTAAGAACACCGCCCAGCCCAGTAACAGCCCGGCACCGGCTGCAACCGGAATCGGCCAGCGCACCGTGTGACTCGCTGCCAGCGCCAGCAGCGCGATACCCCATGCGGCGACGCCGGCGAAATATCCATCGGCGGACACGGCAATCCAGATCGCCGTCGGCGCCACCGCGACGAACGGCGCGGCCATCCGCGCCGTCGGCTCGTCGGACACGGCGCGCACCGCGACGATCACAGCAGTCGCGGCGCTCGACCCGACCAGCAGGCAGAACACTCCCGCCCACGCACCACCACCGAGGCCGATGCGGTCGAGCCAAACGAACGTCAGCAGCGCGCCGGGCGGATGTCCGGAGACGTGGGTGATCCAGGACTGCGGTTGATAGTCGGGGATGCGGGCCGAGAAGGTCCGCAACATCTCCGGGATGTCGGTGATCGTCGGCACCTGCCGCAGATACTCGTGGCGGGCGACCAATCGTCCTGCGAAACCGAGTTGCCAGCCGTCGATCATCGCCAGCGCAAACGCCCAGGCGCACGAGGTGCACCAGGTGACGAGTGTGAGGACCCGCCACCGCAACCGCTGCGCGAGGGTGGGCCCGCACAGCACAGCTGCCACACCGATGGCGACGGCCGCAATGCTGCCCCAGCCGACGTGGACTTTCCACCAGCCGAAAATCGGTGCGGTGTCGGCTAAGTCGTGGATCGTCTGCGGCGTGCTGTGGATCAACGGAGTGACGATGCCCAGCCGCATATGCGGCACCACGAAAGCCGCCACTACCAGCGCGACGCCCACCAGCACCGCGACGGCTTCGCGGCGCGCTATTTTCACGAGAACCGAGCCTATGGCCCGATATCGCGTGGTTGGTGGCCCGCCCCTCGGCGTCCGGCAAGGGCGAGTCGGGCGGCGTAGGCCAGCGCGCTGACACCGTAGAGGGCGGCGACCAGCAGCAGCCAGCGCCCGACGAAGGGTTGTTGGTTCTGACCGGTGGCCGCCGTGTAGCTGAACTGACCTTGCCGGATGATTCCGGGAAAGAACAGCAGCAGCGACAGGCCCGTCGCCAGAGTCGGGACCCGGACGTAATTCAGCGGCGACACCCGCGGTGCGGAACCCGTCCGTCGACCCCGCAGGGCTGCAATTCCCGCGGTGATGGAGCGGTCGGCGAGGGCGTAGAGCGGAAACAGGACCAGGTCATGCGCGACGATGGCGGCGAAAAACCAGACCGCGATCGATTGCCACCACACCCTGGAATTCCACAACGCATGCGGGCCGAGCGCCGTCACCGCGTATCCGGCCAGTGCCCATGCGGCGACCGTACCCAGCAGATGCAACGGATTACTGCCATAGCAGGCGGTGAACCGGGTTACCAGTGCGCGCATATTAGTGGTGTCCGAATTCGATGGACCGCACCCATTTGGTGTTGTGCACACCCGGCAGCGCGGGCACGATGATGCGCGCCGGATAGCCGTGATCATCAGACAGGTCGACACCGTTGACCCGCAGGGCCAGCAGCGAGTCGGGATTGCCGACTTGATTGGCCTGCAGGACGGCATGGTTGAACCCGCCGGCCTCCAGTGAGCGCACGGTGGCTCGGGCGGGGTTGGGCATTCCCGCCAGAGCGGCCAAATCCCGGAGCCGCACCCCGCTCCACTTTTCGGTGGTGGACCATCCCTCGACGCAGGCGATCGGCAGCTCCGCGGTGTGCTGCGGCATGGCTTCCAGGGCGGCCCGGTCCAGCAGCGTCTGCCTGGAAGGACCTCGCACGGTGACCCGCCAGTTGGCGCCGGTGTCGCTGGGCCGGATTGCGGCGGCCGCGGCGGTCTTGTTGACCTGGAAATCGTTGGGGCCTTGACGGTGTGGGCGGCGGCTACGTCCCCGCGGCAACAGCAGCGCTGTGCGGCGGGTGAAGCCGCCGATCGTCTGGCCGGCGGTGAGTACCGC
>NZ_JBARMY010000532.1:0-1502 GCF_049802695.1 Mycobacterium sp.
GTGCTGATCACCGCGATGGCCGCCGGTGCCGCCGCCGCCGCGGCGCACACCGCCACACACCCCGACCACACCGCCAAGACCGAGACAGTCTTGGCCGCCGACGCCACGACGCTTGATGGCGGCTCGCCGACCACCTCTGCCCGCGGCATGCAGCTGGTCACCGTTCGGCCGCCGGCGAATGTGGCCGCGCACAACCAGGAACTGGCCAATGGCGTGGCGTTCGCGCAGGAGCGCGCCCAGCGTGAGGCGCGCCTGCAACAGCCGCTGTTCGTGATGCCGACGAAGGGCATATTCACCTCGAATTTTGGGTATCGATGGGGTGTGTTGCACGCCGGGATCGACCTCGCCAACTCGATCGGTACCCCGATCCACGCGGTATCCGACGGCGTGGTCATCGCGGCCGGTCCTACCGCCGGTTACGGCATGTGGGTCAAATTGCGGCACGCCGACGGCACCGTCACGCTCTACGGTCACGTCAACACGACGCTGGTCAGCGTCGGTGAGCGCGTGATGGCGGGCGACCAGATCGCCACGATGGGTAACCGGGGTGATTCCACCGGTCCTCATCTGCATTTCGAGGTGATGTTAGGCGGCACCAACCGAGTGGACCCGGTGCCATGGTTGGCGAAGCGGGGGCTCAGCGTCGGCAATTACACCGGTTGACCCGGTGACCCAACCACCCAACTTTCCTCCTGGCGGGAGCCCGCCTCCCCGACCGCCAGACGGCTACGGTCGCACAGCCGCCGGGGACGAATCCCGTACGCGCATCATCCGACGAGCGCCGACCGCGCCGATGCCCGCGATCGCCGACCAGGCTCGCACCACCTACATTCCCCGTCCGTCACCGGAACTCGGGGATCCGCGGCGAACGCCCGCGACAGGACGCCGAGACGACCCAGCGCGCACACTCGGCCCGTCGCTGGAACCGAGCGCCCGGACCGCTGTGGCGGCAAGCGCCGTCAGCATCGTCAGCGGCTGGGCTACATCGGTCGTGGCCACCGACCTGATCGCCGGCTGGTGGCGATCCGACAAGCTGTTCTGCCTCGCCGTGGGTTTCCTCGCCGTGGTGTTCGCAATCGCCACCGTGTCGGGTGTGATCCTGCTATTGCAACGGCGGCCCCTCAGCCGCCGGCTGGTTGTGGCCGGCGCCGTCGTTGCGTTGTTGACTCAGCTCGGGGTGTTCCTCACCGATGCCCGAGTCGCCTGGATCGTGTACCTGTTGCCGTTGCTCCCCATCGCCAGCGCGGTGCTGGCCCTGCGTCCGGAGACCAAGCGCTACCTGCTGCAGGACTGAGCCCGGCTAGAGCTTGGCGACCGGAGCGTGATTGTGCATCAGCTTGACTCGGCCTGAGCTGCCGAAGTCGATCAGCGACATCGCCGACTCCCCCATACCGGAGACTTCCTCGACCCGGCCCAGCCCGTATTTGTCGTGCGACACCCGGTCCCCGGGCTGCAGCACCAGCAGTGGCCGTTTACCGGCCGCAGAGCGGGCCGGCGACGGG
>NZ_JBARMY010000533.1:0-21636 GCF_049802695.1 Mycobacterium sp.
GCCGAGGACACCGCGGCGCCGGGATCGGCTTGGCCGGCCGCGGCGACATAGCTCGTCGAATCCAGCGCGCGGGCCCGCGCCAGCAGGGTCCACTGTTCGAGCTTGCCCGGCCCCGACCCCCACGAGGCGCTGACCACGATCAGTTGGGCACCGCGGCGGGCCAATTCGGTGTAGAGCTCCGGGAAGCGGATGTCATAACAGGTGCTCAGGCCCACGCCGACGCCGTCCACGATGACCACCACCGGCTCCCGGCCAGGTGCTACCGTGTGTGACTCGGTGAACCCGAACGCGTCGTAGAGGTGGATCTTGTCGTAGTGGGCGTCCGGCTGATTCGGAGCGCCGGGGCCCACCGCGATCAGCGTGTTAGCGACTCGTCCGTCACCGGCGGGCGTGAACATCCCCGCCACGACGAGGATGTCGGCGTCCGTCGCGATCTGGCGGACAGCGTCCGCCCAGGGCCCGTCGACCGGCTCGGCGATCGGCGCCAACGGCACGCCGAACCGGCACATGGTCGCTTCGGGGAACACCACCAGCCGCGCCCCGGCCTCGGCGGCCCGCCCGCTGTACTCCCGCACCAGCCGCAGATTCGCGGCCGGATCGCTGTAACTGAGGATCTGCGCCAAGGCAATCCGCATACGCCACAGCCTAAGGCGTGCGCCGTCCGCCGGCGCCACTCCAACGTGGCGGGTCGACGGTCAGATGTGCTGGTCGATCCACACGGTGGTGAATCGCTGCTCGGCGATCAGCAACTCGACCAGTTGGTGGCCGATGAAGTTCTCGACCTTGCCGCCGACCAGCGGGATGCGTACCGCGACGGTGGCCCGGAATTTCAGCCGGGCTCCGCCCGACTGCGCTATCGGCGTCAGGAGGGCCGTCCCGGACAGCGCCACCGGAGCGTCCGCGATCGCGCCCATGATGGTCGCGTTGGCGGTGCCGCCGGCAACCGGGCCCCAATTCTCTTCCCGCCGGATGCGTAGATCTCCGCGGTGGAATTGCGTGACGACGCCGGGAAGCCGGTCGGCGCGCAGCACCTGCGTCGTGACGACCTCGACGCTGCCGTCATCGCCGGCCGGGCCGCCCACCCGGATGGAATGCAGCGTCGCGTCGTCGGCGCCGGAATCGGCTAGCCGGGCCAGCCAGTACTGCTCGTCGCTGAATGCTGCATGAAC
This sequence comes from Mycobacterium sp., assembly GCF_049802695.1. Classification (GTDB taxonomy): domain Bacteria; phylum Actinomycetota; class Actinomycetes; order Mycobacteriales; family Mycobacteriaceae; genus Mycobacterium. The sequence continues at coordinate 1,170 of NZ_JBARMY010000533.1, forward strand.
CTGTTCGACACTTCCGCCGTATTCGGCGGACATGTCGAATGAACGCGGCATAGCAGGTCAGGCTACCGTCAAGCCCCATGAAGCAGGGCTTCACAGGGGGGAACGTGGGAACGCCGTTCGCCGGCGCGCGCGTCGCGGAAGCGGTGCCGCTGGCGCCGTTGACGACGCTGCGAGTCGGCCCGACGGCCCGACGGGTCATCACTTGCACCAGCACAGAACAGATCGTCGCGACGTTGCGCCAGTTGGACGCCGAGCGCGCCGAACAGGTTCTGGTGTTGGCCGGCGGCTCCAATCTGGTGATTTACGACGCTGTCACCGACCTGACTGTCGTGCGGTTGGCCAGCGACGGCTTGACCATCGATGGTGACATCCTGCGGGTGGAGGCCGGCGCCGCCTGGGACGACGTGGTCGCGGCTGCTATCGAGCGCGGGCTGGGTGGGCTGGAGTGCCTTTCCGGCATCCCGGGATCGGCCGGAGCCACTCCCGTGCAAAACGTAGGCGCCTACGGCGCGGAGGTCTCCGACACCATCACCCGCGTTCGGCTGCTGGACCGCCGCAGCGGTGCAGTCGGCTGGGTGCCGGCCGCCGAGCTTCGCTTCGGCTACCGGACCAGCGCCCTCAAGGGTGCCGACGCACGGCCGGCTGTGGTGCTGGAAGTGGAGTTCGCGCTGGACGCCTCGGGCCGCAGCGCTCCACTGCGCTATGGCGAGCTGACCACCGCGCTCGGTGTGGCCAGCGGCGAACGCGTCGACCCGGCCGCCGTTCGGGAGGCCGTACTGAGGTTGCGCAGACGCAAGGGCATGGTGCTCGACGCCGACGACCACGACACCTGGAGCGTCGGCTCTTTCTTCACCAATCCGGTGGTGGCCGACGAGATGTACCGGCGGCTGGCCGACCTGGTCGACGGGCCGGTGCCGCACTTCTCGGCGGCCGAAGGGGTAAAGCTGGCCGCTGCCTGGCTGGTGGAACGGGCCGGTTTCAGCAAAGGCTATCCCGGTTCTGACACCGCCGCCTGCCGGTTGTCCACCAAGCATGCGCTTGCTTTGACCAATCGCGGCGGCGCCACCACCACCGACGTGCTGGCGCTGGCCCGCACCGTGCGCGACGGCGTGCGCGACGTGTTTGGCATCACACTCGAAGCCGAACCGGTGCTGGTCGGCTGCGTGTTGTAGGTGTGCGTTTCGTGCCGCGGGTAATCCGCCCGGTATCTTTAGCAGTCGTGAGCACACCCAGCGCCCCGCCGCCGATCAGCCGGCGCCGGGCCATATCGGCGCTCGCCGTGGGAGTATTCGCGCCGAACCTGCTGGCCGCCTGCTTCGGCCAGACGAGCAAACAAGCCGAAAAGCCAAAGCCGCCGCCCGCGCCGAGTTTGACCTACCGGCCGGCGGAAGCGGCCCACGACGTCGTGCCGACCGAGCGGGTCAGCGTTGAGGTGCGCGACGGGTGGTTCCAGCGCGTGGCGTTGACGAACTCCACCGGCAAGGCGGTGGCCGGGGTGCTCAACCAGGACCGCACCCTGTACGCCATCACCGAGCCGCTCGGCTACGACTCCACCTACACCTGGTCAGGCTCGGTCGTCGGGCATGACGGCAAGCCCGTCGCGGTGGCCGGCAAGTTCACTACGGTGACGCCGACGAAGAAGGTCGACGGCGGATTTCAGCTCTCCGACGGACAGACGGTCGGAATCGCCGCACCGGTCATCATCCAGTTCGATTCGCCGATCAGCGACAAGGCCGCTGTCCAACGGGTGCTGCAGGTCACCACCGATCCGGCGGTCGAAGGCAGCTGGGCCTGGCTGCCCGACGAGTCGCAGGGGTCCCGCGTGCACTACCGGCCGCGGGAGTACTACCCGGCCGGCACCAAGGTCAGCGTCGACGCCAAGCTCTACGGGGTGGCGTTCGGCGACGGCGCCTACGGAGCCCAGGACATCTCGCTGAACTTCGCCATCGGTCGCCGCCAGATCGTCAAAGCCGAGGTCTCCTCGCACCGCATCCAGGTGGCCCGGGACGAAGGTGTGATCATGGACTTCCCGTGCAGCTACGGAGAAGCAGACAAGGCGCGCAACGTCACCCGCAACGGCATCCACGTCGTCTCCGAGAAACACGCCGACTTCTACATGTCCAACCCGGCAGCCGGTTACAGCAACGCCCATGAGCGCTGGGCGGTCCGGATCTCCAACAACGGTGAATTCATCCACGCCAACCCGATGAGTGCGGGCGCGCAGGGCAATACCAACGTCACCAACGGCTGCATCAACCTGTCGACGTCCGACGCGGAGCAGTATTACAGCAGCGCAATCTACGGCGATCCGGTCGAGGTCACCGGCAGCTCCATCCAACTGTCCTACTCTGACGGCGACATCTGGGACTGGGCGGTGGACTGGGACACTTGGACGGGCATGTCGGCGCTGCCGCCGCCGAGCGGGGCCAAGCCGTCGCCGGTGTCGATACCGCGCAACGCGCCCGTCACGCCCAAGACCGCCCCGACACTGTCGGGCACTCCCACCACGACTTCCGAATCGCCCATCGAGTCGCCTAGCGAGCAGCCGGGTGGTTAGCCCGCCTGGTCGCCGAGGCCTGATCGCGCGGCCGGATCACGATCTGGTCGAGGTTGACGTGCGACGGGCGGGAGGCCACGAAGCCGATTACCTCGGCGACGTCGGCGGCCACTAGCGGTGTGATGCCGGTGTACACCGCGTCTGCCCGCTGCTGATCACCGTCGAAACGGACCAGCGAGAACTCGGTTTCCACCGCGCCGGGCGCAATCTCGGTGAGCCGCACGGGCTTTCCGAGTAGCTCACCCCGCAGCGTGCGGTGAAGCGCGCCCTGTGCGTGCTTGGCGGCCGTATAACCGGAGCCGCCGTCGTAAACCTCCATCGCCGCGATGGACGTGACGGTGACGATCAACCCGTCACCGGACTCGATCAGCTTCGGCAGCAGCGCGCGGGTCATCCGCAGTGTGCCGAGCACGTTGGTTTCCCACATCCAACGCCAATGCTCCAAGTCTGCGTCGGCGACCGGCTCGAGCCCTTTCGCGCCGCCGGCATTGTTCACCAGCACGTCGACTCGGTCTAATTTGTTCGCTAATGCCTCCACCGCAGCACCGTCGGTGACGTCGGTCACACTGGCCGTCCCGCCGATCTCAGCAGCGAGTGCGTTGACGCGATCAGCCCGGCGCGCCACTGCTACGACGTGAAAGCCCTGCGCAGCAAGGGCTTTGGCGGTGGCTTCGCCAATTCCGGTGCTGGCGCCGGTCACCACCGCAATTCGTCCCGCCGAATTTTTTATTTGCGCTCCAGTCATCGGACCAACTCTAAAAGACGTGCTAAATTCCTGGTGTGTACTCCAGTGCGCTCTCCGGTCTGACTTCCGCATGTCTGTTCGCGGACTGCGCGTGTTGTCGGCGCGCAATCTGCCGCGCCTGACCGGCTGAGCTGACACCGAAGCCGGACGTGCGGCCCTAGAGCCCGACCGACCGGATCTGGAGACAAGGACACACCCCGTGCGCTCGACCACTCTTACCGTTCATTCGCATAGTCACACCTCGCAGCTGCGTTCCCGTCGACGTGTCATCGCGCCGTCGCTGCAACTGTCCGACGCCGCAGCAGCGTCGGTTTTCCGGGCGGTGCGGTTGCGCGGCCCCATCGGTCGCGACGTCATCGCCACCGTCACCTCGCTGAGCATCGCGACGGTGAACCGACAAGTCATTGCCCTGCTCGACGCCGGCGTACTGCGCGAGCGCGCCGACTTGGCGGTCGCCGGCGCGATCGGGCGTCCTCGGGTGCCCGTCGAGGTCAACCACGAGCCGTTTCTGACCCTGGGCATCCACATCGGCACCCGCACCACCAGCATCGTCGCCACCGACTTGTTCGGCCGCACCCTGGATGCGGTCGAAACCCCGACGCCGTTCAACGCGCAGGGTTCGGCGCTGGCATCGCTGGCCGAGGGCGCCCGCCGCTACCTGCGGCGCTGGCACCGCCGGCGTCCGCTGTGGGTCGGCGTAGCGATCGGCGGCGCTGTCGACGGAGCCACCGGTCACGTCGACCACCCCCGGCTGGGCTGGAAGCAGGCGCCGATCGGGCCGGTGGTCGGTGATGCGCTGGGTCTGCCGGTGTCGGTCGCGTCGCATGTCGACGCGATGGCCGGAGCCGAGCTGCTGCTGGGGATGCGCCGGTTCGCACCGAACGCGTCGACCTCGCTGTACGTCTACGCCCGCGAGACTGTCGGGTACGCGCTGGTGATCGGCGGTCGAGTGCACAGCCCGGCCAGCGGGCCGGGCACCATCGCTTACCTGCCCGCGCAGTCCGAGCTGCTCGGCGGCTCCGGGCAGCTGGAATCCACGGTCAGCGACGAAGCCGTGGTGGCGGCGGCCCGCAAGCTACGGCTGCTGCCTGCCGGGAACCGCAACACGCCGACCGCGATTACCGAGCTACTGCGCTCGGCGCGGGGAGGCAACGAGCATGCCCGGGAGCTGCTGGGCGAGCGGGCCCGGGTGCTGGGCGAATCGGTAGCGTTGCTGCGCGACCTGCTCAACCCCGACGAGCTCGTCGTCGGCGGCCAGGCCTTCACCGAATATCCCGAAGCGATGGCCGGGGTGGAAGCGGGATTCGCCGCGCGCTCGGTGCTGCCCGCGCGCGACATTCGGGTGACGGTCTTCGGCAACCGGGTGCAGGAGGCGGGGGCTGGGATCGTCTCGCTGGCCGGGCTCTACGCCGACCCGGTTGGTGGCATGCGCCGCGCGTTGGGCACGACGGGAACAGTCCGGCCGACGCTGACTGTCGGCACCAGTGCGGCTGACGCATCCGCCTGACCTGGCACGTCGGGTAGTGCTGCAAAGATGGCGGTGTGCGGCACACTGACTTCTCCTGGCCAGACGCTTCCGAGTTAGATCCGCGCAGGGTGGCGGTGCTGTCGGTGCACACGTCACCCCTGGCTCAGCCGGGCACCGGCGACGCCGGCGGGATGAATGTTTACGTCCTGCAAACTGCGTTGCACCTGGCTCGCCGCGGTGTCGAAGTGGAGATCTTCACCCGGACCACCGCCTCCGCCGACCCGCCGATTGTGCACGTTGCGCCCGGCGTGCTGGTCCGCAATGTTGTGGCCGGGCCGTTCGAGGGCTTGGACAAATATGACCTGCCCACCCAGTTGTGCGCGTTCGCAGCCGGGGTGCTGCGCGCCGAGGCTGTCCACGAACCCGGCTACTACGACATCGTGCACTCGCACTACTGGCTTTCCGGTCAAGTCGGTTGGCTGGCCCGCGACCGTTGGGCGGTGCCGCTGGTGCACACCGCGCACACACTGGCCGGTGTGAAGAATGCCGCGCTGGCCGACGGCAGTGTCGGTCAGGAACCGGAGCCGCCGCTACGCGCGGTCGGTGAGCAACAGGTGGTCGACGAAGCGGACCGGTTGATTGTCAACACCAAAGATGAAGCAGAGCAGTTGGTTTGGCTGCACAGCGCTGACCCGGCGCGGATCGACGTGGCTCACCCGGGAGTAGACCTGGACGTGTTTCGTCCCGGCGACCGGCAGGCGGCCCGGTTGGCGCTGGGGCTCCCGCTCGACGAACCTGTAGTGGCTTTCGTCGGGCGAATTCAGCCGCTGAAAGCCCCCGACATTTTGTTGCGTGCCACGGCCAGACTGCAGCGATTACGCGTCGTCGTTGCGGGCGGCGCGTCCGGGAATGATCTGGCAGGCCCCGATGGCCTGGTTCGGCTCGCCGAGGAATTGGGTATCAGAACACAGGTGACCTTCTTGCCGCCGCAGTCCCGAGCAAACTTGGCGCGCCTGTTCCAGGCCGCTGATCTGATCGCGGTGCCAAGCTACTCGGAGTCCTTCGGTCTGGTGGCCCTGGAGGCCCAGGCGTGCGGGACGCCGGTGGTGGCCGCCGCGGTCGGTGGGCTGCCGGTGGCCGTCCGGGACGGAATCAGCGGCACACTGGTCGCCGGCCACGACGTCGGCCAGTGGGCGACGGCCATTGACGATTTACTGCAGGTCAGCGCCGGGCCTCGGGGCCGGATGATGAGCCGCTCGGCGGTCGAGCACGCGGCGACCTTCTCGTGGGACAACACCGTCGACGCGCTGCTGACCAGCTACCGCCGCGCGATCGGCGATTACACGGCCACACGCCGTCACCGGGTGCGCGATTTGGCAGCGGCACGACGGTCGAGGCGCTGGGCGCCTCGACGCGGGGTCAGAGGGGTGGCGCAATGACTCGCGCCGATGACGATCGAGCCGGCGTAGCCGGGTCGGAGGAGTGGCGCAAATGACGCAAATGACTAGCGCGTATGACGACGGGCCCGGCGAGTCAGTGACATATGCGCAGCGGATCATCGAGGATGCGCTGAAGGCCAGCGAGCTGACCTATTCGCGGCACAAGGGCGCGCATGGCGGGCTGCCGGGATTGGTGGTCGAGCTACCCGGCGAGCGCAGGCTCAAGACCAACACCATCTTGAGCATCGGCGAACACTCGGTGCGCATCGAGGCGTTCGTCTGCCGTCAACCCGACGAGAACAAGGAGGGCGTCTACCGGTTTCTGCTCAAGCGCAACCGCCGGTTGTATGGCGTCGCGTACACCCTCGACAATGTCGGTGACATTTACCTGGTGGGCCGAATGGCGTTGGCTTCGGTCGATGCGGCTGAGATCGACCGGGTGCTCGGGCAGGTTCTGGAAGCGGTGGACTCGGACTTCAATACGTTGCTGGAGTTGGGTTTTCGGTCGTCGATTCAAAAAGAGTGGGAGTGGCGGGTGTCCCGCGGCGAGTCGTTGAAGAATTTGCAGGCATTCGCCCACTTGATCGACGAAGAAGAATCGAACCGTCCGGCCGGCGGGGCGGACAATCCGGAAACGCTGCGGGCCGTCGGCGGGGTCGACGGGGAGCCGGGTTACCAGGGAGCGTGAGAGACTTGCGGCATGGGAGACTCTGCGACCCTCGTGCTGCTCCGCCACGGTGAGAGCCAGTGGAACGCGCTGAATCTCTTCACCGGTTGGGTAGACGTCGACCTCACCGATAAGGGTCGGGCCCAGGCGGTCCGCAGCGGTGAGCTGCTCGCCGAACACGGCTTGCTGCCGGACGTGGTGTACACCTCGCTGCTACGCCGGGCGATCTCGACGGCGAATCTGACGCTGGACGCCGCCGACCGGCACTGGATCCCGGTTCGGCGCAGCTGGCGGCTCAACGAACGCCATTACGGCGCATTGCAAGGCCTGGATAAGGCCGACATCAAAGAGCGTTACGGCGACGAACAGTTCATGGCCTGGCGGCGCAGCTACGACACACCGCCACCGCCGATCCAGAAGAGCAGCCGGTTCAGCCAGGACACCGACCCCCGCTACGCCAACATCGGCGGCGGCCCCCTGACCGAATGCCTGGCCGACGTGGTCGCGCGGTTCCTGCCCTACTTCACTGACGTGATCGTGCCGGATTTGCGGGCCGGAAAAACCGTGCTCATCGCCGCTCACGGCAATTCACTGCGCGCCCTGGTCAAGCACCTCGACGACATGTCTGACGAGCGCGTCGCCGGGCTGAACATCCCCACCGGGATTCCCCTGCGCTACGACCTTGATCACACGCTGCGCCCGCAGGATGTCGGCGGGAGTTACCTCGACCCGGAGGCCGCCGCTGCCGGTGCGGCGGCGGTAGCGAGCCAGGGTGCCAAATAACGGCGAGTCACCACGATCTCCTGCACCGCAGGAGTCGAGGAACAGCGCCTTTTGCGCACGGACATCGCATGAAAAACCTCGCCGACGCCGCTTGCACGCCGTTATTCCACCCGCGATACCCGACGCGGACGCAAACCGGTTGACGAGCTGGGTGATTAAATCCGGATCTGTTCGGGAAACAAAACGTAAACGGTGGCCGAACAACTGCGCTGCAGCCTGTGACATGTTCAATTATGTCGGTGCGCTGGTAGGGAAAAGTTCAAGCGAATTTGTAGGATTTTTACCGTGACCGTGTTCACGGCGCTGGTGTTGGCCGGGGTTTTGGCTCTGCTGGCTTTGAGCGTCGGTGTTGCCGCAGGGGCCAGGCTGGCATCGCGGGTCGTCGAGCGCCGGCAACGGTCAGCCGCCGAGTTAGCCGGGATCACCGTCGCGCAGATGTTGCAGCGCATCGTCGCTCTGACGCCGCTGGGCACCGCGGTGGTCGATAGCCATCGCGACGTCGTGTATCTCAATGATCGCGCTAAAGAGTTCGAGTTGGTGCGAGACCGCCAGCTCGAAGATCACGCGTGGCAGGCGGCACAGGAAGCGCTGGCCAGCGGAAACGATGTCGAGTTCGACCTCTTACCGAATAAGCGATCCTCCGTGAGCGGGTCCGAGCTGTCGGTGCACGGTCAGGCGCGGCTGCTCAGCGAGGAAGACCGCCGGTTCGCGGTGGTCTTCGTCTACGACCAGTCCGAGTACGCCCGAATGGAGGCCAGCCGGCGCGACTTCGTCGCCAACGTCAGTCACGAACTCAAGACGCCGGTCGGTGCCATGGCTGTGCTCGCCGAGGCTTTGCTGGCGTCGCCCGACGACCCCGAGATGGTGCAACGGTTTGGCGAGAAGGTGCTCATCGAGGCCAATCGGTTAGGCCGCATGGTCGGCGAGCTGATCGAATTGTCCCGATTGCAGGGCGCCGAACGAATTCCCGATTTGTCACCGGTTGACGTCGATACCATTGTGGCAGAAGCGATTTCGCGTCACAAAGTGGTCGCCGACAATGCGGACATCGAAGTCCGCACAGATTCGCCCTGTGGCTTCAACGTGCTGGGCAACCAGAGTTTGCTGGTGACCGCGTTGGCCAATCTGGTGTCCAACGCGATCGCTTACTCGCCGCGCGGGTCATTGGTGTCGGTCAGTTGCCGCCGACGGGGCGAGCATATTGAGATGGCCGTCACCGACCGCGGCATCGGCATCGCACGTAAAGACCAGAAGCGGGTCTTCGAGCGGTTCTTCCGGGGCGACAAAGCGCGGTCGCGCGCCACCGGCGGTAGCGGGCTGGGGCTGGCGATCGTCAAGCACGTCGCGGCCAACCACAACGGCAGCATCGGGCTGTGGAGTCAGCCCGGCACTGGGTCGACCTTCACCTTGGCCATCCCGGCCTACCAGGACCAAGGCGAGCAGCAGAATTGCGAGCCGCGGTCCAAGAAGTTCCAACGAGAGGAAGAACTGCGCCGATGACACTCGCCGACGACGATGCAGAACGAAGCGATGAGAAGGAGTGGCGCCGATGACCCGCGCCGACGACGATGCAGAGCGCAGCGATGAGAAGGAGTGGCGCCGATGACCAGTGTGCTGATCGTTGAGGACGAGGAGTCGCTGGCCGACCCACTGGCTTTCCTGCTTCGCAGAGAAGGCTTCGAGGCCACCGTGGTCACCGACGGGCAGTCGGCGCTAGCCGAATTCGACCGCGCCGGCGCCGACATCGTGCTGCTGGACCTGATGCTGCCGGGGATGTCCGGCACCGACGTCTGTAAGCAGTTGCGCTCCCGCTCCAGCGTGCCGGTGATCATGGTCACCGCCCGCGACAGCGAGATCGACAAGGTCGTCGGCTTGGAGTTGGGCGCCGACGACTACGTGACCAAGCCCTACTCTGCGCGTGAATTGATCGCGCGGATCCGTGCGGTGCTTCGGCGCGGTGGCGAAGAGGAGCCTGAAGTCACCGATGGCGTGCTGGAATCGGGACCGGTGCGGATGGATGTCGAGCGTCATGTCGTATCCGTCAACGGTCAACCGATCACGTTGCCGCTGAAAGAGTTCGACTTGCTCGAATACCTGATGCGTAACACCGGCCGGGTACTGACCCGCGGGCAACTCATCGATCGGGTATGGGGCGCGGACTACGTCGGTGATACCAAAACTCTCGACGTGCACGTCAAGCGGCTGCGGTCGAAGATCGAGTCTGACCCGGCGAACCCGGTGCACTTGGTGACGGTGCGCGGCTTGGGCTACAAACTGGAGGGCTGAACGCGGCGATCCGGCGGTTGAGTGCACCGGCGCTATTCAGCGGCGCGCGTCGCGGGATGCACGGCGATGAGTCCTAATCCGCTGCGCCGCTTGCACATCGCCGCCAATTCGGCATAAGCCTTCTCGCCAAGCAGCTCGGTGAGTTCGGCGGCCAGGGTCTTCCACACTTGCTTGCTGCCGACGTGGGCCGCCGGGTCGCCGGTGCAATACCAGTGCAGATCCGCGCCGCCCGAACCCCATCCGCGCCGATCATATTCGGTGACGGTAGTTTTCAGGATTTCAGTGCCGTCCGGGCGAGTGACCCACTCCTGGCTGCGCCGAATCGGCAGCTGCCAGCACACGTCCGGCTTCATGGTCAGCGGCGCAACGCCCAACCTCACCGCCTTGATGTGCAGCGCGCAGCCGGCGCCGCCGGCGAATCCCGGACGGTTCAGAAAGATGCACGCGCCCTTGTATTTACGTGTGCGCCAAGCAGGTTCGTCGTCATGCTCGTCGAGTTCCAGATAGCCCTTATGGGTCCGGCCCTTTTCGCGGAATTGCCAGTCCTCGTCAGTCAACTGAGCAGCCGCGTCGTCCAGCCGGGCGCGGTCGTCGTCATCGGAGAGGAACGCCCCGTGCGAGCAGCATCCGTCGTCGGGCCTGCCGGCCACCGTGCCCTGACACGCCGGCGTGCCGAATACGCAAGTCCAGCGCGACAGCAACCAGGTGAGGTCCGCTGCGATCAAGTGCTCAGGGTTGTCCGGGTCGTAAAACTCCACCCACTCCCGGGTGAAATCGAGTTCGACCTCGCCCGGTTGGGCCGGCTGCGAAGGTGCCACAGTTGCCCACGGTAGTCCAAAAATGCTTGCCGGCGGCGCACCCGCTCGCGGGTTTTTTTCGGTCACTGGACGTACCCCCGTCAGGGAAAGTGCCTTTGTCAATCTGATGGCGCAGGCGATGCCACCGCAGGGATGTCAGACGGTTGTATCACCGGCTGTACCGCTCTGCGGCACCGTCTCCTGGTTGAGCGACGGTGCCAGAGTTGGCAATGTGTTTGTCTGAGGGCGGCAAGCGGGTGCCGGCTCCTCCTCCGGTTACTTCGCGCCGGCATTGTCGCCGGGCTACGTTGTGTTCGTGCGGTTAGGCGTGCTCGACGTGGGCAGTAACACGGTCAATCTCCTGGTGGTCGACGCCCGTCGCGGCGGGCATCCGACGCCGATGAGTTCGACCAAGGCCACCCTGCGCCTGGCCGAGGCCATCGACAACTCGGGCAAGATCACCCGGCGCGGCGCTGACAAGCTGGTTTCGACGATCGACGAGTTCGCCAAGATCTCGACCAGCTCGGGCTGTGCCGAGCTGATGGCCTTCGCCACCTCGGCTGTGCGCGACGCCAAGAACTCCGACGACGTGCTGTCGCGGGTGCGGGCCGAAACCGGCGTCGAGCTGCGGGTGTTGCGCGGTGTCGACGAATCGCGGCTGACCTTCCTTGCGGTGCGCCGCTGGTATGGGTGGAGCGCGGGGCGAATCATCAACCTCGACATCGGCGGCGGCTCGCTGGAGGTGTCCAGCGGCGTCGACGAGGAGCCCGAGGTTGCCATGTCGCTGCCACTGGGCGCCGGACGACTCACCCGCGAGTGGCTGCCCGACGACCCGCCGAGCCGTCGCCGGGTGGCCATGCTGCGCGACTGGCTCGACAACGAATTGGCCGACGCCAGTGCGGAGGTGCTGAAAGCCGGCGGCCCCGACCTCGGGGTGGCGACCTCGAAGACGTTTCGTTCGCTGGCCCGCCTCACCGGCGCCGCGCCGTCGGCCGCGGGGCCGCGCGTAAAGCGAACACTGACCCTCAACGGCCTCAGACAACTCATATCTTTCATCTCTAGGATGACGACCGCTGACCGTGCAGAACTGGAAGGGGTGAGTGCCGAGCGGGCGCCACAGATTGTGGCGGGCGCTTTGGTGGCGGAGGCAAGTATGCGTGCGCTGTCGATAGAAACCGTGGACATCTGCCCGTGGGCGCTGCGGGAAGGGTTGATCCTGCGAAAACTCGACAGCGAAGCCGACGGAACCGCCCTCGTCGAAAGTTCCGTGCGGGATGCTGGAAGCCAGGTAGTTGATCGGACTGCGGTTGACCGGTCGAGAGGCGACAGACGATGACTGGATCACAAACCAACACCGAAGGGGCGGAAACCCGGCCGATCTCGGTCGCTGAATTGCTGGCCAAGAATGGGACTATCGGCGCGCCACCGGTGACCGGACGTCGTCGCCGGCGCCGCGGCAACAGCGACGCCGTGACGGTCGCCGAGTTGACCGGTGAGATCCCCGTCGTCACCGACGAGGACCCGCTGCTCCAACCCGATCGACCCAGCCCGAAGGCTCACAGCTCCAGAGCGCCCGAGCGGCGCGCCAACGGAGCCCCGCCAGTCGTCGAGCCCGCGCCTGAGACAAGCCCCCAACAATTCGACGAACCTGCTCCCGAACCGACCCATGCGCCGATGCCCGACGGGTCTGACGACGAATCCGCTGCCGCCCCGTACTGGTCGCAGCCGGAGCCGCGCTGGCCGGTATCCCCGCCAAACCCGCGCCGCGAAGCGGGACCCGAACTCAGCGAATACCCGCGCCCGCTGCGCAGAGCCGGCCGGACCGACGCTGGCCGCACCCACGCAGACCCGCGCTCCGGTGCCGAGGGAATGAGTCCAGACCCGCTTGAGGACTACGCCGACATGCCGGTCGACCTGATGGACACCGACGTGCGGGAAGCCGAGCCGGTGACTGAGGACTCGGCATATGTGCGGTCCTATCTGCATGACGCCAACGAGTTGTTCGGCGGCAATGATGGCGGCACTGATGTCGCCGGGTCTTTCGCACATGAGCCTGGCACGTCGCATCGCGACCGGAAGCTCGACGAGGACTACCTCGACGCGGAGCAACACCGAGGGCAAAACACCGACGACTATGTGTGGTCGAGCAGAAAAGAGATGCTGCTGCACGGTGGTTTGGTCGTTCTGCAGTCAATTCTTGCGGTCGCCTTCGGCGCCGGCCTGTTCATCGCCTTCGATCAGTTGTGGCAGTGGAACAACATCGTGGCCCTTGTGCTCGCTGTGCTGGTCATCCTCGGCCTGGTGGCCGCCGTGCAGGTGGTTCGCAAGACCGTGGACACGGCCAGCACGCTGATCGCAGTCGCGGTGGGAGCGCTGATCGCGTTCGGTCCGTTGGCGCTTCTGCAGTCGGGCTGAGAGCTCGCAAGAAACTAGTGCGCCCAGCCATCAAGGTCGGTCTTTCGACGGCCTCGGTCTACCCGTTGAGGACCGAGGCCGCCTTCGAGTATGCGGCGAAGCTGGGCTACGACGGTGTCGAGTTGATGGTGTGGGGCGAATCGGCCAGCCAGGACATCGACGCCGTCGAGAAGTTGTCCGAGCGCTTCTCCGTTCCGGTTCTGTCGGTGCACGCGCCCTGCTTGCTGATTTCCCAGCGGGTGTGGGGGGCCGATCCCATTTCCAAGCTGGAACGCAGCGTGTGGGCCGCCGAGCAGCTGGGCGCCCAGACCGTCGTCGTGCATCCGCCGTTTCGCTGGCAGCGCCGCTACGCCGAAGGCTTCGCCGACCAGGTCGCCGAGCTGGAAGCGTCAAGCGACGTGCTGGTGGCCGTGGAGAACATGTTTCCGTTCCGGGCCGACCGGCTGTTTCGGGCGGGTCAGTCGATTGAACGGATGCGCAGACGCGGCGGCGGACCCGGCCCGGCGTTCTCGGCGTTCGCGCCGTCCTACGATCCACTCGACGGCGAGCATGCCCACTACACACTGGACCTGTCGCACAGTGCCACCGCGGGCACTGACGCTTTGGAAATGGCGCAGCGTATGGGTTCGGGCCTGGTGCACCTCCACCTGTGTGACGGCAGCGGGCTGCCGGTCGACGAACACCTGCCGCCGGGACGGGGCACCCAACCCACTGCAGAGGTGTGTCAACTGCTGGCCAACGGCAACTTCTCCGGTCACGTGGTGCTCGAGGTCGCCACCTCGAGTGCGCGTTCGATGCAGGAACGCGAAGCCATGCTGGCCGAGTCGCTGCAGTTCGCGCGTACCCACCTGCTGCGCTGACGTCAAGGAAGCCGATGGACGCCCTGTTCACCACCGCGATGACGCTGCGTGAGGTCGAAAACACCGGTTCGCCGGATCGTTCGGCCTACTCCGCTTATCAAGGTGAGCTCAATAGGCATTGGACCATCGGGCCGAAAGTGCACGGCGGCGCGATGCTGGCGCTGTGCGCCAACGCCGCCCGCACCGCCCACGGCGGCCCCTCCCAACCGGTTGCCGTGTCGGGCAGCTTCCTATGGGCGCCCGACCCCGGGCCGATGCGGCTGGTGACGACGATCCGCAAACGCGGCCGGCGGGTCAGCCTCGTCGACGTCGAACTGAGCCAGGGACAGCGCACCGCGGTGCATGCTGTCGTCACCCTCGGCGACCCGGAGCACAACGTTGCGCCGCTGCTGTCGGCCAACCCCGTGCTGGACCTGATGGCACCGGAACCGCCGGCCGAGGTCGCACCGATAGGGCCGGGCCACCCGATGGCCGGGCTGGTGCATCTGGCCGAAGGCTGCGACGTGCGTCCCGTGGTGTCGACGCTGGAGCCCACCGACGGGCGCGCGCCGGTGATCCAGATGTGGGTGCGTCCGCGTGGTGTGGCACCCGACGTGCTGTTCGCGCTGATGTGCGGGGATGTGTCGGCGCCGGTCAGCTTCGCCGTCGGACGCACCGGGTGGGCGCCAACTGTTCAGCTCACCGCATACCTGCGCGGGCTGCCCGCCGACGGTTGGCTGCGGGTGATCTGCACCTGCGTGCAGATCGGGCAGGACTGGTTCGACGAGGACCACCTCGTCGTCGACTGCGAGGGCCGCATCGTGGTGCAGACCCGTCAGCTGGCGATGGTGCCGCCACGCTAGTTTCGGGGGCGACCCGCTGCGCCCGCCTTCGCCGCACTCGCGATCAGCCCCAACCGATAGTCGTCAAGCCGGGCGTCTGCCATGCTTTCATCCGTGGCCAGAATCGCGATCGTCGGTGGTGGCAGCATGGGCGAAGCTCTGCTGTCCGGGCTGCTGCGGGCCGGGCGACGGGTCAAAGACATCGTGGTGGTCGAACGGATCCCCCAGCGTGTCGAGTACCTGGCCGGGACGTATTCGGTGCTGGTTTCGTCGCTGACCGATGCCGTGGAGAACGCGACGTTCGTCATCGTCGCGGTCAAACCCTCCGACGTCGAGTCGGTGATCACCGAGATCGCACACGCGGCCGCCGAAGCCGACAACGGTGGCGCCGAACAGGTCGTCGTCACCATCGCGGCGGGTGTCACCACCGGCTACTTCGAGTCCAAGTTGCCGGCTGGGACGCCGGTGGTGCGGGTGATGCCCAACGCGCCGTCGCTGGTCGGCGCCGGCGTCAGCGCCCTGGCCGCGGGCCGCTTCGTCACTCCTGAGCAGGTCAAGGAGGTCGCCGCGCTGTTCGACAGTGTCGGTGGCGTGCTGGCCGTGCCGGAGGCTCAGCTCGACGCGGTGACCGCGGTGTCCGGCTCTGGGCCGGCCTACTTCTTCCTGGTGGTCGAGGCGCTGATCGATGCGGCCGTCGCCGCGGGGCTGAGCCGGCCGGTGGCCACCGAACTGGTGTCGCAAACCATGGCCGGCTCGGCAGCGATGCTGCTGGACCGCATGGAGCAGCAGCGCGAACCGGGCGACGCCGCGGCAGGCTTCCGGGTGGACACCTCTGCGGCGCAGCTGCGGGCCATGGTCACCTCCCCTGACGGTACAACGGCCGCTGCGCTGCGAGAACTGGAACGCGGCGGTCTGCGGGCCGCTGTTGACAGTGCCGTTCGGGCCGCAAAAACCCGCGCTGAGCAGCTAAGAATGACATCGGAGTAATTCGGGAATTTTTGTCGATTTTCCCCCACCCGTCGCAGTAACCCCACTAGTCCCGCTATTCTCCTTCCTGTATGCACGCGTTGGTGCCAGCGGTGGGGAAGCCGCTGGAACTGCGCGCGCCTGACTGATTGGGTTGCGATGACGTCTATCAATGGGCCATCGGCGCGGGATTCAGCTGGCGGTAAATCGGGACGGGACACCGGATCGTCCGACGGCCAGCCGGCCAGAACCCAATTTCTCACGGTAGCCGAGGTGGCAGCCCTGATGCGGGTCAGCAAAATGACCGTCTACCGGCTTGTCCACAACGGCGAGTTGCCCGCAGTCCGGGTCGGGCGCTCGTTTCGGGTACACGCCAAGGCTGTGCACGACATGCTGGAGACGTCGTATTTCGACGCAGGGTAGCCACAGTCGTTCGCGCTAATTGATCGCTTAGCTGGATACTTGTCGCGGCAATGTGCGCCGCCTCGTCGTCTGTTGCGTTACGGCCGGCGCCCGACGCCGTTTTCAGTTCAATGTGGGCAGCCGGTAGAGTGTCCGGGTCATCCACATGGCGGTCAAAGCGGACATATAACTCAGATAAGCGGGGTCATGGGCTCAGTAATCAAGAAGCGGCGCAAGCGTATGTCGAAAAAGAAGCACCGCAAGCTATTGCGTCGCACACGCGTGCAGCGCAGAAAACTCGGTAAGTGATACGCACGCTGCCTTCTGGTTTGTTCTCGCCGTCGTCTCAGACAGCTCGCTGTGTGGCTGATGCGGCGACCCGCTTCGCCCGGCTATGAGCCGCGCTCGCGATCGCCGCTGTGCTGATGGCGGCGACCCGCTTCGCCCGGCTTTGAGCCGCGCTCGCGATCGCCGCTAGGCTGTCGGGGTGGAATCGTCGGGCGGGCCAATCGGCGGGACGGGCCCCGATGCGGGCAACTCGGGAAGCGACACAGTGCACTACCCGAAAGTTGTGCTGGTCACCGGCGCGTGCCGGTTCCTCGGCGGTTACCTGACCGCCCGGCTCGCGCAGAACGCGTTAGTCAATCGGGTCATCGCCGTCGACGCGATCGCCCCCAGCAAGGACATGCTGCGCCGGATGGGCCGCGCGGAGTTCGTCCGCGCGGATATCCGGAACCCTTTCATCGCCAAAGTGATTCGAAACGGCAGCGTCGACACGGTGGTGCATGCCGCCGCGGCGTCCTATGCCCCGCGGTCCGGCGGCGGAGCAGCGCTGAAAGAACTCAACGTGATGGGCGCGATGCAGTTGTTCGCGGCCTGCCAGAAGGCGCCGTCGGTACGCCGCGTCGTGTTGAAGTCGACCTCAGAGGTTTACGGATCGAGCGCGCACGATCAGGTGATGTTCACCGAGGACAGCAGCAGCCGTCGCCCGTTCCACCAGGGATTTCCCAAAGACAGCCTCGACATCGAAGGCTACGCGCGCGGGCTGGGTCGGCGCCGCACCGACGTGGCGGTCACAATCCTTCGGCTGGCCAACATGATTGGCCCTGCGATGGACACCACGCTGTCGAGATATCTGGCCGGCCCGCTGGTTCCTACCGTGGTCGGTCGCGACGCGCGGCTGCAACTGCTGCACGAGCAGGACGCACTCGGTGCGCTCGAGCGCGCCGCGATGGCCGGCAGGGCGGGCACCTTCAACGTCGGCGCCAGCGGCATCATCATGCTGTCGCAGGCGATCCGGCGGGCGGGCCGGATCCCGCTCCCGATCCCGGGAATCACGCTGTGGGCGCTCGATTCACTGAGACGGGCTAACCGCTACAGCGAGATCAATCGCGAGCAACTCGACTACTTGAGCTACGGCCGGGTGATGGACACGACCAGGATGCGGGAGGACTTAGGTTACCAGCCTAAGTGGACGACGGCCGAGGCATTTGACGATTACGTTCGCGGCCGCGCTCTGACTCCCATAATCGACCCGCAATGGGTACGCTCCTTGGAGGACAGTGCGGTGAGCGTAGCCCAACGTCTGGGCAGTCGTACACCGTTGCTGAGGGTGGGGGGAGGTGAATACTATGCCCGGTGAATCAAAGGCCAAAGTAATTCCGCTGCATGCGAATTCGGGACGTGCGGCGGCTCAGCGGCGGGCCGTTCAACGCAGCGCGACTTCTCGTCGTCATCCATCGCTGCTGACGGGCGCTGAGGCGCAAGAGCTGGCCGATGTCGTGCGCGACATCGATGACCGGCGTCGCGTTGCCGGCACCGCGTCGGAGACCCAAGCTCCCGCCAACGAACTCGCTCAGCGAGTCGGTGCGATCGCACAGTTCCTCCGGCAGCGGCTGACCGGTGACTACCATGTCGACGACTTCGGATTCGACCCTCACTTTAACGACGCGGTCGTGCGGCCGTTGCTGAGATTCTTCTTCCGATCCTGGTTCCGGGTCGAGGTCAGCGGCGTCGAGAACCTGCCGGACACCGGCGCCGCCCTGGTGGTCGCCAACCACGCGGGCGTGCTGCCGTTCGACGGGCTGATGGCCTCGGTGGCCGTCCACGACGAGCATCCCGCCCACCGCGACCTGCGACTGCTGGCGGCTGACCTGGTCTTTGATCTGCCCGTGCTCGGTGAGACGGCGCGCAAGGCCGGTCACACCATGGCCTGCACCGCGGACGCTCACCGGCTGCTGGCCGCCGGTGAGCTCACCGCGGTGTTCCCCGAGGGATACAAAGGCCTGGGGAAGCACTTCAACGACCGCTACAAGCTGCAGCGCTTCGGTCGCGGCGGCTTCGTGTCGGCGGCACTGCGCACGAAGGCGCCGATCGTGCCGTGCTCGATCGTCGGCTCTGAGGAAATCTATCCGATGCTGGCCGATGTCAAGTTGGTGGCGCGACTGCTCGGCCTGCCGTACTTCCCGATCACGCCACTGTTCCCGCTGGCCGGCCCGGCTGGTCTGTTGCCGTTGCCGTCGAAGTGGCACATCGCGTTCGGCGAGCCGATCTCGACTGCCGATTACGATCCCACCGACGCCGACGACCCCATGGTCACCTTCGAACTCACTGACCAGGTGCGCGAGACAATCCAGCAGACGCTCTACCGGCTGTTGGCCGGGCGTCGCAACATGTTCTTCGGCTGAATCACCCGCGGCCCGGCGGGAGAACTCAGGCGGCGCCTTTGACCAAGGTGAATTGGCAGACGTCGGTGTAGCCGTTGCGGAACAGATCCGCGCAACCGGTCAGGTATTTCATGTACCGCTCGTAGACCTCTTCGGACTGGATGGCGATGGCCTCGTCCTTCTTGGCCTGCAGCGATGCCGCCCAATTGTCGAGTGTGCGTGCATAGTGCAACCGCAGCGGCTGGACACGCGCCATCTGGAAACCGGCCTTGGTGGCGTACTCCTCGACATCGGCAACCGCCGGCAACCGCCCGCCGGGAAAGATCTCCCGCATGATGAACTGGATGAAGCGCAGCAGCGACATCGTCATCTTCAGCCCGCGGGCTTCGATATCCGCCGAGCTCACCGAGACGATTGTGTGCAACAGCATCACTCCGTCGGCCGGCAATGCCTCGTAGGCCATTTTGAAGAAGTCGTCCCAGCGGTCACGACCGAAGTGCTCGAACGCCCCGATGGACACGATGCGGTCGACCGACTGGTGGAACTGTTCCCAGCCTTCCAGCCGCACTTCCCTGGACCGTGAACTCGGCATTTCGTCGAATGTCCGCCGCACGTGGGCGGCCTGGTTCTTGCTCAACGTCAAACCGATGGCGTTGACGTCGTACTTCTCGATCGCCCGCCGCAGCGTCGCCCCCCAGCCACAGCCGACGTCGAGCAACGTCATTCCGGGCTGCAGCCCCAGCTTGCCCAGCGCCAGGTCGACTTTGGCCACCTGCGCCTCTTCCAGCGTCATGTCGTCACGCTCGAAATAGGCGCAGCTGTAGGTCTGCGACGGGTCGAGGAACAGGCGGTAGAAGTCGTCGGACAAATCGTAATGGGACTGGACGTCCTCGAAATGTGGACGCAGACCAGTGCCCTCAGGCCCGACGGCCCCGCGGTTCATAGCGGCCGACATTAGGGCCCGCTGCTGATCGATGCAATCGCGGCGACCGCCGCGTCGGTGTCATCCTGGTGCTGAGCGGCTTCTCCGATCATGGTGACGACGCTGGTCACCACCGGATTGCCGTCGGCGTCTGTGACCTCGCTGCGAATCTGGGCGATCACCGTGCCGTGGGATTGCAAAATCGAGTCGAGGTATGCGTCGAAGTACAGCTTGTCGCCGGCGAGGATCGGCCGGTGAAACCGTATCTTCTGGTCGCGGTGAAACACCCGGGCGATGTTGATGGGGACGTCGAACTGGGTGAAAACCTGCAGCTGCAGACGCCGCCCCGCAATAGCCAGGAACGTCAGCGGGGCGACCAGCCCGGGATAGCCGGCCTCAGCTGCGGCACTTTCGGCGTAGTGCGTGGGGTGGTCGTCTTTCAACGTCCTGGCGAACTCCCGGATCTTCTGCCGCCCGACATCGAAGTAATCCGGGAAGCGGTAATGCTTCCCGATGAGTTCTTTAGCTCCTACGGGAACTGTCATGCCGGTAATGCTCTCCGCTCACATTGGGACCCAGCGGAGCAGTTTATCAGCGGCCTTGGCGCCGAGAGGCCACCGCAGCCAGTGCGCCGCCGGCCGCTCCCAGAGCCAGCGCCGACGGCACCCCGATC
>NZ_JBARMY010000534.1:0-2065 GCF_049802695.1 Mycobacterium sp.
TCGCCACGCAACCAGTTTCGGCATTCAGGCACGGCGGAGCGCCCGATCGCGCAGCCGGCGGGTCAGCGCGGTCAACCGTCCCGGCGGGCTGACCCGCTTCACCAGCCGCACGAGACCGTCGTTGACCGGGTCCGGCTTGCCCAGCAGCGCCAGGTGACCGGCGCCGTCGATGATGACCAGTTCCGAGTCCGGCAACAGCTCGGCCATGCCCCGGGAGTCGTTAGCCGACGTCAGCAGGTCGTTGTCACCGCAGGCGATCAGCGTGGGGATCTTGGCCAGCGTCGGCAGCGCCGCGGTTTCGTCGAGAGTCTCCAGCGCGTGCAAGAACTCGATCATGGTCGGGATCGGTGTTCCGAGCATCATCTTCTGGGAAAAGGTCACCACGCTCGGGCTGACGTCGGTTTCGCCGTAGGACGCCGCCGCCAGAATCGGGCCGATCAATGACTTCGCCACATTGCGACCGCGATGCACCAGCTTGGGCGCGGAACGCGCCGCGAACCGGGCGGCGTCCAGCGCCGGGTTCTTCAGGATTTCTCCCAGCGGCGAATTCGAAACACCCTCCGCTGCAGACGAAATCAGTGCAGCACCCACGATGCGGGTGCCGTAGTGCCGCGGATGCTGGCGAGCGTGCGACAACACCGTCATGCCGCCCATTGAATGGCCGACCAGCACGATCGGCCCGCGCGGTGCGACAACTTGCAGCACCGTCTCCAGATCCTGACCGAGTTGGGCGACCGTGTAGGTCTGCGGCGGCGCCTCTCCGGAGCGACCGTGCCCGCGCTGATCGTAGAAGATCATCCGGACGTCGGAACCCCACTCCTCGCACAACCGCATGCGCTGAAAATGGAAAGCGCCCATGCGCAAACAGAATCCGTGTGCGAACACCACTGTCAATGCCGCATCCTCGGGCCCCGCCTCGCGCACCGCCAGGGGCACCCCGTCGGGCGTGGTCACCACGCAGCTCCGGTCGTTGTCCAACGCTTCGAAATCCTCGCCGGCGAAAGGATCGTCGACGACCGCGCGCCGGGACAGCTGCCGCGCAACCGACACCGCGGCGATCGTGCCGACCGCGCTCAGTCCCGCGGCACCCGCCAGCCACGCACTGCGGGTGCGAGCATCACTACCGCTCAACGGTTTCGGCTCCGTGGTAGGTCCTGGTGATACGGCCGCGCGGACCGGTCACCACTTCGTAGTGGATGGTGCCGAGCAGGTCGGCCCAGTCCTGCGCCGTGGGTTCGCCTCGGCCGCCCGGTCCGAACAGGATCGCCTCGTCGCCCTCGGTGACGTCGGGGCGACCAGGCCCCAGGTCGACCACGAACTGGTCCATGCAGATCCGTCCGACGCCCCTGCGCCGCCTGCCGTTGATCAGCACCTCCAGGCGTCCGCTCAAACCCCGCACCACGCCGTCGGCGTAGCCGATCGGCAGCAGTGCCACGTTCGTGTCCCGGTCGGCCACCCAGATGTGCCCGTAGGACACTCCCTCGCCGGCACTGATCGCTCGGACCAGCGCCACAGTCGTTTTCACCGTCATCGCGGGCACCAGTCCCATGTCGCCGCGCTGCGGGAAGGGACTCAGCCCGTAGACCGCGATGCCGGGGCGTACTACGTCGAAGGCCAGATCGGGGCGGGCCAGCGTCGCCGAGGAGTTCGACAGGTGCGCCACCTCGAACCGCACACCCTGCTCGCGACCATGAGCCAGCATGTCGGACAACTTCTGCGCCTGCAGCGCGTTGGTCGGGTCGTCGGGCAGGTCGGGGTAGACGAGATGCGACATGATCCCGCGCACCCGTACCGCGTCCTCGGCCAGGGCGCGGCGCAGCGCGGCCAGTACCGCCGGATATTGCGCCGCGCCGATGCCGTTGCGGTTCAGCCCGGTGTCGACCTTGACGGTCACCGTCGCCGTTCGGCCGGTCCGGCGCACCGCGTCGAGTAACTCGTCGAGTTGGCGCACCGAGGAGACGGCGATCTGCACGTCGGCGGCCACCGCGGGCGCGAAGTCGGTGCCCGGCAGGTGCAGCCACGCCAGCACCGGCGAGGTGATGCCGTCGGCACGTAATTCCAGCGC